>JAAWAE010000022.1 GCA_022792035.1 Ruminiclostridium sp. | reverse complement strand
GATCGAGGCCGGGACCTATATGGCCGCCGTGGCCGCCGCCGGAGGCGAGGTGCGCATCAACAACATCATCCCCAAGCACATGGACTGCATCACCGCCAAGCTGGTGGAGATGGGCGTGCAGGTGGACGAGGATGGGGATTCCCTCACCGTCCGCCGCCACGGCAAGCTCACCCGGGCCAATGTGAAGACCATGCCCTATCCCGGCTTCCCCACGGATATGCAGCCCCAGATCGCCGCCGTCCTCTGTCTGGCGGAGGGCACCAGCATCCTCAACGAGGGCATCTGGGACAACCGCTACCGCTACGCCGACGAATTCCGCCGCATGGGCGCCAAGATCCAGGTGGACGGGAAGATCGCCGTCATCGAAGGCGTGACCCAGCTCACCGGCGCGCCCATCCGGGCCTGCGACCTGCGGGCGGGTGCCGCTATGATTGTGGCGGGTCTGGCCGCTTCCGGTGTCACAGAGGTGGACCATGTCTACTATATCGAGCGGGGATACGAGGACATCGTGGAGAAGCTGCAGAAGCTGGGCGCGGACATCCAGAGCCGCACCATCCCCGACAAAGACTGGCGCAACAGCGTAGGCTAAGGCGTCCTCTCCCAACACACGCACCCGGACGGCCTTTCCCGCCGTCCGGGTTTCTCATTCCATAGGCGCCGTACATCAGGAGGGACCGCCATGCTCACCATCCAAGTCCTCTGCGTGGGGAAGCTGAAGGAAAAGCATTTTTCCGCCGCCTGCGCGGAATACGAAAAGCGCCTGGGGGCCTTTTGCCGATTGCAAGTGACGGAGCTGCCGGAGGAGCGCCTGCCGGACGCCCCCTCTCCCGCCCAGGTGGACGCCGCCCTGGAGAAGGAGGCCAGCCGGATCTTGGACAAAATCCCCCGGGGGGCGAAGCTCGTCGCCCTCTGCGTAGAGGGGAAGGCCCTGTCCAGCGAGGCTCTGGCCCAGCAGGTGGCGGACTGGACCGTGGCCGGCTGCTCCCAGCTGGTCTTTGTCATCGGCGGCTCCTTCGGACTGCACCCCAGGGTGAAAGCGGCGGCGGCGCTGCGGCTTTCCATGTCCCCTATGACCTTCCCCCATCATCTGGCCAGGGTGATGGTGCTGGAACAGATTTACCGGGCCTTTCAGATCCTGAAGGGCACACGATACCACAAATAGCTGCGAAGGGAGTTTTTTCTCTATGTCTTATCAAGCACACTATGACCGCTGGCTGCACAGCAGCGCCCTCTCCCCTGCCGAGCGCCAGGAACTGGAAGCCCTGGCGGCCGATCCCTCCGGGCTGGAGGACCGTTTCCTGGGCCTTTTGGAATTTGGCACCGCAGGGCTTCGAGGGGTCATGGGTCTGGGCGTGAACCGCATGAACGTCTATGTGATCCGTCACGCCACCCAGGCTTTTGCCCAAGTCATCCAGAAGGAAGGCCCGGCCGCCGCCGCCCAGGGCATCGCCATCTGCTACGACTGCCGGGTCCATTCCCAGGAGTTCGCCCGGGAGGCCGCCTGTGTCATGGCCGCCAACGGGATTCCGGTGCGGTTGTTTTCGTCCATGCGTCCCACCCCGGAGCTGTCCTTTGCGGTGCGGGAGTATGGCTGCATAGCCGGGATCAACGTCACCGCCAGCCACAATCCCCCGGAGTACAACGGCTATAAAGTCTACTGGTCCGACGGGGCCCAGCTGCCGCCCCAGCACGCTGCCGCCGTGGCCGCGGAGATGGAGCAGCTGGATGTCTTTGACGGCGTGAAGACGCTCCCCTATGAGCAGGCCCTTGACCAGGGGCTCATTACCCTCATGGGCCAGGAGACCGACCAGCGATTCTTACAGCACGTCCTCTCCCAGATGCACGGGCAGGACAGCATGGCCCAAGTGGCGGACCGTTTTACCATGGTCTACACCCCCTTCCACGGCACCGGCTATCAGCAGATCCCCTATGTTCTGGAACAGCTGGGGGTGAAGCGCCTGCACTGCGTCCCGGAGCAGATGGTCATTGACGGCACCTTCCCCACGGTGAAGTCTCCCAACCCCGAGACCCCGGAGAGTTTTGCCCTGGCTGAAAAACTGGCCAAGGAAGTGGATGCCGACTTCATCCTAGGCTCTGACCCCGACGCGGACCGGGTCGCCATCCAAGTCAAGGGGCCGGACGGCGGGTATGTCCAAATCAGCGGCAATCAGACCGGCGCCCTGCTTCTGGATTACATCATTCAAGTGCATCAGCGTCTGGGGACGCTGCCCAAGGATGCCGTGGCGCTGAAGAGCATCGTGACCACGGACCTCTCTCGAAAAATCGCCGAGGCCGGCGGGGTGCGCAGCTATGACACCTTTACAGGCTTTAAGTTTATGGCACAAAAGAAGAACGAGCTGGAGGCCAAAGGAGAGGGCCATGTGATCTTCTCCTACGAGGAGTCCATCGGCTACATGATCGGGGATTATGTCCGGGACAAGGACGCCGTCACCGCCGCCCTCCTGCTGACCGAAATGGCCGGGTATTATGCCGCCCAGGGGATGACGCTTTTGGATGCCCTGGAAGTCCTTTTCCAGAAGCATGGGTATCACGGGGAAGAGACCGTCAACCTGATGATGCCTGGTTTGGAGGGGATCGCCCATCGGAAGGCCCTCATGGCCAGTCTGCGGGCCGAACCCCTGGTGGAGGTAGCCGGGACCCCTGTGCTGCGGCGGCTGGATTATCAGGACGGGACCGAGGTCGAGGTTTCCAGCGGGGCTGTGACATCCCTGGCGCTGGTGGGTTCTGACGTGCTGAAGTATCATCTGGCCGATGGGACCACTTTCGTGGTCCGGCCCTCCGGGACCGAGCCTAAGATCAAGGTCTATGTGCTGGCGGTGGGGAAGGATCAGGCTGATTGCCAGGAGAAGGTCTCCCGTTACGCCGCTTGGGCGCAGGAGCTGAAGAAGCGGCTCCCTTAATCCCTCCGTTTTCCTCCTCTATATCAAAAATGCTGGGTCCAGTTTGGATCCAGCATTTTTTGTCCTTTTGTTTCAGATTCTTTTCTTTCACTTGTCCACTTTTCTTCAAAAGAAAAGTGGACCGAAAAGAACCGCGGGGCGAGACTGCTCTGCCTTCCGTACTGGTCCACCGTGTTCTCCCGGGAACCGTCAGCCATTCCGTCCTCCGACGGAACGGGGGGCCGGGCGGTTTGATCGAACTGTCTCGATCTTCTCCCTCGATGCTGTTTTTCCGCTCTCGGATTGGTCCTGCCCCATCTAGGAAGTGCTTCTGCGTCGATGGCTTGGTGCTTGCTTCCAACGGGATTTACCATGCTGGCCCGGCCTGTGCGTGTGGGAGAGGTTGGTTTCCTGTTTATGCGTGGAGGCTCACACCGCCGCCCTGGGGGAATCTGGAGAAATATCCCTGACTGTAAACTTGCAGATTCTTCAAAAAGTCGTTCATCGCCGCGTCCTGGGCCTTGTTCCCGCCGGTGAAGTTCAGCAGGGCTGACAGATTCCGCAGGTCTGACTTCGTGCCGTTATAGAAAAAATCTGTGCTGATGAAGTGCTCCGTCCCCTTATCGTCCCGATAGCTGGCCCAGGTGGTGGCCGTCCGGAAGTCCTTGGGGTCGAACTGCGTGGGACGGTAGTCATAATACTCCTCCACATTGCCGTTGGCGTCGGTTACGATCAGGCCGTTGGCCTGGATGACCCTCCCGCTGTCCCCGCCGGACTGGTAAAACCACCGAAATCCTTCCGGCGGCGCTTTCTTGGAATCCAAAATAAACTGCTCATCAAAGCTGATGTTGTTGGAAACCGCAGAGTTAAAATTATCATAGAGGTTCAAACCCTCCGCCGCATAATCCCGGAAGGTAAAACCGCTGTAGGCCCGGTCCTTGATCAGCTCGTTCACCCCGTCGGTGATAGCAGAGAGTGCCTTTTCACTCTGGTAATAATAATCGGCATTATAATACTTCCAGTTGCGCTGGGCGTTCATGTCTCCGGTGACGTATTGCTGGCCCTCCTGGTCGTTGCGCCGAACGGCTTCGTCCAGGATTTTGCGGCGGAACTCGCTGTAAAAGCTGTCCAGCATCACCTGATTGCCCTCCCTGGTCTCCAGAGGCATAGGATAGCCCGCCTCCTTGCAGGCGGTGGAAAAACGGGTGAAGAGGTCTTGGAACGTCTCGGAGAGGGTTTCCTCCGACACTTTGCCGTCGAAGAAGCCCTCTATGACAGCCTGGCTCTCCTGGTCAATTTGAGCCTTGGTGTCCGCCACAGGGCTGCGAGACAGCGCGATATCGCTATAAAATCGGGCGAAAAACTGCCGGGATTTCTCCGGGTCGTTGGTCACGGGGACCATTTTGTCCTGATGCTCCTGGGTGAGTTCGGTGCGGACAAGCTGGTCCGAGATATCTAAAAATTGGAACTTTCTATACTGGATGTACTTCCCGCCGGGATCGTTTTGTACACTGGTCATGGCGCTTCCTCCTTTTTTGATCTTACTTTTTATCGTCACGTTTTCTGGCAGACATAAGGACCGCTCCTCCTCAAAAGTAGAATAACTCCTCAAATTTCTTATCCAACGCAATACAAAGCAGCAGGGCCAGCTTGGCCGTGGGGCTGAACTGCCCCGTCTCGATGGAGCTGATGGTCTGGCGGGAGACGCCCACCAAACTGGCCAGCTCCCCCTGGGACAGCCCCGCCTGGGCCCGGGCGGCTTTCAGGTTGGTGTGCAGGATCAGGTCGTTATCCATAAAACCCCCTCAAAAGCAGAGCGGGACGATATAGGTCCCCAGGTCCATCCCCGCGATGATCACACTGATCAAGGCCCACACCAAATCGCTGATCCTTCGCAGCTGATACCACTTGTAAAAGTAGGATGCGGCCATCATGGTAAAGTACAAGCCCATCACATCCCTGCCCGATTCCCCGGCATATATCTTTTTGATGAAGAACAGCACGATGCAGGTGATAAGACCCATCGCCATGCTGACATAATGACTGCGCTGGTATACCTGGGCCTCCCGCTCGTCCTGACCCTTCTGTGCCTGGGCGCGTCGCAGGATCTCGTTCTTTTCCATCTTATCCATAGGTATCCTCCTATCTATGCAAAGTTCTCTTGACATCTTAGGCGCACGCCGCCAAGTTTCCTTGACAAGCATAGGATAGCACTGATAAGTAAACTTGTCAAGAGGGGGATGAAACTTTTTCTCCCGTTCTGTCCCCGCCCCCGGGGGCATAGGCTGAGGATATCCGAACGTCTATTTTCTAGGAGGGTCCGCCCATGAAAAAATTCTGTGTCTGTATCCTGTCCCTGGCGCTGCTCTTCTCCCTGGCCGCCCCCGCCTTCGCCGCCCAGCTGGATGTGGAGGCCAAGGCCGTGGTCCTGATGGAAAAGACCACCGGGGAACTCCTCTACGAGGAAAACGCCCACCAGCCCCTGGAGCCTGCCAGCGTCACCAAGGTCATGACCCTGCTGCTCATCATGGAGGCCCTGGACAGCGGCGTCATCAGCAAGGACACCATGGTTCCCGTCTCCGCCGCCGCCGCCAGCATGGGAGGCTCCCAGGTTTTCCTGAAAGAGGGCGAGGAGCTTTCCGTCAACGATATGCTCAAGGCCATCGCCGTAGCCTCCGGCAACGACGCCTCCGTAGCCATGGCGGAATATCTGGCCGGCAGCGAGAGTTCCTTCGTGGAGAAGATGAACGCCAAAGCCGCGGCGCTGGGCATGGAGGACACCGTCTTTCAAAACTGCACGGGCCTGCCCATGGACGGCCACCACACCTCCGCCTATGACATTGCCCTCATGTCCCGGGAGCTGATCCTGAACCATCCGGATATCCGCACCTACACCACCATCTGGATGGATTCCCTCCGGGACGGGACCTTTCAGCTGGCCAACACCAACAAGTTGATCCGCTACTACAACGGCTCTACGGGCCTCAAGACCGGGTCCACGGACTCCGCCCTCTTCTGCCTGTCTGCCACGGCGGAGAAGGAGGGCATGGAGCTCATCGCCGTGGTCCTGGGGTCCCCCACCAGCGCCGACCGCTTCGAGGCCGCTAAGACCTTATTGAACTATGGATTCTCCGCCTATACCTTGGTGACGGCGGCGCCGTCGGAGCCTTTGAATCCGGTGGAGGTGATCCTGGGCCAGCAGCCCTGGGTCCAGCCGGTGCCGGAGAAGACGGTGACCCTGCTGCTGCCCAAGGAGGACGCCGGAAAACTCAACACCACCATGGACTTGGAGGAATCCGTCCCCGCGCCGGTGGAGCAGGGGCAGGAGCTGGGAGAGCTGACCATCTATGTGGATGGAGAGGAGCGGGCTTCTGTGGGACTGATCGCTCAGGCGGCAGTGGGGAAGCTGTCACTGCCCCAGGTGTATCAGGGGTTGTTGGGGCTGCTGTTTTGCTCGACATGATAAAAAATCGGGAGTTTTCTCTTGCGTTCGAGGAAATAACGTGATATACCGATTTTTTCATAAATGTCAGTATGACTTCTCAGGCTTACCCCAAAGCCAAGAAAGACCCCTGGAGAGTTGTGGTCTCCGGGGGTCTCTTTTTGCTGGGGCGGGCTTACTGGCTTAGAATTTGCCGTGGTGGGCAAGGCAGCGTTTCGCCCCGCAGACCCCCCTTGACAACCCCGCCCCAAACCACTACAATGAGAGAGATTTTTATGGAAAACGAGGTCACATCATGCCCACCATCTATCTCGACCACGCCGCCACCACCCCCGTCCTCCCCGGCGCGGCTCAAGCCGCCCTTCACGCCATGACGGAGGGCTTCGGCAATCCCTCCTCCCTCCACGCCCTGGGAACCGACGCCGCCAAAGCCCTGAAAATGCAGCGGCAAACGGTGGCGGATGCCCTGGGCTGTCAGGCCGAGGAGCTTTTTTTCACCTCCTGCGGGACGGAAGGGAACAACTGGGCGGTGGCCCTGGCGGTCCATCTGGGCCGTCACCGAGGGAAGCACATCATCACCACCGCCGTGGAACACGCCGCCGTCCTGGAGCCCTGCAAGGCCCTGGAACAGCAGGGCTATTCGCTCACCTACCTCCGCCCGGACGCCACAGGCCATATCCGCCTCCAGGACCTGGAGGACGCCCTGCGGCCGGATACCGTCCTGGTGTCCATGCTCCTGGTGAACAACGAAACCGGGGCGGTGCAGCCCGTGGCGGAGGCGGCAAAGCTCCTGCGGCAGAAGCAGTCCGCCGCCCTCCTGCACACCGATGCCGTCCAGGGTTTTCTCAAACTCCCCTTCACCCCCAAGGACCTGGGCGTGGACCTACTCACCATCAGCGGTCACAAGATCGGCGCGCCCAAGGGCGTCGGCGCCCTCTACATCCGAAAGGGCCTGCAGCCCATCCCCCTCCTCCGGGGCGGCGGACAGGAGCGGGGCCTGCGCTCCGGCACCGAAGCCACCGCCCAGATCGCCGCCTTCGCCTACGCCGCCGGGGAAGGCGCCCGGCAGCTGGAGGCCCACTGGTCCTATCTCCGCCAGCTGAAGGACTACGCCGTCCAGACCCTGACAGAGCGGGTGCCCGGACTGACCATCGTCTCCCCAGGGGACGCCCCCCACATCTGCGCCGTCTCCCTCCCCGGCTACCCCAGCCAGGTGGTGGTGCGCTGGCTCAGCGATCAGGGGATCTGCGTCTCCTCCGGCTCCGCCTGCCACCGGGGACAGGCCAGCCATGTCTACGCTGCCATGAACCTCTCCAAGGCGGTCCGGGACGGAATGCTCCGCCTCTCCTTCGCCCCCTCCAATACCCGGGAGGAGATCGACGCTCTGGCGCAGGCCCTCGCCCAAGCCACCCGGCAGCTGGTCTCCATGGGCCGCTGATCCCCCTGCTTCAAAACGCAAAAACCGCCCGGACCTCCTCTTTCCAGAAGGTCCGGGCGGACTGCGTCCCTGGACTAAAAGGCATCGCTGTCCACGTCCACCAGGATGTTATCGGTCCCGTTTTCCTCGAACTCGTTGATATAGGCTTCGATGCGCCGGGTGAGCTCGGCGTAATTGCTCTCATCAATGGGGGCGTCGTTCATATCCCGGCGGGCCAGGTCCTCGGCCAGGATATCAAAGAACACACTGTTCTCATACTCCATGATCGCCTCGTGTATGCCGCCCTCCACAAAGGCCCGGGATGGCACGGTCTCCCCCAGATAGGTCTCGGCCAAAATGCCCATGCCCTCCTGCCTGGCCTTTTCGAAGAGCAGGCTCTCCACCAGATCGTAGTCCCGGAACCGGTCCTCTCCCCGGGTGGAGTTGAGGATCCAGTTGCCGATGTATGCCATATCCAGCAGACGGCGGAATTCCTTTTTGCTCAGCTCCAGCTGCATACCATGACCTCCTCACTTGTGTCTCAAGTCAAATCATTTCCAGATGAAACTGGGGTCCACCCCATTTTAAGCGTTTGACGGGAAAAGGTGTCTTCCTGCCAACCGCTCCGGGATGGACACCGCAGGGCTGCCCTGCTAGAGAGTATTATAGAAGCATTGCCCCAGAATGTCAAAAGCATTCTGTGAACGGAGTGTTAATATTTGCGGACTTTCCGCAACGAACAGCGGCTTTCCCTCTCACAGCCGCAATGGCGGGCCGTCGAGAGCCGTCTTGACGAAGGCCCCGTTTCGGACTACAATCATACTGCGATACTATTTTTAAGGAGAGATCTCTATGATCGAAACGATAACCGTCCGGCCCTACGCTCCCCAGGACCTGCCGGAAATGATCGCGCTTTGGAACGAGGTCGTGGAAGAGGGCATCGCCTTCCCCCAGGAGGAGCCTTTGACGCTGGAGAGCGGCGCGGCATTTTTTGCCGGACAGAGCCACAGCGCCGTAGCCGCCGACACCCGGGACGGACGCGTCCTGGGGCTGTACATCCTCCACCCCAACAATGTAGGCCGCTGCGGACATCTCTGCAACGCCAGCTATGCCGTCAGCGCCCAGTGCCGGGGGATGCACATCGGGGAAACATTGGTTGCGGACTGTCTGGTCCAGGGACGGGCCTTAGGGTTCCGTATCCTGCAGTTCAATGCCGTGGTGGCCAGCAATATCCATGCCAGGCATCTCTATGAACGCCTGGGCTTCGTCCAGCTGGGGACCATCCCCGGGGGATTCCGGCGCAAGGATGGGCAGTATGAGGATATCTGTCCCTACTACCGGGTCCTGTCATCCATCCCGCCCCTCCCGCCACAGGAGCAGCCACAGGGCAAAGAGCAGGAAGGTGAAACTCCCCCCGTGGAGGAGGATCCAGGCTCCCGCCCCGGCTAAGCCCACCGCCGCGGCCTTGCCCAGGCCCCCGCTGAGACGGTCTCCCCGGTCCGGGCCCAGCAGCCACGACAGCGCCGCCCGGACCGTCCGTCCTCCGTCCAGCGGTCCCATGGGCAGGAGGTTGAACAGGCCCAGGGCCAAACTGACCCCGGTGAGCAGGTAGGCGTCCGCACTGCCGAAGCGGGTCCCCCAGATCCCGGCCAGGATGGCCAGCAGGAAGCTGGCCATGGGACCCGCCAGCGCCACCAAACACTCCTCTCCGTAAGAGAAGAGGCGCTCCCGGCTGGGACGGATCACCGCCCCGGTACCGGTGAGGCTGAAGCCTCCCACCCGTCCCCCCAGCGTCCGGACCATGGCCCAATGGCCCAGCTCGTGGACCACGCTGGCCACAAAAAACCAAAACAAGACCCGAAGGGACGCCGCCAGCAGCAGCGCCCCTAAGATCAGCCAGAATCCTCCCGTGCTATGTGCTTTGTGCATGGGCAGCCTCCTCCTGTCCGGATGGTCTCGTCTCTGTCCCGTCCTGGTCCGGCGGGGAGGGGTCCATCAATCCCGACCATAGGGAGCGGAAGGTCTCCACCGCCGGTTCACCTTTGGAAAAGGACTCCCCCACCTGCGAGAACACCGCTTGAAAATCCGTGTTGGCCCGGACCAGGTCCCCTACCTTGTCGGATAGGCTCGACAGGGGCCCCAGCTCTACCCCCCGCCCCACAAACACCAGGGCGAAGAGGATCAGGCAGACCATCAGCTGCCGCAGCCGCCGTTTTTCCCCTGGGCTCAGGCCCGTTTTTTTCTTCCCCGCAGCCATGTACCGCGCCTCCTCTCTTGGTCTTTGTTTCATGTGTATGGGGGCGGGCGATCGTTTATGCAAAAAATACCCACCCTCTTTGGAGTCACAAATTTCAAATGGTCTGGAAAAATACCGCAGACCGCTTGACATTCTGCTCTCCAGCTCGTATAATAGAGAGCACGGCTGTTCCAGCAGGGCATCGTCCCTCGTGGCCGTTATCCGGGTGTAGCGCAGTTGGTAGCGCGCATGGTTCGGGACCATGAGGCCGTGGGTTCAAATCCCGCCACTCGGACCATGCAGGAAAGCCTTGAGCCACAACAGGTTCAAGGCTTTTTCTCTGTTTCCAGCCATCCGTCAAGCAGCCTTCAACGAGCAAAAAGCGCACAAAAAAGCGCACAGTGACAGCAATCGAAGCTGGAATGCCTTGATACATCGGAAAGGATGGTATCAATGGCAAACATCAGAGAAAACAAAAAGGACGGCAAGGTTATATCCTATCGTTTCACCGCTTGTATCGAGCGGGACATTCGCGGCAAGCAAGTGAGGCGGTACACCACATGGATACCCCAAGAAGGGCTTACCCCTTCCAAGGCCAGAAAGGCCGCAGAACGGGCCGCTGATGCCTGGGAGCAGGAAGTCAAAGCAGAATATCAAAAGGAGCAGGAAGCGGCGGCAAAAGGGCAAGCATACGCCATTCCCCCGGAGAAGCGGAGAGACGATTTCGTTTCTTTCGTTCAGGACACCTGGCTTCCGCTGCAAGTCCAGAGCGGAAACGATAAGCCTTCCACCGCTGCCTTTTATCAAAATATGGCAAAGCACATTACAAGCTACTTCAACGGCGCAGTTTTGCAAGAAATCGGTCCCCTTGATATTCAAAAATACCTTGTTTATCTTCGTACGGAGTACAAAAGTAAGCTGGGTAAACCCCTCTCCCCGAAATCCTTGCGCCATCAATACGGCACATTGAACCTCATTTTTGGATACGCCGAAAAACAAGAGATGCTTGCGAAGAATCCCATGAACAAGGTTGATCCGCCCAGAAAAGAGAAAAGGCCCGTTGACGCATTGACCCAGGAGCAAGCGAAACAATTCTTCTCTCTCCTCCCTGCGTGCCCGCTCGATTTCCGTTGTATCCTTCAGCTGTTGATAACGACCGGGATACGGCGCGGGGAGTGTATGGGCCTGCGATGGGGGGACATCAACGAAAAGGCTTGTACGCTTACCATAGCACGAAGTATTTCCTACACGCCCGAAACTGGTGTGACCATCAATACCCCGAAAACCGCAAATAGTATCCGTACAATTCCAATCATATCGGGGACCCTTCACTTGCTCCAGGAGTTGAAGAAGCAAGCGCAAACCCAACATCCGAACACCATTCTTGAAACAGCATTTTTATTCCCCAAAGAGGATGATGTGTTCAAGCCCCGCGATCCCAATTCAGTCACACGGCGGGTGAAACGCTTCATGAAGAACAATGGCCTGCCTGACCTCTCTCCTCACGATCTGCGGCACCCGTATGTCAAGCCCACGACAAAAAAATTTATAACTTTTTTGAGAGATTTCCGGGCAGCCGTATAGCTGCCCATAGCTGTTTAATACTGTATTCTTGGCTCATGCCTCCTTTCCCGGTTTTTCTGTTCCTTAAAAGTCCTGCGTTTCATATTCAATCTCGATCCGGTCTCCCGGAATGATATAGACCTTACTGTTAAGCCTGTCAATCAGGGCTTGCGTCAGTGTGTCGGCGCTGCCTACTTCCTGAACGTTCTCACTCTGTTTCAGCTTTGCTTCATAATCGCTG
>JAAWAE010000021.1 GCA_022792035.1 Ruminiclostridium sp. | reverse complement strand
GCATGGGCTGGCCGTACTCCAGCATGACATAGTTGGTGATGTCCACGATGTTGTTGATGGGCCGGACCCCGGAGGCGCGGAGACGTTCCCGCAGCCATAGGGGGGAGGGGCCGATCTTGACGTTGCGGACCATTCGGGCGGTGTAGCGGGGGCAGAGGTCCGTTGCCGGGGTCTCCACGTCCAAAAGTTCGGGGAGACTGCCTGTCCCGCCGCCCTTTACATCAGGCCGGTGTAAAGTGAGGGGCTTGTCATAGGTGGCGGCGGACTCCCGGGCCAGACCGATCACCGACAGGCAGTCGGGGCGGTTGGGGGTGATCTCGAACTCCACCACATGGTCGTCAAGTCCCAATACTTTACAGATATCGTCCCCAGGCTTCAGGTTTCGGGCCTTCAAATCGGGATCGGATTCCAGGATAAAAATGCCATCCACAACACTATGGGGCCAGTCGTTGTCCGTCATCCCCAGCTCCTTGTAGGAGCAGAGCATCCCGTTGGATTCCACACCCCGGAGTTTGCCCTTCTTGATATGGACCCCGCCGGGGAGGGTACTGTTGTGCTTGGCCACTGGGACCAGGTCCCCCTGGGAGACGTTCTGGGCGCCGGTGACGATCTGAACCGTTTCCTCGCCCACATCCACCTGACAGATCCACATATGGTCGGAATTTTCATGGCGGACAATCTCCGTCACGCGGCCTACCACCACGTTGGAGACCTCCTGGCCCTCCACTTCCGTGACCTCCACCTTGGAGCCGGAGAGAGTCATCGCCTCGGCAAATTCACGGTCCCCTGCGTCCACGGGGACAAATTCATTGAGCCATTTTCTTGACAGCAGCATAGTCTTCTCTCTCTCCTCTCTTAAAACTGTTCCAGGAAGCGGACGTCGTTCTCGAAGATCAGGCGCAGGTCGGCGATCTTGAAGCGGCGCATGGCGGTGCGCTCCAAGCCCATGCCGAAGGCCCAGCCAGACCATTCCTCCGGATCGATGCCGGACATCTCCAGGACCTTGGGATGGATCATCCCGGCCCCAAGCAGTTCAATCCAGCCCTCGCCCTTGCAGGTGGGACAGCCCGCGCCGCCGCACTTGTGGCACTGGACATCCATCTCGCAGGAAGGCTCGGTGAAGGGGAAGTGGTGGGGACGGAACCGGGTGACGGTGCCCTCTCCGAAGAGGCTCTCCGCCAAGGTGTTCAAGGTGCCCTTCAGGTCGGCCATGGTGACCCCCTTGTCAATGACCATCCCCTCCACCTGATGAAACATGGGGGAGTGGGTGGCGTCCACCTCGTCCTTCCGGTACACCCGGCCCGGGGCCAGGATGCGGATGGGCAGGGGCTTTGTCTCCATGGCATGGACCTGCATGGGAGAGGTCTGGCTGCGCAGCATCACCCGGCTGCTCTCATCGAAGTAAAAGGTATCCGACCAGTCCCGGGAGGGGTGGCCTTCCTCGGCGTTGAGGCGGTCAAAGTTGTAGTAGGCCAGCTCCACCTCCGGTCCGTCCAAACTGGTGAAGCCCATGCCCACGAAAAGGTCCTTGATCTCGTCCAAGGCGATATACATGGGGTGGCGGTGGCCCAGCTTCTGGCTCTTGCCGGGGATGGTCACGTCCAGGGCCTCTGCCTTCAGACGGGCCTCCAGGCGGACCTCCTCCAGCTTCTTCTTCTGGGCCTCGATCTCCGCGGTGAGCTTTTCCCGCACGTCGTTAGCCAGCTGGCCGATAACAGGGCGTTCCTCGGCGGAGAGCTTGCCCATCTGTTTCAAAACGGCGGTAAGCTCACCCTTCTTGCCCAGGTACTTCACCCGCAGGGCCTCCAGCTCGGCGCTTTCCTTGGCGCCGATGAGGGCCGAGAGGGCTTCCTGTTTGATTTTTTCCAGTTGTTCCTTCATCCTGCTTCCTCCCTTAAAGATTTGAATGTGTGCAAAAAATAAAAAGCCTCTCATCCCATTGACGGGACGAAAGGCAAAGGGTCTTCCGCGGTACCACCCGAGCTTCGCGCAGAGCCTGCGCGCACTTGAACGTGTGTCCGATAACGGTGAACGAACCGCCGGCGTCTTTCCCCGCCGAAGCTCCAGGGCGAACCAAACGCGTTTGGCATCCGGGACGGCTTCCAGCCTGTGACCGTCCCTCTCTGAGGGCCTCTTCGCGTTATTTTCCCTTTCCTCGCTTTTTTGCAACCGGAAGACCGGTTTCTTGGAGTTTTTTTACTATACCACAGAAGGGCTTGAAAAGCAAGACGGAAAACCGTATAATTAGGGCAGATGCAAAGGCTTTCACAGGGACTGTCCTGATTCCGCGCCAGCGGGACCGAGGGCGGCAGGAGGGAGGACGATCCGTGAGTATATTCTTTTATGGCTGCATCACACTAGACGGGTACCTCGCCGACAAAAACCATGGCTTAGACTGGCTCTGCCAGACCGGCACGACAGAGGAGACCGGATATGCCGATTTTTACCGCGGCATGGACATCACGCTGATGGGGAAGCGGACGTTCCTTGCGCTTGCCCAGATGGGAGACCCTGCGACCGTCTATCCCACCACACAAAACATCGTCTTCACCCACACGGCTCTGGACCAGGAAGGTTTTACCGCTGTGAGCGGTGATCCGGTGGATTTCGTCAAAGGTCTGGAGCAGGACAAAAACATCTGGGTGGTCGGAGGGAACACCGTCCTGGCCCCGCTCTTGGAACAGGACATGGTGGAGCATATCATCCTCCAAGTGGCCCCTGTTCTGCTGGGGGCGGGAGTCCCGCTGTTTTCCCAGGCGGAGGGGCTCAAACGCTTCCGCTTGGAGGATGTGAGAAGATATGGAGCATTCGCGGAGCTGGTCTACAGCAAGCCGTAGCAGACCGCTTGCTCCACGCTGAGAGGAGGATGACAGGATGCAGGAAGTAGACGCCGCCTTTGTCCGGGAAAGCTTGCCCCGGCGGGACCCGGAAGGCCACAAGGGCATGTTTGGCAAGGTTCACATCTTAGCCGGCTGTGTGGGGTTCACCGGGGCGCCGGCCCTGGCCAGTGAGGCGGCAGTGCGGATGGGCTCAGGGCTGGTGTCCCTGTCGGTGCCGGAGGAGATCTGGCCGGTGCTGGCGGTGAAGTGCCAGGAGGCCATGCCCGCCCCGGTGCCGCCCTTCCCGGCGCTTTTGGAAAAAATGAACGGCAGCGACGCGGTCCTCATCGGTCCGGGCCTGGGCCGCAGCCGAAAAACCGATGTGCGGACCCTCCGCCTGGTGGAAAAGGTCCAGCCGCCCCTGGTGCTGGACGCCGACGGCATAAACGCCGTCAGTGAGCATATAGATGTCCTGGACACCAGACGCGGCCGGCTGACGGTGCTGACCCCTCACGACGGGGAGTTTCTCCGGCTGACGCAGGGGAAGGGCATTGGCCCCGACCGAGAGGGTGCGGCGGCGGCGTTTGCCCGTCAGTACGGCTGCGTCTTGGTGCGGAAGGGCCACCGGACCATTACCGCTTTCCCCGACGGGGAGACCTTCGTCAACACCACCGGCAACTCTGGCATGGCAAAGGGGGGCAGCGGTGACGTGCTGGCGGGGATGATCCTGTCCTTGCTGGGGCAAGGCATCCCCGCGAAACGAGCCATCCCGTCGGCGGTATGGCTCCACGGACGGGCGGGGGATTTGGCAGCGGAAACACTGGGAGAGTATGGCATGACCCCCAGTGATCTGCTCCGGTGCATCCCGGAGGCCATCCGGGGGTGTATGGACTGAGGGCCCGGAAACAGGAGGGATGCCTTGTGCGCGGGATACGGACAAGCATACCAATGATGACCCTGCTCCTGACCCTGGCCCTGTGCGGCTGCGGGAGCGGGGAGAGCGGGAACGATCTGGCCTTGACCCTTCGCACGGACTTCATCGCGATGGAGGGCTGTGCCGGAACCATGGACGTTACGGCGGACTATGGGGAGCGGGTATATGAGTATACCGTGGAGTTCTCCGGGAACCAGACCCAGGGTCTGGACTTGGTCCTCACGGCTCCGGAGTCGGTGGCAGGGATCACAGCCCATGTAGCCCAGGGCCAGACGGCCCTGGAGTTCGACGGGTTAGTCCTGGAGACTGGCCCCCTCAACGAGGTCGGCCTCTCGCCCCTGGACGCGCTGCCTGCCTTCCTCACCGCCATGCAGAGCGGCTATATTGCCGATACAGGGGAGGAGACCATAGACGGACAGGCGCTCCTGCGCCTGACGTTCCGGGAGCCGGAAAAGCAGGCGGGGAAGGGCTTGGAGAGCGTCCTATGGTTTGAACAAGAGACAAAAACTCTGCGGAAGGGAGAACTGCGCAGCGACGGCCGCACGGTGGTGCGCTGTGACTTTTCCTCCTTCACCCTGGTTCAGCCGGGGGCGGAGAAAGGAATCGAGGAATAAAACGTATGAATGCACAAATGAGACGGACTTGGGCTGAGGTGTCCATGGAGAACCTGGCCCACAACTATCATGCCCTGCGGGACCTGACGCCCTATGGGACCAAGTTTTTAGGGCTGGTGAAGGCCGATGGCTATGGCCACGGGGCGGTCCCCGTGGCCAGAAAGCTGGAGGAGCTGGGGGCAGACTACCTGGGAGTGGCGAGCCTGGACGAGGCCATTGAGCTGAGGGAGGCGGGGATCAAGACCCCCATCCTGATCCTGGGCTGCACCCCGGCAGTGTACGCCAAGGACTTGCTGCATTATCACATCACCCAGGCCTGCTACGATCTGGACTACGCCAAAGCACTCTCCGCCGAGGCCCAGAAGGCCGGAGAGACGCTGCTGGTTCATATCCAGTGCGACACAGGGATGACTCGTCTGGGCTTCCTGTGCCACGAGTCCTGTATGGAGCGGACCGCCAAGGAGATCCTGGAAGCGGTGCAGCTCCCCGGCCTGAAGGCGGAAGGGATTTTTACTCACTTTGCCCAGGGGGACACCAGCGAGGAAGTCACCATGCACCAGTTCGACCGCTTTTTGGATATCCTCAAGCGGGTGGAGGACCTGGGCTATACCTTCTCCCTGCGCCACTGCGCCAACAGTGCCGCGACGCTGCTCTACCCGGCTACTTATCTGGACATGGTCCGCCCGGGCATCGTCCTCTACGGCCACCTGCCCGACGCCTCCATGGACCCGGGCCTGTGCGACCTGCGTCCGGTGCTGGAGCTGAAGAGCCGGATCGGGACGGTGCGTTCCGTCCCTGCCGGGGAACAGGTGAGCTACGGCGGGACCCACACCCTGACGCGGGACTCCCGTCTGGCGGTGCTCCCCGTCGGCTACGGGGACGGCTACCGCCGGGCCTTCTCCAACGAGATCACCGTACTCATCCACGGCCAGAAGGCCCCCGTGGTGGGCAGGGTCTGTATGGATATGTGCATGGCAGATGTCACGGACATCCCGGATGTGAAGGAAGGGGACATCGCCATCCTTTACGGCAGCGATGAGCGGGACGAGCAGTCGGTGGAAATGGCCGCGGCCATCCCGCCGGTGACCATCTCCTATGAACTGTTGGTGACCATCACCAAGCGCATCCCTAGGATTTACCTTTGAGCGACACAGTTCCCGAAAAAGGCGCTCCGGCATAGGATGGAGCGAGGAGAGAGGCGCGCTTCGCCGCGCCGGCCAGGGCGGTTTTTTCCCGGCAGCGGGTATAAAACCGCCCCTCCGTGGGAGAATCATAGTGACCGCGTTACATAGGAGGGCAGTTGGCTCTGTGTGACGCAGGATACTAAGTTCCGGCGGAGTGTGAGTTTTGTGGATAATAGCGTAAAGCGTGGAGATATCTTTTATGCTGACTTGAGTCCCGTGGTGGGCAGTGAGCAGGGGGGCGTGCGCCCAGTACTCATCGTGCAGAACGACACCGGCAACCGCCACAGCCCTACCGTCATCGCGGCGGCCATTACCTCCCAGACTGGGAAGGCGAAGCTGCCCACCCACATCGAGCTGGCGGCCCGACAGTACGGCCTGCCCAAGGATTCCGTGATCCTGCTGGAGCAGATCAGGACTTTGGACAAAAAGCGTCTGCGGGAGCACATGGGCCGGGTGGATGGCCCTGTGATG
>JAAWAE010000020.1 GCA_022792035.1 Ruminiclostridium sp. | reverse complement strand
GTTTGGTTTCCACCCCGCCCTCGATGACCGCCTTGAGGAATTTGTACTCCACCTCGTTCTCCTCGAAGGAGAGGTCGTCGATGAAGAGGATGAAGCGGTAGTTGCGGTTCTTGACCTTGGCGATCACCGCCGAGAGGTCCTGGAACTGGTGCTTATAGAGCTCGATCATCCGCAGGCCCTGGTCGTAGTATTCGTTGATGAGGGCCTTGACGCTGGAGGATTTCCCCGTCCCGGCGTCGCCGTAGAGCAGGGCGTTGTTGGCGCTGCGTCCGGCCAGGAAGGCTTCTGTATTGTCCCGGAGCTGTTTTTTCTGGCTCTCGTAGCCCACCAGGTCCCGGAGCATCACCTTGTCCGTGTTGTAGATGGGGAGCAGCTTCACGCCCTGGGGACCGCTGCGGATGCGGAAAGCCTTGTTCAGGCCCAGCAGGCCCACGCCGTAGCGGCGGTAGTGGTCGGTGACCAGGGTGAAGAAGGCGTCCTCGTCGGGGGCCTGGGCCAGGGCGCGGCTGAGCTGGCGGACCTTTTCGCTGACGTTCTTGTTGTAGCGGCGCTCGTGCTTGGCGATGGCCTGGTAATGGCAGAGGGTGGAGAAGCAGTCGATGTCCAGCTCCCGTTCCAGGGCCGTGAAGTCGTAGTGGAAGAGGGCCCGGAAGACGGCGAAATCCTCCTTGGCGAAGTGGTTCACGGAGCCTTCCAGCTTCCCGGTGCGCTCGGTGATGAGGCTGAACGAGTTTTCGTTGGTCATGAGCAGGAAGGTCAGGTAGTTCTGCCAGAGGTTTTCGTCAAAGCCGTAGTCCGTGGCCAAGTCCAGCAGACGCTTGACTTGGTGGTAGAGGCCCCGGATCAGGTCTTGCCGGGGCAGGCCGCCGGACTTCCAGTCTTGGAAGAGGGCGGAGAGGCGGCGCAGGATGCTTGTCTCCTCTAAGTCGCCGTAGAGCAGCAGGCGGGATACCAGTTGGTCCATGTGTGATTCGCTCCTTTTGTGGATTTACTGTGAGTATACCGATTAAAGGCAGAAACCGCCACCCTGGCCGGTGACGGTTTCTTGTCTAAAAAACTATCATCTTTAAAGGGCTAAGCCACAGACAGGCAGCCCTTCTGTTTTTTTATTATACCCTCTTCCTGGGACCTTTGTCAAGGAAATAGGAAAAGCCCTTGCCGATTTTTTATACTGGCAAGGGCTTTTTGCCTCTATCCTTAGTCTACCACGACTCTCCACCCAAAGGGGTCCTCCAGCTCACCCAGCTGAATCCCCGTCACGGTATCGTAGAGCTTCTGGCTGATCGGCCCGATCTTCCCGCCGCCGATGGTCATGACCTCGTCCTTGTAGCGCAGTTTGCCTACAGGGGAGATCACCGCCGCCGTGCCGGAGCCGAAGCACTCCTCCAGCTTGCCGTCCTTCTGAGCCTGGAGCAGCTCGTCCACGCTGACCCGGCGCTCCTCGACGTCCATGCCCCAGGAGCGGCACAGCTCCAGCACGGAATTGCGGGTGATCCCGGGGAGGATGGAGCCGTTGAGCATGGGGGTGACGATCTTCCCGTTGATCTTGAAGAAGATGTTCATGGCCCCCACTTCCTCAATATACTTCCGCTCCACGCCGTCTAACCACAGCACCTGGGAGTATCCGTCGCCGTGGGCCTTCACCTGAGCGGCCAGGGAGGCGGCGTAGTTGCCGCCGGTCTTGGCAAAGCCCATGCCGCCCCGGACGGCCCGGACGTAATCGTCCTCGATCCAGATCCCCACCGGCTCCAGGCCGCTTTCATAATAAGCCCCGGAGGGGGAGAGGATGATCATAAAGAGGAAGGTCTCCGACACATCTACGCCCAAAAACGGCTCCGTGGCGATGATAAACGGGCGGATGTACAGGGAGGTCCCCGGCTCCGTAGGAATCCAGTCCTGGTCCACAGACACGATGGCTTTCACCGCCTGGACATAGTCCTCCACCGGCATCTGGGGGATACACAGGCGGTCGTTGGTGTCGTTGGTGCGCTTGGCGTTCATGTCCGGACGGAAGAGATAGTTCGTCCCGTCCTTGCCCTTGTAGGCCTTCAAACCCTCGAACATCTCCTGACCGTAGTGGAAGACCATGGCGGCAGGGGAGAGGGTCAGGTCATGATAAGGCTCGATGCGGGGGTCGTGCCAACCCTTCCCTCGGGTGTAGTTCATGAGGAACATATGGTCGGTGAAGATCCGGCCAAAGCCCAGCTTGCCCGTAGGCTTGGCCTTGGGCGTGGTGGTTTTCGTCACTTTGATATCCAGCATAGCAATCTTCCTTTCTGCGCTCGTTTGGATTTAGATGCTGAGGATCGCGCCCTTGTCTGCCGAGGAGACCAGTTTGGCATAGCGGGCCAGATACCCGGTCTTGATCTTCGGCTCCGGGCAGACCCAGGCGGCGCGGCGCTGGGCCAGGACTTCATCGGAGACCTCCAGGGTGATCTTGCAGCTGGAGATGTCGATGGAGATCATATCCCCTTCCTCCACCAGGGCGATGTTGCCTCCGGCGGCGGCTTCGGGGCTGACGTGGCCGATGGCCGCGCCCCGGGTTGCGCCGGAGAAGCGTCCGTCGGTGATGAGGGCCACGGACTCCCCAAGGCCCATGCCGCAGATGGCGGAGGTGGGGTTGAGCATCTCCCGCATCCCCGGGCCGCCCTTGGGGCCTTCGTAGCGGATGATGACCACGTCGCCGGGGTGGATGGCCTTGGCGTAGATCTGGGCGATGGCCTCGTCCTCGGAGTTGAACACCCGGGCGGGGCCGCGGTGGACCATCATCTCCGGGG
>JAAWAE010000019.1 GCA_022792035.1 Ruminiclostridium sp. | reverse complement strand
GACAACACCCTCCACTATCCCCACCAGACCTCCTGGGGGGTCTCCACCCGGATGATCGGCGGCATCATCATGACCCACGGGGACAACAGCGGCTTAGTCCTGCCCCCCCGCATCGCCCCCATCCAGGCCATGGTCATCCCCGTGGCCCAGCACAAGGAAGGGGTTTTGGACGCTGCCCGGGCCCTGCTGGCGCGGCTGCAGGCGGCGGGCATCCGGGCCAAGATGGACGATTCCGACCAGTCCATGGGCTGGAAGGCCGCCGAGTATGAGATGAAGGGGGTGCCCCTGCGCGTCGAGCTGGGACCCAAGGATATCGAAAAGGGCCAGTGTGTCCTGGTGCGCCGGGACAGCGGCGAGAAGCGTTTTATCGACTTGGCCGCGCTGGAAACCGCTGTGCCGGAAACGCTCCAGGCCATCCACCAGGGCCTGTACGACCGGGCCAAGCGCAACCTGGAGGACCACATCTTCCCCGCCTTCTCCCTGGAAGAGGCAAAGCAGCTCCAGGCCCAGCACGGCGGGTTCATCAAAACCATGTGGTGCGGAGAGCTGGACTGTGAGCTGAAGATGAAGGAGGAGGCCGGGATGACCTCCCGCTGCGTCCCCTTCGCCCAGGAGCACCTGGCGGACACCTGCCCCATCTGCGGCCGGGCCGCGAAAAAGATGATTTACTGGGGCGTGGCCTATTGAATCTGTGAAGGAGACCAACAT
This sequence comes from Ruminiclostridium sp., assembly GCA_022792035.1. GTDB lineage: Bacteria > Bacillota > Clostridia > Oscillospirales > Oscillospiraceae > Evtepia. The sequence goes on along the minus strand of JAAWAE010000019.1, from coordinate 52,240 downwards.
GAGAAAAGCAAGGTATATCCCCATCCTATCCGTCGCGGGGGGCATCCTGGGCTTGGTGCTGCGGCAGATCTACCTGCGCCGCGGCTTCGAGCCGGGCACGGGCCTGCCCATCCGAGACAGCATTTACAGCGTGCCCATGTGGGTGTTCTGCGTGGTGCTGGCCCTGGCGCTGTTCTTCCTCAGCGGCGGGAAGCATGAGTGCTTCCCCAAGCGCTACACCGCCGCCTTCGCCCCCCCGGACCTGCCCAGCAAGGTGACCCTCCTGGGCGGCGCGTTTTTGATGGCCGCCGCCGGGTTCCTCCACCTGTGGGCCTACACCCATAGGACCGTGGATATCCTGGGCCAGCCCAGCGTGGGGGAGGGACGCCTGATCCTGGGTGTCCTGGCCCTCATCGCCGCCGCCGCCGTCTTCCTCATCGCCCTGTCCATGCTGCGGGGGGAGGCGCCCAATCCCTACCTGCTCTCCATGCCGGGCATCGCCGCCTGTTTCTGGGTGGTGGCCAACTACCAGGAGTGGGCCAAGGACCCCTTCGTGGACCGGTATATGCTGGCGCTCTTCGCGGTGGTCTTTGCCATGCTGGCCTCTGCCGTCACCGCCGGCTTCGGCTTTGGAAACGGCAGCGTCTCCTCGGCCCTGTTCTTCTCCGGGGAGGCCACGGCTTTCTGCATCATGATCTTGGGGGACGGCCAGCCGCTGTATGACGTGGCCATAACCCTGGCCATGGCCTTCCTCTTCCTGTCCCAGAGCATGGCCCTGTCCATCAACGACGGCATCCCCCAGCCCCCTCCACCCCCGGAGGAAGAGGAGGAGGAAGCGCCTGCCGGGGGAGAGGACCAGGACGCGGCCGGGGGCTGTGCCGGCTGTCCCTCTGCCGACGCCCAGGGCGGCTGCGCCGGCTGTCCCCAGGAGACGCAAGCCCCGCAAAACGACGACACGCCCTGACGGGTGTTTGGAGGTTACACACTATGGAGAAACAGAAATTTTATATCACCACCCCCATTTATTATCCCTCCGATAAACTGCACATCGGACACACCTACTGCACCGTAGCCACCGACGCCATGGCCCGCTATAAACGCCTCACCGGCTGCGACGTGATGTTCCTCACCGGCACCGACGAACACGGCCAGAAGATCCAGGACAAGGCCAAGGAAGCCGGCGTCACCCCCCAGCAGTTCGTGGACGGCATTGTGGACGGTCCCCGGGGCGTGCGGGATCTGTGGCAGCTGATGAACATCTCCAACGACCGCTTCATCCGCACCACCGACGGCTATCACGTCTCCGCCATTCAGAAGATTTTTAAGGCCATGTACGACAAGGGGGATATCTATAAGGGGAAGTATGTGGGAAAATACTGCAAGCCCTGTGAATCCTTCTGGACGGAAAGCCAGCTCAAGGACGGCAAGTGTCCCGACTGCGGCCGGGAGGTCCAGGATGCCCAGGAAGAGGCCTATTTCTTCCGGCTGTCCAAGTACGCCCAGCGGGTGCAGGACCTGCTGGAGAATACGGACTTTTTAGAGCCCCGGTCCCGGGTCCACGAGATGGTGAACAATTTTATCAAACCCGGCCTGGAGGACCTGTGCGTCTCCCGGACCTCCTTCTCCTGGGGGGTGCCGGTGGACTTCGACGAGGGCCATGTGGTCTATGTCTGGATCGACGCTCTGTTCAACTACATGACCGCCCTGGGCTATCAGAACGAGGCCCATGACGACCTGGAACGATACTGGCCTGCCGACGTCCACTTCGTGGGCAAGGAGATCGTCCGCTTCCATTCCATCATCTGGCCCGCCATGCTCATGAGCCTGGACCTGCCCCTGCCCAAGAAGGTTTACGGCCACGGCTGGCTGCTGCTGGATGGGGGGAAGATGTCCAAGTCCAAGGGCAACGTGGTGGACCCCTACCTGCTGGCGGAGAAGTTCGGGGTGGACGCCCTGCGCTTCTTCCTCCTGCGCACCTTCCCCTTCGGCTCCGACGGCAATTTTTCCAATGAGCTGCTGATCCAGACCATCAACGTGGACCTGGCCAACGACTTGGGCAACCTGCTCTCCCGCACCACCGCCATGGCGGTAAAATACTTCGGCGGCACCCTGCCGGAGGCGAAGCTGGCCGACGAGGCCCAGGACGGGGAGTTGATTGCCCTGGCGTCGGGCCTGCGGGGGCGCTATGAGGCGCAGATGGAGAAGTTCCAGTTCCAGAACGCCCTGGCGGAGGTGTTTAAGCTCATCCAGCGGGCCAACAAATATATTGACGAGACGGCCCCCTGGGTCCTGGGCAAGGACATCGCCGCCAACGGCGCGCGGTTATCCCAGGTGCTGTACAACCTGTTGGAGACCACCCGGATCTGCGGCGTCCTGCTGACCCCCTTCATGCCGGAGAGCATGGAAAAGCTTTTTGCCCAGCTGGGGTCCTGCTGCCAGAGCTGGGAGAGCGCCGCTGCGTGGGGCTCCCTGTCCCAGACTGTCACCGTCACCAAGGGCGAGAACCTCTTCCCCCGCATCGACCTGGACAAGGCCCTGGCGGAGCTGGAGGAATTGCAGGCGGACGCGGCCCAGCCCGCCGTGGAGCGGGAGCCGTTTATGGAGGACGTGGATTTCGAGACTTTTAGCAAGAGCGACTTCCGGGTGGTGAAGGTGAAGGACTGCCAGCCGGTGAAGAAGTCCAAAAAGCTCCTGCGCTTCACCCTGGACGACGGCAGCGGGACGGACCGGCAGATCCTCTCCGGGATCTCTATGTATTATCAGCCTGAGGAGCTGCTGGGCAAGACCTTGGTGGCCATCGTGAACCTGCCGCCGCGGAAGATGATGGGCCTGGAGTCCTGCGGGATGCTGCTCTCGGCGGTGCATCAGGAGCGGGGGGAGGAGCGGTTGAATCTGCTCATGCTGGATGACAGCATCCCCGCTGGGGCGAAGCTGTATTGAGGCTTTGCGGGAATAAATTGGTAACCGCCTGGGGTGCTAGCCAGGCGGTTACTCCTTTCTCCCCCAAAACACAAACTGTGTAAAACTAACAACTGTCAAGCACTTTTGTAGCCGGAAGCCCCTGGGACACGGGGACTTCCGGCTTTTTTCTCAAAATTTTATCCACAGATCTGACACTTTATCTTGACATCAAATGCCATTTGCACTAACATAGTACCCGACAGCGGCGGTATGCCGTTTGTCGCTTTTATTGTGAAAAAGGAGTGTTGAAAAATGAAAAAGAATCGTTTCCTTGCCCTGCTTCTCGCCGGCATGATGTGCCTGTCCCTGGCCGCCTGCGGCGGCGAGCCCGCCGCCCCCGCCGAGGAGGAAGGCGAAGGCGCCGCCTCCGGTGAGGCCACCGTCCTGAAGCTGGGCACCACCGTCAATACCGACGACAGCTTCCAGGTCGCCGCCGAAAAGTTCGCCGAGCTGGTGGAAGAGCGCACCGAAGGCGCTTACACCATCGAGATCCACCCCAACGGTGACCTGGGCGACGAGCGTACCCTGCTGGAGAGTATGCAGATGGGGACCCTGGAGCTGGGCATCATCACCAGCGGCCCCTTCGTCAACTTCTCCAAGGACATGGGCGTGCTGGATATGCCCTTCCTCTTCTCCAGCAACGAGGACGTGTATAAGATCCTGGACGGCGAGATCGGCCAGGAGCTCCTGGCTACCCTGGAGGACGCCAACCTCAAGGGTCTGGCCTATGCCGAGCGGGGCTTTCGCAACCTCACCAACAGCGTGCGTCCTGTAGAGAAGGCCGAAGACGTGAAGGACCTGAAGATCCGCGTCATGGAAAACCCCATCTACACCGAGGCCTTTAAGGCCATGGGCGTCAATGCCGTCCCCATGGCTTGGTCCGATGCCCTGACCGCCTTCCAGCAGAGCACCGTCCAGGGGCAGGAGAACCCCATCAACGTCATCTATTCCTATAAGCTCTGGGAGTCCCAGAAGTACGCCACCCTCACCCGCCACGCCTACGCCAGCGCCATCATCACCATGAGCAAGCAGGTCTTTGACGGCCTGCCTGAGGATGTCCAGACCATCTTCCTGGAGGCCGCCCAGGAGGCCGCGGAATACGAGCGTCAGTGGACCGCCGACCATGAGGCCGAGCAGCTCCAGGCCATGAAGGACAACAACATGGAGGTCTGCGAGAACCCCGATCTGGAGAGCTTCCAGACCGCCGTTCAGTCCGTCTACGATGCCCACCCTGAGTTCGAGGAATACATCACCCGCATCCAGGAGGCGCTGTCCTAACCGACAGTGACGGTCTATGCCACTTGCAAGAGCCATCCATAAAGTAAGCGATGTCCTGGACAAGGTCTGCGGCGGCGGATGCGTGGTCATCCTGGCGGCGATGGTGCTCATCACGGGGCTTCAGATCCTCTGCCGTGTCTTCTTCACGGCCCTGACCTGGAGCGAGGAGCTGTGCCGCTATCTGCTGGTCTGGTCCACCTTCCTCGGCGCGGGCATCGTCTATAAACACGGGGGCCATATCTCCGTGACCCTGCTCCACGGCTTCCTGCCGCCCATGGCGGGGAAGACGGTAAAAGTCCTCGTCCATGTGATCTGCGGCGTGTTCAGCGCCATTGCCATCTTCTATGGCTTCCAGTACATGGGGATGCAGGGCAATCAGCTCTCCCCTGCCCTGCGCATCCCCATGAAGTATATGTATATGTCCATCCCCGTTGGCTTTGCCATCCTGGAAGTCCATGTGGTGGACGCCATCTTCCAGCTCTTCACCCGGAAGCATTCAGAGGGGGTGGCGGAGTTATGACAGCCATCCTCTTCCTGACCTTCCTGGTGCTGCTGGTGCTGGGGGTGCCCATCGCCTTTGCCATTGCCGTGGCGGGGGTGGCGGTGCTGCTGGCGGGAGACGTGAACCTGCTCATCGTGGTCCAGCGGATGTTTGCTTCCACGGACTCCTTCCCCCTGGTGGCGGTGCCCTTCTTCATCCTGGCCGGGGACCTGCTGGCTCGGGGGGCCATGAGCCAGACCCTGGTGTCCTTTGCCGAGTCCCTTCTGGGCCGCATTCGGGGGGGACTGTCCGCCGTGGCGGTGGCCGCCGGGATGTTCTTTGCGGCCATTTCCGGCTCCGGCGCGGCCACCACCGCCGCTGTGGGGGCAACCCTGATCCCGGAGCTGAAAAAGCGCGGGTATGACGAGAGCTCTTCCGCCGCCTTGGTGGCGGCCTCGGGCTGCATCGGCGTGGTGATCCCGCCGTCGGTGCCTATGGTGCTCTACGCGGTGATCGCCGGCCCCAGCGTCACCCAGCTCTTCTCCAACGGCTTTCTTCCCGGGGTGTGTATGGGCGTGGTGCTCATCTCCATCGCCCTGGTCCAGGCCCACCGGCGTCACTACCCCAAGGGGGAAAAGCGTTCCTTCCAGGACACCCTGCGCCACATCGGCAGGACCTTCCTCCGGGCCATCTGGGCCATCCTGATGCCCCTGATCATCCTGGGGGGCATCTTCTCCGGAAAGTTCACCCCCTCGGAGTCGGCGGCGGTGGCGGTGCTCTACGCGGCGCTGATCTCCTTTGTGATCTACCGGGACATGACCCTGAAGGAACTGGGACAGATCCTCCTGGGCAGCGCCCGGACTTCGGCCATCATCATGATCATCATCGCCTGCAGCGGGGTCTTCGGCTGGGTCCTGGCCAACTGGAAGATCCCCTCCCAGATCGCCCAGGCGGTGCTGTCGGTGTCGGACAACAAGTACATCCTGCTGCTGCTCATCGCCGTCATCGTCCTCATCGCCGGGGTGTTCATGGAGACCTCCTCGGCAGTGATCCTCCTCACGCCGGTCTTCCTGCCCCTGGTGGAGGCCCTGGGGGTGAGCTTGGTGCATTTCGGCATCCTCTTCACCATTGGCATCTCCATCGGCATGATCACCCCGCCGGTGGCCATCAACCTCTTTGTGGCCTCCAGTACCACGGGCCTGCCCATCGAGAAGATCTCCAAGTCGGTGGCGCCCTACCTGCTGGGCCTCATCGTGGTGTTCCTGCTCTACGTCTACCTGCCCCTCTTCCTGCCCGGGCTGGTGGTCTGAGGGCAGTTTGCATATCCATAATACCTAATGCCCCCTGATGGAATCCATCAGGGGGTGTTTTTGAAAGGAGCGTATCGTTATGATCAAAATCGTTTTCAACCCCCACCGCGACCCCGCCGCCGTCCCCGCCCATTGGGGAGAGGCCCCGGGCCGCGCCTTTCACCAGGGCATCCCCGCCTATGCCCCTACCCCCTTACATCCCCTGCCGGCCCTGGCCCGGACCCTGGGGCTGGCCCAGGTATGGGTGAAGGATGAGTCCAAACGCTTTGGCCTCAATGCCTTCAAGGGCCTGGGGGGCAGCTGGGCCATGGGGCGGTATCTGTGCCAAAAGCGGGGCATCCCCGCTGACGAGCGCGCCTTCCTGCGCCTGAAAGAGGGGCAGGAGGCCCCCATCACCTTCCTCACCACCACCGACGGCAACCATGGCCGGGGGGTGGCCTGGGCGGCCAGGGAGCTGGGGCAGAAGGCGGTGGTCCATATGCCCGCCGGGACCGTGGCCGAGCGTCTGGAGAACATCCGCGCCCTGGGGGCCCAGGCGGACATCCTGCCCATGAACTACGACGAGGCGGTGCGCCGCTCCGCCCAGGAGGCGGAAGAGAAAGGGTATGTCCTGATCCAGGACACCGCGTGGCCTGGGTATGAGGAGATCCCCGCCTGCATCATGGAGGGCTACGCCACCCTGGCCTGGGAGATCGAGGAGGCGCTGACCCGGCAGGGCGGGGAGAAACCCACCCACCTCTTCCTGCAGGCGGGGGTGGGGAGCCTGGCCGGTGCCGCGGCCGCCTACTTTGCCGCCCGGTGGGGGGCGCAAAGCCCCCAGGTGATCGTGGTGGAGCCGGCGGCGGCGGACTGTCATTTCCGCACCGCCGCCGCCGATGACGGGACCCTCCATGCCGTCACTGGGGCGATGAACAGTACCATGGCCGGTCTGTGCTGCGGGGAGGTGAACGTCCTCAGCTGGCCGCTGCTCCGGGCCGCCGCCAGCGCCTTCCTCTCCTGCTCCGATGCTGTGACGGAGGCGGGGATGCGTCTGCTGGGCCGTCCCGGGCCGGGGGACCCGGCCATCGTCTCCGGGGAATCCGGGGCGGTGACCGCCGGCGCTCTGGCGGCGCTGATGACCGACCCCGCCTTGGCTCAGGCGCGCACGGCGCTGGGCCTGGACGCCGGCGCCCGGGTCCTGCTCATCAGCACCGAGGGGGATACGGACCGGGTCCATTATCAGGCGGTGCTGCAGGGATAACGGGATACGATGAAAGGCCGGCAGCCTGTCAAACGGGCTGCCGGCCTTTTATCTCCCTGCGAGGAACCCTCACAGCTGCTGATACATCAGGGCCGCGTTTTCCTTCCCCTTCTGCTCCACCACCGAGAGCACTTCCACCCTCACGGTGCGCTGGCCGAAGCGGATCTCCAACACGTCCCCCTCCTTCACGTCATAGGAAGCCTTCACCACCCGCCCGTTGGCGGAGATGCGCTCGTTGTCACAGGCTTCGTTCGCCACGGTCCGCCGCTTGATCAGCCGCGAGACCTTGAGCCATTTATCCAGCCGCATTCCAACACCTCTCAATCAATGGCGCGGATCGCGTTCAGCGGCGCGATCACATACAGGGCCTTCCCGATGATATACCGGGTGTCCACCGGGCCTAGACCCTCGTTCCGGCTGTCGGAAGAGTGGTTGCGATGGTCCCCCATCACGAACACACAGCCCTCGGGGACCTCCCAATAGGTCCCGTGTTCCTTCTCGTTGGAGGGCAGGACCATGTTGGGCCCCTCCGGCTCCTGGAGGATGTACGGCTCCTCCAGCGCCACGCCGTCCACATAAACGGTGGAGGTGCTGTAGTCGATCTCCACGCTCTGGCCCTCCAGGGCGATGATCCGCTTGACCACGGGGCTGGTGATCTCACCGAAATCCTTGTGCAGGACAACCACGTCCCCCTGCTTCGGCTCATAGCCCGCGCATTGCAGCAGCAGCATATCTCCCTCGTGCAGCGTCGGTTCCATGGACGTGCCGAACACGCCGATGATCCGGCCGAAGAAGGTGAACAGGACCACCAGCAGCACCATGGCGAAGGACAGGGCCTGCAGCCAGGAGTAAAGGTCGGACCCCGGTCCGCCCTTTTTCTTTTTCTTCTTTTTGCCGCCGTCCCCGGCGGCTTCGGTCTGGGGGGCGGGGTCCTCAGAGGTCCCGGCGACCTGGATTTTTTCGTCAGACATAGCATACTCCTTTGATTGATTGGATCGCGGCCATACGCTGGCCGCTCAGGGATTGAACCCCGGCAGCTGGATCACATCCACCCGGTTCCCGCAGACGGCCAGCTCCCGGTGCTGGCAGGTGAAGAAGAGGATCTGCCGCTCCCCCGCCAGCTCCATGAGCAGCGCCAGGGTCAGGCGCAGATGTTCGTCGTCCAGGGTCAGCAGAGCGTCGTCCAGCACCAGGGGACAGGCCCCGGGGTCGGGGAGCACCAAGTCCGCCATGGCCAGGCGCAGGGCCAGGTACAGCGCGTCGGCGGTGCCCTGGCTCAGCACCGCCAGGGGCCTGGGGGTGACGCTGCCCCGCTCCTGGACGCTGACGTCCAGGTCCTTGGACAGGGTCACCTGGGAATACTGTCCCTGGGTCAGGCGGGAAAAATAGGCCTCCGCCTGCTGGGTCAGTTTGGGGGAAAAGCGGGCGTGGAGGGCCTCGTCGGCCTGGGCCAGGACGGCCCGGGCCAGCTCGATGGCGTCGTACTCCTGCTGTAAGGTCTCGATCTCCTCGGCCAGATTGTCCAGCTGGGCGTCCACCACCGCCGGGTCCCCCAGGGCGCAGAGCTGCCCTTGGAGCTGGGCGATCTCCCGCTGGGCGGCGTGGAGGTCCTCCCGGCAGCTCTCGGCCTCCGGGGACTGGTAGGGGGCGCTGGGCTGGCGCACCGCCTCCAGATAGCGTTTCGCCTGGTCCCGCTGGGCGATGGCGGCTTCCAGCTCCTGGGCCTGCTGGCTGCGGCTCTGGCGGTTTTCCAGGAGGTCCTGTAATTCCACCAAGTCCGCCCGGTCCCGCCGGTCCGCCGCCCCTTTGGACAGGCCCAGCAGCAGCACCAGCAGCCACACCACGGCCACGGGCACCGCCAGCACCAGCGCCGGCAGTACCGGCAGCACCGGCAAGTCCCACCCGGCGGGCATCTGGGGCAGGAGGTACCAGGCAGCTGCCGCCAAGCTCAGCAGCACCGCCAGCAAAAGCAGGACCCGCTGGCGTACCTTCCGGCCGTCCAGGCCGCGGTACAGCTCGTCGATCTCGTCTTCCAGGTCCTGGATGCCCTCCTCGTCCAGGTCCTCCTCCCCCTCCAGCTGGGCCTGGAGGGATTGGACTTTATACTCCGCCGCGTCCAGCTCCGTAGAGGCTTGGGCGAAGCGCTGCTTGCTCAAACTTTCCATATGGGAGGCCTCCGAGCGCAGGACGCTGTCCCAGTGCTCCTTTTCCGCCCGGAGCTCCTGGGCCTGGGTTTCCAGGACTTCCAGCTCCTGGCGCAGGGCCAGGGTCTCCTGCAAGGTCTCCCGCAGGGCCTCCTCCTCGGCCTCCAGCTCCGGCAGACGGCCGGAGTTGTGATAGCGCCGCCGGTGCTGCCACCGGCGCAGGGTCTCCTCCGTCTGGGAGAAGGAGACGTCCTCCTCTCCTGTGGACACCAGGGCGGCGATGCGCTGTTCCAGCTCCCGGCTCTGGGTCACGGCCAGGCTGCTGTGGCGCAGAAACACCGAGCGGTCAAAGACCTCCCGGCCCACGCCGGTGAGGAATTCCCCGGCGTTTTCCCCGGTCAGCCCCGGGACCGGCCGTCCCGTCCCGGCGTACACAGCGGAGAACTCCCCCATGGGGATGCCCCCCAGGGAGCTGCGCCGCAGTTCGATGCGCTTGCCCTGGTGCTCGCACACCAGCAGGCCCTCCATGGGGGCCCCGGACCAGGGGCGGTAGCGGTTCTTGTCGGCGGGGCTGCCCCGCTTATCCCGCTGCCGAGTGTCCAGGCCGTAGAGCATCACCCGCAGGAAGGCGCACCAGGTGGATTTCCCGCTGCCGTTGGGGGCGCCGATGAGGGTCATCCCCGGGCCGAACTCCAGGGTGTCGCCGTTGAGACAGCCGAAGGTGGCGGTGAGGCTGCATAATCTCATAGCGGTTCCTCCCGTCCCTCAAAGGCAGACAGGGCCATGCGCACGGCGGATTCCACCAGCTTGCGCTCCTGGGGGGTTTTGGCGCCCTCCAGCCGGTCCTGCATATCCCGCAGGAAGAAGCCGATGAGGCTGTCCTCCTTGGACCGGGCCCAGAGGTCTTGGGCCAGGACGGTGGCGTCCAGGACCTTGGCGCTGTAGAAGTACCCCCGGGCCAGGGCGGTGAGGGCTTTTATGTCGATGCGCTGCCGTGGCTCCCGCCGGCCCACCAGAAGGATCCGGGCCAGGTCCCGGGCGTCCGCCTGCTGGATGGCGTCCTCCAGGGCCGCCTGGGGGTCCTGGCCGCTGATGTCCAGCTTCAGGGAGAGGTAGCGGCGGGAGGCCAGGGGGACGAAGTCCAGGCTGACCCGCCCGTCCTCCAGCTGGCCCAGATAGACGCCTTTCTCCCCGCACTCATGAAAGCCCCGGCCTTCCGCGCAGCCGGGCCAGGCATAAAAAGTCCGGCCCACCCGCTTCAGGCCCGAGGCGGTGTGGTTGTGGCCCAGGGCCAGATAGTCTAGGCCCGAGGCGGCGATGTCCTCATAGGGGATGGGGGCGTAATGGCCCTGGGAGGTCCCGGCCTCCCCGTGGAAGCAGCCCAGCTTGATGAGGCCCTGGTCCTGGGCGCGGAATTCGGCCAGGGGGCTGGTGCCGCGGTGTTCGTTGCGGAAGGCCGCGCCGTAGACCACCACCCCCAGTTCCGGCAGGGCCATGCGCTGGGGGCTGTCCTGGGTGAAGATGTGGACGTTGTCCGGCCAGGGTCTGGTGCGGTAGGGGGAGGTGGCCAGACAGGGGTCATGGTTGCCTGGGGCCAGGAAGACGGGGATGTCCAGGCTCTCGAAGCAGTCGTAGAGCTGTTCCATGGTCTCGGGCCGCAGGCGCTGGCGGTCGAAGAGGTCGCCGCTGAGGAGGACCAGGTCCGCCTCAGCCTGCCGGGCGGTCTCGGTGAGACGGCGCAGCAGCTGACGCTGTTCGGCCCGCCGTTCCACGGCCTGCTCCGGGGAGAGGGCCAGGAAGGGGGCGTCCAAGTGGAGATCGGCTGCGTGTAAAAACGTCAGCAAGAGGGATCCCTCCTTTTTCTATCTAGGTCTCTGGGGGGTCATTCCCACAGATCGCAGCGCCGGACGCTGACACAGCGGCCTTGCTGGGTATCGATGGTGAAGAGGGCGGCGTTGATCTGCCCCTTGCCGGCGGCGGCGGCGTAGCGCCGGGGCAGGCCGCCCAAAAAGCGGTTGACGGAGTCCCCCGGCCGCACCCCCAGGATGGACTGGGCGGGGCCGGTCATCCCCAGGTCGGTGAGAAAGCCGGTGCCCTGGGGGAGGATCTGGGGGTCGGCGGTGGGGACGTGGGTGTGGGTCCCCCAGACGGCCTGGACCCGTCCGTCCAGATACCAGGCCATGGCGCCCTTTTCGCTGGTGGCTTCGGCGTGGAAGTCCAGGAGGAAGACGTCGGCCTGGGTCTGTTCCAGGATGCGCTCGGCGGCGCGGAAGGGGGAGGAGAGGTTGCTGTCCATCTGATAGCGTCCCATGAGGTTGAGCACGGCGATGCGCAGCCCTTCCGGCCCGTCATAGACCCCCGCGCCCCGTCCGGGCAGGCCGGGGGCGTAGTTGGCCGGACGCAGGATGGAGGGGCTGCGGTCCAGGTAGTCCTGGATGGCGGCCTTGCCCCAGGTGTGGTTGCCCAGGGTGATGACGTCGGCGCCGGCGTCCAAGAGCTCCTCGGCGTCTTGGGGGAGCAGGCCCAGGCCGGCGGCGTTCTCGCCGTTGACCACGGTGAAGTGGACCTGATGTTCTTTTTGGAGGGGACGCAGGTGACGGGTCAGGCAGTCCAGGCCGGGCCGGGCGACCACGTCGCCTACGGCCAGTACGCGCAGCAGCATGATGGGGGACCTCCTTGTTACCTTATATGAAGAAAGGGTTTCCAAAAATACGCGATTCTACCCTTTAGCATATACTGTTTTTGGCCTTCTGTCAAGCAGGAGGAAACGGCGGCAGCGGCCCGGGACGGGACCGCCGGAGGGGTTTGGCCGGCATCCGTTCTTTTCTAGGCCGCTCTTTTAGCCGTTGTATTTTGTATTGAATTATGCTATTATTATGCACAAGGAAGGAGGGGTACCATGCCTCAAATCAGACCGATTACCGACCTGAGGAACACGAGTGAGATCTCGGACCTGTGCCATGCCCGCCGGGAGCCTGTTTTTATTACGAAAAACGGATACGGCGATTTGGTCGTCATGAGCATCGAAACCTATGAGGAGCTGTTGGAAACGCTTTCGGTGGATCAGGCGATCACGGAAGCGGAGGCTGAATTTTCCGCCGGGGGAGAGCTTCACGATGCCAGAACGGCGCTTTCTTCTTTGAGGAGGAAACATTTTGGATAACTACCATGTGAAGATCATGAATCGAGCCTTACAGGACTTGAATGGTATCTATGCCTATATTGCCAGGACACTGTTAGAGCCTAAAACGGCCCTTGCCTTGGTAGAGACCCTGGAACAAGCGATTTTCACATTGGAAACGATGCCGTACCGCTGCCCGGAGAGGAAAACTGGAGCATATGGGGGCAAGGGTTATCGACAGTTGCTGGTAAAGAATTATACTGTCATCTACCGCATTGATGAAACGGCTAAGGACGTGATCGTAGTGACCGTCAGGTATTCCCCGAGTCAATTTTGAGTCAAGGGGGAGAGAATGTGAGCACAGAGGGAAAAAGCAGTCTCGTTTTCCGAGGCTGCTTTTTGTTGTGAAAACCAGCGCAGAACCTCCTTCCCTTGACAAAACCCGCCGACAGGTGTAGTATTATCCCAAGAACAACCGACACCTGTAGGAGGAAAGCGCCATGACCGATCTCTGGACCCTGCTTTTACAAACCCTCACCGCCTCCAGCGCGGCGGCGCTGCTGCTGCTTTTGAAGGCCCTGTTCCGGGATAAACTCTCCCCCCGCTGGCAGTTCGGGGTCTGGGGGGTGCTGGGCCTGGTGCTGCTGTGCCCGGCGGGACTGGGCGGACGCTGGTCCCTGGTCCCCTGGGCCCGGTGGGTGGAGGCCGCCCGTACCGCCTTCACCGGAGAATATGGGGCCTTGGCCCAAGTCACGGCCCCGATCCCCCTGCCAAACCTCGCCCTGCCCCAGAGCCCGGAGGCTTGGCTCTACGCCGTCTATGTGCTTGGGGTGCTGTTCTTCCTGCTGCGCTATGTCTGGAGCTGCCTCCTCCTGCGCCGCGCCCTGGCGCAGCTGCGCCCCCAGGAAAACCCCGTGGTCCAGCAGACAGCGGAGCGATTCGGCCTGCCCAGCTGTCCGGCGGTGGAAGTCCCCGGTCTGTCCTCGGCCTTTGTGTGCGGGGTGTTCCGTCCGGTATTGGCCCTGCCGGCGGAGGGCGTCCAGGACGAAATGATCCTCCTGCACGAGCTGCTCCACTTAAAATACCACGATGCCGCCTGGGGACTGGTGATCTGCTGCCTGCGTTGCCTCCACTGGTGCAATCCCCTGCTGTGGTTCTGCTGCGGCCTGGCCCGGAACGACCTGGAAACCCTCTGCGACCACCGGGTCCTGGAGCGCCTGGAAGGGGAGCAGCGGCGGGAGTACGGCCGCGTCCTCCTGTCCATGGCGGAGCAGCGGTACGCCTGCTTCCCCGGGACCAGCTCCATCGCCAACGGCAGGCGGAACATCCGGCGGCGCATCGAGGCCATCGTCCGGTTCAAGAAATACCCGGCGGGGATGGACTTGGTGTCCCTGTGCATAGTGCTGGTGATCGGCGTGCCGCTGCTGGCGGGGCATCCCAGTGACGCCAGCCAAATCGCAGACCTGAAGCCATCCCGCTCCATCGCCTGGGACCTGGCCTGTGCCCGGACCACCTACTGCACCACCAGCGACGGCGCCCTGGATACCTACGCCAAGGCGGTCCTGGCGCAGAACAGCAAGGATCACCGCCTGGTACTGTCCTACCGGGCCATGTGCGCCCCCCTGGAGGAACAGGGGGATTTGGCCGCGCGGTGGCAGGAAATGCAGCAGGGGGACCTGCCGACATGGAAGGCGCTGTCCGGCGTTCCCTATTCCTTCTATGACGGCAGCGACTACGTCCTATACAACCTGACCCCCACAGAGGACGGGGGATACCAGGGCCTGCTGGCGCTGCACCTGCTGGACTCCCCCGACGGGGACGGCTCCACCCGCTGGTACGCCTACCAGCGCCTGCGCACGGAGCGGGAGGGCCCGCGCTGGGTGGTGCGCCCCCTGGAGGCATTTTGGCTCTCCAAAACCCCCGCGCCCCGCCTGCTCTGGGACGAGGGGGAAGTGCGTCTCACCCACCAAGGGGAAGGGGAGGGCTTCCAGGTCCGGGTCTGGACCCAGACGGAGAGCTGGATGGACACACAACCCGCGTCCTGGTGGATGGTCGATGCCGTCCCGCCGGAGACCCGGGGGCAGTTCATCCACCAGTATGGCAGCGGGATCGAGTTTCGCTTCCAGGAGGAGGTCCCCCAAGGGACGGTGGCCTTTTCCTGCGCCCCCTGGGCCCCCGGGACCCAGCGGCCCGCCCTCCGCCGGCCGGACCCCCAGGGCGGGAGCGCCAGCCGAGAGGGGGAGGTCTCTTACAGCTTCGGTCCCGACGAAACAGAAGCAATCTATTTCGACCCGGCCCACAGAGACGAGACGGGCCTATGGTTCTACTGGGGAACCTTTGGCGACCACAGCAGCGAGGCGCTCCCCATCGCCTTGGACCTCTACCTGGACGGACAGCGCCAAGGGCAGCTGACCCTCCAGCCCATAGGGCCGTAAGGCTCTTTACAAAAAATGCCCCAGGTGGTAGGATAGAGAGGAATTTTGACCAAGGAGGGACCGGCAATGAAGCGCGGACTGGTACTGGAAGGCGGAGCCATGCGGGGGATGTTCACCGCGGGCGTCCTGGACGTGATGATGGAGCGCGGGGTGCGCTATGACGGCATCATCGGGGTTTCCGCCGGGGCGGTGTTCGGGTGCAATTACAAATCCCATCAACCGGGACGGGTGCTGCGGTATAACCTGCGGTTCTGCAAAGACCCGCGCTACTGCTCCTTGCGCTCCTTCCTCAAAACCGGGAACCTCTACGGAACAGAGTTCTGCTATCGGACGATCCCGGACCAGCTGGATGTCTTTGACGCGGAGACCTACCGGAAAGACCCCATGGACTTTTATGTGGTGGCGGCGGACGTGGAGACAGGAATGGCGGTCTATCACAACTGCCTGGACGGCGGCGCGGAGGACCTGCAGTGGATCCGCGCCTCCGCGTCCATGCCCTTGGCGGCGCAGCCGGTGGAGATCCAGGGGCGGCGCTACTTGGACGGCGGCATGGCAGATTCCATCCCGCTGCGGCAGGCGGAGAAGCTGGGGTTTGCCAAAAACGTCGTGGTGCTGACCCAACCCATGGGCTTTGTGAAGCAGCGCAACCGGGCCATGCCCATGATGCGCGCGGCGCTGCGCAGATACCCGAAGCTGCTGGAGACCATGGCGCACCGCCACGAGGCGTACAACGAGACCATAGCCTATCTCCGCCAGCGGGAGCGCCAGGGGGAGATCTTTGTGATCCGACCGGAGGTGCCGCTGGAGATCGGGAAGGTAGAGCATGACCGGGAGAAAATCCAGGCGGTGTATGACATGGGCCGCGCCGTGATGCAGAAGCGGTGGCAGGCCTTGGAGGCGTTCCGGAAGGGATAAAAAAGAGGGCTGCTTTTTTGCAGCCCTCAACGCGCAACGATCCCCGTTTTTTGGGGAAAGGCGGGGTCACTTTCGGTCAGGTACAGCAGCCTGCAAGCCGAACCAATCGGCTGATTCCGGCCGGCCTCCCATGCCTCCACGGTTTTTACGGACACCCCCATGAAGGCGGCAAAGGCGGCCTGGGTCAGACCTGTGCGCAGACGGATGGCGCGGATCTCCTCCGCGTCGTAGTGGCTGACGGGCTGGATGGTCAGCGTCGTCGCCTTTGCGTGGAGAGTCCCCTGCTCGTAGGCGATGGCTTCCTCCAGACCGGTCTTGATTTTTTCAAACACGCTCATGAGGCTCACTCCTTTTTCCTTGTTTCCAACTCGGACGCCAGATATCCCACCAGCTTTTTCAGTTCATTTCGCTCTTCCCTGCTTAGATTGTCTTTCTCACTCTTAGGATATGCCGTCAGCAGATACAGTTTTTCATGGATCACGAAATCCACATAGATGACGCGGGCCCCTGCGCTCTTTCCCCGGCCCTCCAGCGAGAAGCGCAGCTTGCGCACGCCGCCGGTCCCCCGCAGGACGGCGCCGGCGCAGGGATTGGCCAAAAGCTCCTCCTGGAGCCGGCGCAGGTCTGTGTCGGTACAGCCCATCTCTTTCCACTGCGCCCGGAAGGAGGGCAATTCTAGGAAAATCCGTGTCATCCTCGTCACCTCACTCTGATTATACCCTATTTAATAGGGTGCGTCAAGCCGGTCACCGGTCATTCGTCCCTTGATACAGGATCGATGCCATGACTTTTGAAAGGAGATCCCTATGCCAAACACCATCCCCCCCGACCTCGCCACCCCCTGGCGAACGATGCACTACACCTGGCGCGACTGCGTCCTCTACGCCCTAGCCGTAGGCGCGGGCTGGGAGGAGCCGGAGTACACGTATGAGCGCAGCCTGCAAGTCATCCCCACCTTCGGGGTCACCCCCTACTGGAGCACGCTCAACGTCACCCCCAAAACCCCGAAACCCTGGTCCATCCCGGCCATCCTCACCGACCGGCTCAAGCCCGAAAAGCCCTTTGTCAACTTCGACTATGAGTTCCTCTATCACCGCCCCATCCCGGCGCTCGAGGGCAGCTTCACCTACCGCGATGTCCTAAAAAACCTTTACGACCGAGGAAAAGACCGGGGGATGATCGCCCGCTCCGAGGTGGAGGTCTACGACGGCGCGGGGAACCTGCTGTGCACCAACCGCTGCGCCACGCTCTTCCCCTCCCTGGGGGGCTTCGGCGGCGAGAGCGCCCCCCGGCGGGAGAGCTGGATTCCCCAGCGGGACCCGGACCATACCGTCCACGCCCACATAGCGGCCAACCAGCACCTGCTCTACCGCCTCACCGGCGACACCAACCTGGTCCACATCGACCGGGAGACCATCCGCGCCATGGGCCTGGAAGGCCCGGTGGTCCATGACCTGTGCGCATTGGGCTTCGTCTGCCGCCTGGCCACCGCCCAGCTCTTCCCCAAGGAGCCGGAACGGCTGGGGCGGCTGTACGCGGCCATGAAAACGGTGCTCTATCCGGACAGTCCCATCTGCCTCCAGCTCTGGACCCTGGCTCCGGGCAAAGCGGCCTTCCGTCTGCTCCATGGGAGCACCGGGAAAGCCATCCTGGACCGGGGCGAACTGGAGTGGACCCCCTGAGGGGTAAAAGCAGCCCCAAATACACAACGGCCTGGAAGCAACGGAACGCTTCCAGGCCGTTTTTATATGCAATCAAAAGGATTGGATCGATCTATGTAAAAACCATAAGGAATTTTATAAAAAAGCGTTTCACTTACCAGACACAGCGGACCTCACAGGTATAGGTCTGGTTTTCATGGGTGGCCGTGATGGTGGTTCCGCCAACGCTTACGGCGGTCACAAGGCCCTGGGCATCCACCGTGGCAATGGTGTTGCTCTCCGAGGTCCATTTTACCTCTCCGGCGGCGCCGTTGAGGGTGAGCTGCTTGCTGTCCCCAGGGGCGCTGATGGTGATGCGCTCTGCATCCAAGGCGACTGCGCCCTGGGCTGCGGCCTCCCCGTCTGCGCCCTCTCCCTCTGGGGCGTCCTGGCCCTCCGGCGTTTCGCCCTCGCCGTCTCCGGCGGGCTGGCTGCCGTCGTTCCAGTTGCAGCGGATGATGCACTGGGCGCTCTCCCCGCTGGACATGGTGGCGGTGATGGTGGCGGTGCCGGGGCCGACGGTGGTCACAAGTCCATTTTCATCGACAACGGCAACAGCGGTGTCGCTGGAACTCCAGCCCAACACGGCGGTTGTTCCTTCGGGGGCAAAGATGGGGATCAAAGTTTCTGTCTTCCCCTTCTCGGTGAAGAGCAGGTCTTTCAGGTTCAGGGTAAAGGTCTGGGCGGTGTCCTCACCGGGCTGGCTCTGGCCGAAGTGGCTGAAGAGACTTGTGAGGGGGTTGTTCTGCAGCGCGGGGACGAAGCGTCCGGCTACGATAAACACCGCCGCCGCAATGACGATCAGGGAGAGGACCAGCGGGATGGGATTGCGTTTCTTCTTCTCCGGCTGTTCCTGGGCATCCGAGACCACTTCCAGGGTGGGCTGCTGCGCCGTCTCCTTCTTCTTGTTCTTGCGCCAGAAGGAGACGGACACCGCGGTGTCCCGCTCCTCCAGAAGCTCCTCGTCGGGGTCCTCGGCGTCTTCGGGGATGTCGGCCTCTTCTTCCTCTGCCTCCTCGGGGGCCTGGGGGATCTCCTCGGCCTTCCAGGGCCGGGTGGCGTCCTCTTCTTCGGCCGGCTCCTCCGGGGCGCTTTTGGCGGCGGGGGTGTACACCGTGCGGACCAGGGTAGGTTCGGAAACCTCCTCCACGCTGGGGGCCGGTTCCTCTTCCTCCTCCAGCACCGGGACGGGACTGTTGGCGATCATCTCCCGGATCTCGTTGAGCAGGGCGTCCAGATCCTGTTCCGGATCAGGCTCCGCCTCTGGCTGGACGGGCGCGGCGGCTTCCGCCGTGGGCGTCACCGGGGGGATGGGCTTGGTGTCCTGAACGTGGGGCTGGATGGGGATCACCTTCTCTGTATGATTTGCTGCCGGCGGGGTTTCCGCCTGGGGTTTGTTTTCCGGCGCCTGGACCGGCTCTGCCTCCTGCACCGCTTCCTGCACCGCTTCCTGGACGGCCTCCTGCACCGCTTCCGCCTCCTCCCGGGGGGGCTGGGGGGTGGGCGCTTCGCCGGCTGCTTGGACGGAGGGTTCCGGTTCCTTCTTCCCGGTGGGGACCAGGGCCGAGGTGTCGTCGGTGACCTCTACTTCGGTGCCGCCGGTGTCCTCCAGACTGCGCAGAGCGGCCCAGCTGCTGGCCTCCTCCTCGCTGAGCACCCCTTCCGGCTCCTTGGCCTTCGGGGCTTTGGATGCCTTGTCTTTTTTGGCGGACTTGGCCGGTTTGGACGGTTTGGACGGTTTTTGGGGCGCGGCGGGGGCCGCTTCCTGGGCTTCCCCTTCCGGCTGCGTGACGTCAGGGATCGGCCCTGTGGCCGACTTCAAGGGGATGTTGATGGTGCGGAAGGTCATCCCGGTGCGGGTGGTGTTGTACTCCCCGGCGTCCTGGGGAACGGAGACCGTACCGGTGTCCGTCTCAAAGCCGAAGCTCTCCGGGGGCATCATGGTCTCGAACACGGGACCCATGTTCTCCCCCCCGGCCACCTGCCGCTGCTGGGCCAAGATGGCCTGCTCCGCCTGCTGGGCCCGGGCACGGGCTTCCGCCTCGGCGGCGGCGCGCTCGCGCTCCCGCTTGCGCTGGGCGGCCCGGGCCTCCCGTTCGGCGCGGTTGGCGGCCCGCTCGGACTCCGTCATCTCGCTGGTCTTTTTCCGCGGACGGGGCAGATCATCGTCCACCGGGGTCTCCCGGTGGGGGGCGGCGCGGCGCTCCCGGCGGTGTTCCCGTTCCTCCCGGGCCCGGCTGCGCTCTGCCCGTCCCTCCCGGCTGCGCTCCTCCCGCTCTTCCCGGCGGCGGGGCGGACGTTCTTCCCGGCGCTCCTCCCGGCGTTCCTCTCGCGGGGGGGAGGGGACGCGGCCGGTGGCGAAACGCTCCCCTTCCCGGCGGCGGCGGGGCGGCTCGTCGGCGCGGGCGCTCTCCCGGCGGCCGCGGTCCGCGGCGCGTTTCTTCTTCTCCTCCTCCGTGGCGCCGAAGAGGGTATTGAACAGGGAACTGTTCTTCTTATCGCTCTCCTTGCCTCCGGCATCGCAAAAGGGGCAGTAGTCATAGGTCACAGAATAGTATTCCCCGCAGTGGGTACATCGCACCGTCTGGCTGCGCAGGGTGTTTCGATTCTCCATTCCGCTTCCTCCTCATTTGGTCGTTCGTCTTTGTTTTGTAATCAAACTTGTAATCGTTCTGTAATCAATATGGCTATTGTACCACATCCACGCAAAATCCGTCAACCTTTCCAGGCCGCTTTTTTCACTTGGGGAAAACTCTGTCCAAAACCTTGACCAAAACCCCGTTTTCCGCTATAGTGCAAGGGACATCCTGCCAGAGAAGGGAGCTTTTTTCATGGAGTCTGCCAAAGAATTCCAAGAATCCTATCGAAAAATCGTCCTTGCCTTCCGCCGCGCCCTGCCCGACCCGGGCCTGCGGCTGCACTTTCGGCCTGACGAAGACCTCCGGGCCTGCCTGCTCTACCACTGGAAAAGCATGGGCATCATCCTGACCCCGGAGCACGCCCTCTATTATAATGCCCTGCAAAGCGAGCCGCAGGAAGAGGCGCTGTTCTGGGATCTGGTCAGCCGCACCGACCACGCCCTGCCTCCGCCGGAGCCTCCCTTCCTCTCCCGCCTGCGCCGGGGGGATGAGCGGCTGGGGACCCGGAACGCCGCCAAATATCAGGACCTGCGCCAGAGCATCCTGGAGCGGGTGGACGCCATCCTGCCCATCCAGGACCACCAAGTCCCCAGCCCCCGCCCGGCGGTCCAGGGGGGAGAGGTGGTTGCGGAACATCGCCTCCCCGGCCCGGAAGGCTCCGCCCCCAGCCTGGAGGCGCTTCTGGCGGAGCTGGACGCCCTGCACGGGCTGGACAGGGTGAAGGCCGAGGTGCGCAGTCTGATGAATCTCGTCAAAGTCCGGCGGCTGCGGGAGGCGGAAGGTCTGCCTGTCCCCCCTATGTCCCTGCACATGGTCTTTCTGGGCAACCCCGGCACCGGGAAGACCACCGTGGCCCGGCTCATCGGCAAGCTCTACAAAGCCATCGGCGTGCTGTCCAAGGGGCAGCTGGTGGAGGTGGACCGCGCCGGGCTGGTGGCCGGCTACACCGGGCAGACCGCCCTGAAAACCCGCGCCGTCATCGACAGCGCCCTGGGCGGGGTCCTCTTCCTGGACGAGGCCTACGCCCTGGCCCCGGAGCGGGGGGAGCAGGATTTCGGCCGGGAGGCCATCGAGGTGCTCCTGCGGGCCATGGAGGACCACCGCCAGGACCTGGTGGTCATCGCGGCGGGGTACCCGGGGCCCATGGAGCGTTTCCTCCACAGCAACCCGGGGCTGCAGAGCCGCTTCAACAAGTATCTGATCTTTGACGACTACGACGCTGCGGCGCTGCTGGCGATCTTTCAGGGGCTGTGCCAAACCAACGGCTATACCCTCAGCGCCGCGGCCCAGGACCACGCGGCGGCGCTTTTGCAGGCGCGCTACGCGGCCCGGGACGAGCGTTTCGGCAACGCCCGGGAGGTCCGCAACCTCTTTGAAACCGCCGTGACCCGGCAGGCCGACCGCGTCGCCGCCCTGGAGACCCCCTCCCGGGCGGTGCTCATGGCCCTGGAGGCGGAGGATCTTTCTGTATAATATGGAAAGCCTTTGGGCATACTGACTGCAAACGATGTTTGGGAGGGAACGCCCTATGTATGTAGTCAGCATTTTGGAGAGCCGGCCGGCCCTGTCCCGTTTTCTCTCGGCCTCCCTGCCGGAGGCCCTGCGCCAGGAGATCGACCTGTGCTCCGCCCAGGGCATGGGCCCGGAACAGCAGGCGGACCTTCTGGTGGTTTCCCCGGACTTGGCGGAGCGGGACATCCGTCCCCCGGCCTGTCGGGCGGCGCTGGTACCGGGACGCCTGTCCCCCTTGGCGGGGGAGATCCCGGCCCAGTGGGCGGTGAGCTATGGGATCTCCCCCAAGGACTCCCTGACCCTCTCCAGTCTGGGGGAGGAGGCCATCAGTCTGGCCCTGCAGCGGGAGGTGGTGACCCTGGGCGGGTCCTGCCTGGAGTGCCAGGAGCTATGTCTGCCCCATGGCGGGCACCGGGCCCCGATGCACGTTCTGGCCTGCGCCGGGGTGCAGCTGATGCTGGGGGTGCCGCCGGATCAGGTCCGCGTGGCCCCTGCCGCGCCCCAGGCGGCGGGGGGCTGAGGCTTTGGTTGCAGAGGAATGCCCGCCGCAGCGTCGCGGCGGGCATTCGTTTCCCCCAAACGAGACAACCCTCACAGCCGCCCGCCATATCCATTGAGATAATAGTCAAAATACACAACTTCCTCCACCTGCGTTCCGTCCTTCCGGGTCCCGGTGAGCTCCAGGCAGAAGGTCAACACAGGATACGCCACGCCGTTGAGGGTCTCCTCCCGGCTGGCGGCGGCTTTCGCGGCGGCCTCGTCATACTTCAGATAGACCAGAGCAAACGCCTCCCCCAGGTCCAGACTCCCCAGGGCCTCCTCCCGCTCTTTAACGTGGTCCTTGACCGCCTTCGCCGTGGAATACTGCTCCTCGATGCGGCAGGCCACGCCGTTGATGCTGGCCTTGGTCACCTCAAACTTGGTGTAGGCGGTCTTTTTCCCCAGAAACTCCACCGGGGCGAAGGAGAGGACGAAGCGCCCCGGCTGACAGGTCTCCACGTTCTCCTGCCACCAGCAGACCTGGGAGACGTCCTCCAGTTCCAGCACCTGCCACAGCGCCTTGCTCTGCCCCTTGGGCTTCTGCTCCAAGGCCCGGAAGGAGACCCAGGCCATGTCCCCCCGGGTGAAGTCGCTGGTGGTCTCGTCATACTCCTTCTTGGTCAGGCCCAGCTTGTCCGTGAGGGTCCAGGCGCTGTCCCACTGAAAATCCTTCTCCGAGCTGTAGCCCAAGGCCCGCAGCACAAAGCTCAGATATTCCGCCGCCCCCACGGGGCTGTCGGGGTCGAAGCGGGTGGGGCTGCGTCCGGTGGTCAGGCCCTTCTCATAGGCATAGGCCACATAGGGCGCCGCCCACTCCGGCACATC
Organism: Ruminiclostridium sp.; assembly: GCA_022792035.1. Taxonomy (GTDB): domain Bacteria; phylum Bacillota; class Clostridia; order Oscillospirales; family Oscillospiraceae; genus Evtepia. Next base: position 29,160 of record JAAWAE010000019.1, on the reverse strand, counting down.
CTGGAAGGGCATCGTCCAGTCCCCGGCCAGGACTTCCCCCTCCCCGCCCAGCAGGCGCACCAGCATGGTGACGCTCTGGGCCCGGGTGGGGGCCTTGTCCAGGGCGAAGATGGGATTGCCGAAGGCGTCTGTCCCGATGCCCTGGAACAGCTCCATGCTGTAGAGCAGGGCGGCGGCGTTCTCCTTCTCGTGCTCCTCCACCGCCCAGGCCGGACAGCCCAAATTCCCCAGCAGGGCAAGGCCCAGCACCAGGGCCGCAAATCGTTTTTTCATTGGTATCCTCCTTATGATTCTACAGCACGCCTAATCCCTCCAGCAGGAGCTTCCCCCCCAGCAGGATCAGGATGCACCCGCCCAACGCCTGGGCCTGGGCGCGGCAGCGTCCGCCGAACAAACTCCCCGCCTTTACCCCGGCGGTGGAGAGCAGGAAGGTCACCGCCGCGATGCACCCCGCCGCCGGCAGGATGGCCACATCCAAAAAGGCAAAGGTGATGCCCACGGCCAGGGCGTCGATGCTGGTGGCCACGGCCATGGCCAGCATCTCCCGAAACGCCAGGGAGGCGTCCGCCGTCTCGGCCTCCTCCCGGGAGGCCCGGAGCATATTCACCCCCAGGACAGCCAGCAGCACGAAGGCGATCCAGTGGTCCACGGTGGTGATGGTCTCGGCAAAGCGTCCCCCCAGCAAAAAGCCCAGCAGGGGCATCAGGCCCTGGAATCCCCCGAACCACAGTCCGGGGATGCAGGCCCGGCCCCAGGAGACAGGGCCCATGGCTAAGCCCTTGCACACGGACACGGCAAAGGCATCCATGCTCAGGCCCACGGCCAGGAATAATAATGCAATGGTTCCCATAAAAGCATCCCTCCCCCACCACGGTATGAGACCGGGTGGGGGAGTATGCGTCCTGGGGGTTACTGCAAGGTCTCCCAGGCGGTATCCAGGAAGCTCTCGTCAAAAATCTGCTCCTCGGTGAGATCGGAGCTGATGCCCCCGGCCAGCTTGGTCAGGGTCAGGGCGGACTGGAAGCCGGACTCGGTGTGATAGCCCTTGTAGTTGGCCAGACCCCGCTCCTTGTCGTACTGGGCGTCATAGAGCAGCTCCTCGTCGGCGCCCTCGAAGAGGGGCAGGAGGTTCTTTTGGATATCCTCGGGGGTGGCGCTCTCCATCCACTGCATGGCCTTCGCTATGGCGTTGACGCACTTCTGCACCGTCTCGGCCTCGCTCTCGATATAGCTGTCCGCGGCCATGATGGTGAAGAGCTCGTAGCTCTCAGAGCCGATGATCTCGGAGATCACGGCATCGTCTGTGCCGTCCACGATCACCACGCCGCCGGCGTCCTGGAGCTTTTTGGCGGACCAGGGGTTGGCGGAGACGGCGGCCTGCAGCTCACCATTGGCGATGGCGGCGGCATAGCCGGCGCTGGCCATGGTGATGACGGTGACGTCGGTGTCGGGGACCAGGCCGGCCTTGTTCATGCAGGCCATGGCGAAGGAGTAGGGGCCGCTGTTGGCGCTCTGGCCGCCGGCCACGGTGCCGTCCTTCAGGGACTCCAGGGTGGAATAGTCCTCGCTGGCGCCGATGAGGGAATAGGGGTATTTCTGGGTGGTGGACACCAGCACCTTCATCCCCTGGTCCTTCTCGTTGACCATCAGGGCGGACTCAATGCCCTTGAGGCAGAACTGGGCGTCGCCGGAGAGGACGGGGGCGGTGGCATCCATGCCGGAGACGGTCTCGAAGGAGGCGTCGATGCCCTCTTCCTCGAAGTAGCCCAGGGTCTCGGCCAGGTAGGCGGGGGCCCAGTGATAGCCCCGGACCTGTTCGGTGAAGACCACGGGGATCAGGTCCGTGGCCGTGGTCTGTTCCGCGTCGTTCTCGGCGGGGGGTTCCTCCGCGGGCGTGCCGCAGGCACCCAGCAGGCCCAGGCACAGGGTCAGGGCTAAGAGCAGGCTCAGTTTCTTCTTCATTTTGTCAAATTTCCTCCTATGACTTGAAATGATGATGTATGGCAAACCCCTGCCTCCGGCAGGAGCGGACCATCAGGAACGGGGACCCCGCCAGCGCAGCAGCAGCCGCTCCAGCAGCCGCACCACGCCGTCCAGCAGGACCACCACCACAACGATCACCGCCACGCAGCACAGGACCCGCTCCATATCGTAGCGTTCCCCGGCGTCGGCGATGATCCAGCCCATCCCCCGGCTGGCCCCCAGGTACTCGCCCACGATGGCCCCGGAGAGGGACAGGCCCAGGCTGGTGCGCAGGCTGGCCAGCAGCCAGGGCACGCAGGCGGGCAGGATCACCTTGGCCATGACCTGCCGGGACTTGCCCCCCAGGAGTTTCACAGCGGTGATCAGCTCTTCCTCCACCGCCCGGACCCCGGCGTAGAGGTTGAAGGCGAAGACGAAAAAGACCATCAGCCCCGCGATGAGGGCCTTGGAGCGCAGGCCCAGGCCGAACCAGATGATGATGAGAGGCCCCAGGGCCAGCTTGGGCAGGCCGTTGAGGCCGGTGAGCAGGGGCATCAAGGCCCGGCTGACCTTGGGGGCCATGCCCAGCCCCAGGCCGCACAAAGCCCCCAGCACCGCGCCGAAGAGCAGACCCAAACCCGCCTCCTGGAGGGTGGCCCCCAAATGACGGGCCATGGAGCCGTTGTCCGCCATGGCCCGAAACTCCGCCCAGATCAGGGAGGGGCGGGAGAAAAAGAAGGGGTTGACGTGGCCCTCCGCCGCCGCCAGCTCCCAGAGCAGGATGCCCAGGAGCAGCAGCAGCGCCGTCCAGACGCCGGGACTCAATTTTTTCAAACACCTTCCCCCCGTTTCAGCTCCCGTTCCAGATCCCGCCAGATGGTCTCTTCCAGCTCCACGAAATGGGGGGAGAATTTCACGTCCATCACCCGCCGGGGCCGGGGCAGGTCGATGGGATATTCCCGGACGATCCGGCCCGGACGGGCGCTCATCAGCGCCACCCGCCCGGCCAGGGTGATGGCCTCGGTGAGGTCGTGGGTCACATATAAAATAGTACAGCCGGTCTGCTCCCACAGGGCCAGGATGTCGTCCTGGAGTTTTTGCCGGGTGAGGGCGTCCAGGGGGGCGAAGGGCTCGTCCATGAGCAGGACGGCAGGCTCCACCGCCAGCACCCGGGCGATGGCGGCCCGTTTTTTCATCCCCCCGGAGAGCTCCCGGGGCCAGCTGTGCTCAAAGCCCCGCAGGCCCATCTGGGCCATGAGGGCGGCGGCTTTTTCCCGGCGCTGCCGTTTCGGGACGCCCCGCAGTTCCATGGCCAGGGCCACGTTGTCCAGGACGCTGCGCCAGGGCAGGAGGGTGTCCTTTTGGGAGATGTAGCCCACGCAGGGCAGGGCCCCTTCGATGGGGGTCCCCGCCAGGCGGACCTCGCCGCTGCGGGGGGTGAGCTGACCGGCCAGGACGTTCAGGGCGGTGGTCTTGCCGCAGCCGGAGGGCCCCACCAGGGCCACCAGCTCCCCCTGGGCCACGGAGAAGGACATCTCGTCCAAGGCCCGCAGGGGCTTCCCGGCGGTGAAGGGGAAGTCCACGGTGACGTTGTTCCATTCTAAGAGCGGTGTCATGGTCTCCCCCCTTTTGTGTTTTTCATTATATAGTTTCGTTTGCGCTTTGTCAAACCCAGAATCAGCAGGCGGCCCTGCCGGGCCCCGGGTGGGGGCGGCAGGGCCGCTGGGGGGATCCATACGATTTCTCTCCCATGTAGAGCAGCATCTTGTCTTTCTGGGGTTCGATCTCCGGCAGCACGACCTGGTCCCTCCACTTCTCCGGGGGGACTTCCTCAAAGGAGATGAAACAGGCCGCCCGGGGGGAGAAATACGTCCTGCGCATAGGCTCCTCCCTGCGCAGCCCCAGCAAGGTCCTCACGGACCTGTGGGAACCCCTGCGGGCCCTGCATCCGGCTCCAGGAGCTCTATGGGGAGCGGCTGCTCATCCGCAAGGGCGGGGACGCCGCCCCCATCAATCACCTGCGCGCCGCGCTTCAGAGGGAGCATCCCCAGATCCAGGTCACGGACACCCAGCGGTTCTATGACATCGACATCTTCAATCTCTGCGAGCAGACGGGGGCGGTGCTGCTGACGAGGTATGGTTTGCCGCAAACATAGATATGGTACAAACAGCCCCGCCGTTTTGCACAAGAAAACGGCGGGGCTGCCCCACGGGGGATGTCCTGCGGATTTATACGATTTTAGGGATGGACGCTTTTCCGGCATCGATGGCATCAAAGTTTTGGGGGTGGAGGAACTTTTGCAGTTCTCCGGAAAACGACAGTTTCATGCTCTGTTCTTCTTCATAGTCATCCGTGATTTTCTCGATCATTCGCTGACACGCCTCTACAACAGAATCATAGCTTTCTTCTTCGCACATACGGCCTCTGATTCCAGTATAGACGCACCATTCCCCGGCTTTCTTCTCCAAGCACACACGATCCTCGGCGTAACCATCCAGGGAATATAGGGTTCTGGGGATCTGATGCGCCGCAATGACCTGATCCAGCACATAAAGCACCGTCTTATCCCTCAGTTCGGACTGATAATATTTCATAATGCCACCCTCTCAAGGATTCCAGCTTTTATTAGCTCTCGCATATTCGCGTTGGGGTGATAGTATTGTACCGCGCCCCCTTCACAGTCAAACATAGGGGCAACGATCCCTTTTTGTACTTTACAGTACACCGTAATTGACTGTGCTGTGACCTGATACTTATGAAACTCCACCGTTTCTCGATCATACGGAAGGGAAAGCGCATCGTAGTCTGTTCCTTCTGGCGCGGTAAAGCGTCCGCTTTCCGGCCCATAACGGATGATCCTGGTGTCCTGGGGCAGAACGAGTGCAATCCAGTAAGTTCCGGTTTCCTCTATGTTCCGAATATCAAAGCCATGCTCGTCTGCATAGGGGGTTTTCCATCTTTCCCAATCTATGACTGCTTCTCCTCCGCTGGTTTTCCCGGTACCGTATGCCTCCTGTTTCAATCTTCGGATGCCTGATATCGGTTCGCCAGCATCGTTTTTCAGGCTTTGGCGTCGCATCTAGTATCTTCCCCCTGCTCATATATATGTAAATAGAGTTTAGATTAAACCTTATTATAGCATGGTTTTATGAAAGGTACAATCATTTTTGGTGGTTTTCATCAAAAATCAGCTTTCTTTTAGGATAGCGGAAGGTTTTCTGGTTATCGCTCAGGTCATCTTCTCCTGCTTAACCTTTTGATCGATCACGTGCCGCTTGGCCAGCTCTCCCCGCACATCCTCTAGGGAAATTCCCAGCTGAAGCATCAGCACCATCACATGATAGGCCAGATCCGCGATCTCATACACCGTCTCGGCCCGATCCTCAGCCTTCCCGGCGATCACCACCTCGGTACACTCCTCCCCCACCTTTTTGAGGATTTTATCTAAGCCTTTCTCGAACAGGTAGGAGGTATAGGAGCCTTCCTTGGGGCTGTCTTTCCGCCCCTGGAGCATCTCCATCAGGGCGTCGAGGGAGAATCCTGGGGCCGCGTCTCCCGTCCACAGGGGGTGATGGAAACAGCTCTCCGCGCCGGTATGGCAGGCGGGACCGTCTTTGTTCACCCGGACCACCAGGGCGTCATAGTCGCAGTCGGCGGTGATATCAATGATATGCTGCACCGCCCCGGAGGTTTCGCCTTTCCGCCAAAGTTCCTGCCGGGACCGGCTGTAGAAGCAGGTCCTGCCCTCTTTCATCGAGATTTCGAGGCTTTCTCGGTTCATGTAGGCCAGGGTCAGCACTTGTCCGCTGGTTCCGTCTACTACGATGGCGGGAATCAGTCCTTTTTCATCAAATTTTAGTTTTTCTATGTCCATGCTGTCGCTCCTTTTCTTAGGCAAGCCCAATCCGGGCTCCGCCCGCCAGGGGGCGCTGCCCCCTGGACCCCCGCCACCTTTTGAAAAAGGTGGACGAAAACTTTATTTTACATTTATACTACCGTACCAGGATTCCGTTCCGCTGCAGCTCCCGCTTTAAGTCCGGGATGGCGATTTCTCCGAAGTGGAACACCGACGCGGCCAGTCCCGCGTCGATGGTGGGGATGGTTTGGAATAACTGGGTGAAGTCTTCCATTTTCCCCGCGCCGCCGGAGGCGATGACGGGGACGTTTACGGCGGCGCACACCTCTTTCAGCAGGGCTAGGTCGAAGCCGCCTTTGACGCCGTCGGTGTCGATGGAGTTCACCACCACTTCCCCGGCGCCCAGGGCGACGCCTTCTTTGATCCAGGCGATGGCCTCCATGCCGGTATCGTCCCGGCCGCCCCGGCCAAAGACCCGGAACTGGCCGTCCACCCGCTTCACGTCCACCGACAGCACCACGCACTGGCTGCCATAGCGCAGCGCCGCCTCCCGGATTAGCGCCGGGTTGCGGATGGCCCCGGAGTTTACGCTGACTTTATCGGCCCCGCATTTCAGCACCCGGTCGAAGTCCTCCAGGGTGTTGATTCCGCCGCCTACGGTGAGGGGGATGAAGACGCGGCTGGCGGTTTCTCTTAAAATATCGGTGAACAGGCTCCGGCCTTCGGCGGAGGCGGTGATGTCGTAAAAGACCAGCTCGTCCGCCCCGTTTTCGGTGTAATATTGGGCCAGGGCCACGGGGGAGCTGACGTCGCTCAGCCCGGCAAAGCGGACCCCTTTCACCACCCGGCCGTCTTTTACGTCCAGGCAGGGAATGATGCGTTTCGTGATCATAGCTTCCCTTCCCCCGCGCGCACGGCCTCCGCCAGGTCGATGGCCCCGGTGTACAGGGCTTTTCCGATGATGGCCCCTGAGGCCCCGGCCTTTCGCAGGGCTTTCACGTCCTCCAGGGAGGTGACCCCGCCGGAGGCGATGATGTTCATATCATAGCGGGCGGACAGGGCGGCGTAGAGTTTATGGTTTGTGCCCTCCATGACCCCGTCTTTGGAGATGTCGGTGCAGATCACCGTCCCCACCCCCAGGGACTCCATCCGGCCCAGGAACACGTCCCAGCTCTCCTGGGCGGTCTCTAACCAACCGTGGATGGCGATTTTCCCGTTTTTCAGGTCCGCCCCCACGGCGATTTTTTCTCCGTAGGTCTGGACCGCCAGGGCGGTGAAGTCTGGGTCTGTGGCGGCGGCGGTGCCTAGGATCACTCGGTTGGCCCCCGCGTCCAGATACCGTTGGATGGTCTCCATATTCCGGATGCCGCCGCCCACTTCCATGAAAAGTTTGGTCTTTTGGGCGATGGCCTCGATGGTGGCCAGATTGGTGGTCTCGCCGCTCTTGGCCCCCTCCAAGTCCACCAGGTGCAGGCAGGACGCCCCCGCCGCCTCAAAGCGCCGCACGGTGTTCAGCGGCTCCGGGTCGTAGACCGTCATCTTGTCGTAATCTCCCTGATACAGGCGGACGGCTTGTCCCCCAAACAGGTCGATGGCAGGAAAAATCTTCATCTCACCAGTCCTCCTCACAGAATGTTTTCAAAATGGATAGTCCGATCTCGCCGCTCTTCTCCGGGTGGAACTGACAGCCCATCACCTTCCCGTGGGCCACGGCGGCGGTAAGCTTCGCGCCGTACTCTGTGGTGGCGATGCAGGCGTCCCCGCATTGGTCCGCCCAGAAGGAGTGGACGAAGTATACGCACGCGCCCTCTTGGACCCTTTGCAGCAGGGGGTGCCGTGTTCCCTTGGGGAAGTGCAGGGCGTTCCAGCCGATGTGGGGGATTTTATAGTCCGCCGGGATGACGCCTTCCATGGGGACCACTTTTCCGGGGATCAGACCCAGGCCGGCACAGCGGCCGAATTCGTAACTTTCTTCAAACAGCAGCTGCATCCCAAGGCAGATGCCCAGCAGGGGTTTTCCTCGGGCGGCTTCTGCTTGGAGGACGGCATCCAGGCCGGTCTGCCGCAGCTTCTCCGCCGCGTCGGCAAAGGCGCCCACCCCGGGGAGGATGAGCCGGTCTGCCTGGTGCAGAACGGCAGGGTCCCCGGACACCACGGCCTCTTGTCCGATGGCCTCCAGGGAGCGGCACAGGGAGAACAGGTTCCCTACGCCGTAATCAATGACCGCGATCATATGAATCGCTCCTTACTTTTTTCTTGGGCAAGCCCAATCCGGGCTCCGCCCGCCAGGGGGCGCTGCCCCTGGACCCCCGGCACCTTTTGAAAAAGGTGCACGAAAACTTTATACTAACATTCCTTTTGTAGAGGGGACCTCTGTGCCGGTGATCCGCACCGCGTCCCGCAGGCATCGTCCGGCTGCTTTGAACACCGCTTCCAAGATATGATGGCTGTTTTCTCCGGCCAGCTTGCGGATATGCAGGGTACAGCCCGCCCGGCGGACAAATGCCAGCCAGAACTCTTTGCCCAGCTCGGTGTCGAAGGTTCCCACCTTCTCCGTGGGGAGGTCTGCGCTCCAGCAGAGCATTCCTCGTCCGGATAGATCCACGGCGGCTAGGAGCAGGGCCTCGTCCATGGGCAGGATGCTCTGTCCGAAGCGTTCCACCCCCCGCAGGTCGCCCAGGGCTTGGGCGAAGGCGTCTCCCAGGCAGATCCCTACGTCCTCTACGCTGTGGTGGTCGTCTACCCAGGTGTCCCCGCTGCACAGCACCCGCAGGCCGAAGCCGCCGTGTTTGGCAAAGCCGCTGAGCATATGGTCGAGAAAGCCCACCCCGGTTTTGATCTCCCGCGCCCCCCCCTCCAGGCAGAGGGAGAGGCGGATCTCTGTCTCGGCGGTTTTTCGTAAAATCTCTGCCTGTCTCATAAAAGGCCCTCCTCTTCCAAAATGGCCCGGGTCTCCCGCAGGAATATGCCCATCTCCTCGTCGGTGCCGATGCTCACCCGGTTGTAGTCTGCCAGGGACGGGTCCGAGAAATGCCGGACCAGGACGCCCCGGGCTTTTAATTTCTGGTAGAGCACCTCGCCGGGGAGGTTTTTTCGGGAAAGGAAGAGGAAGTTTGCCTGGGACGCCGGGAAGGTAAAGCCCATCTCCCGCAGGGCCCCGGCGGTACGCTCCCGGGTGGCGATGATTCGCTTGGCGTTTTCCACAAAGTATAGGGCGCTGTCCACCGCCGCCGCCCCCAGTTTCAGGGTCAGGCGGTTGACGTTGTAGGGGTTGGTGGAATATTTTAATCGCTCCAAGTCCGCGATCAGCGCCGGGTCTCCCAGGGCAAAGCCCAGCCGCGCCCCGGCCATGGACCGGGATTTGGAATAGGTCATCACCACCAGCAGGTTCGGATACTGCCCAATAAGCTCCGCGGCGCTCTCGGCCCCGAAGTCCACATAGGCTTCGTCCACCAGCACCACCTGCTCCGGATTGCTGTCCAGGATTTTCCGGATGCTGTCCAATCCCACCGCCAACCCCGTGGGGGCGTTGGGGTTGGCCAGGACAGTGAAGCGTCCCGTCCCGCACAGGCGCTCCACATCCAGGGAAAAGTCCGCCTTCAGGGGGATCTCCCGATAGTCCACCCCGTGAAGCTGGGCAAAGACCGGATAAAAGCTGTACGTCGGCTTCGGGAACACCGCCCCCGCCGCCCCGAAGGCCATGAAGGCAAAGTTCAAAATCTCGTCGGAGCCGTTGGAGAGGAACACGTTCTCTGCCCGGCAGCCGTAGTACCAGGCCAGTTTTTCTTTCAGCGCCTTTCCCTCCGGGTCGGAGTACAGGCGCAGCTCTTCCACGTCGGTCTGGCTCAGCGCCGCCGTCACCTCCGGCGAGGGCGGGTAGGGGGATTCGTTGGTGTTGAGTTTGACGTACCGCCGGTCCCGGGGCTGTTCCCCGGGGGTGTATGCCTCCAGGGCGGCATACTTTGGATGCAGGAAACGGCTCATGATTCCCCTCCGACTGGGTCAAAGCGGATGTCCACGCTCCGGGCGTGTCCCGTCAGGCCCTCTTTCTTGGCGAAGTTGGACACGCTCTCCCGGGCCACGGACAGGGCCTCCGGGGTATAATAGATGTACTGACTTTTTTTGACAAAATCGTCCACGGACAGGGGGCTGGAAAAGCGAGCGGTGCCCCCGGTGGGCAGGGTGTGGTTGGGACCGGCGAAGTAGTCCCCCAGGGCCTCCGGGCAGCTGCGGCCCAGGAAGATGGACCCGGCGTTTTTCACGTCGTTGAGGTAGCGGAAGGGGTCCTCCACGCACAGCTCCAGGTGCTCCGGGGCGATCTCGTTGGCGATGCGGATGGCGCTGTCTAAACTCTCCGTGACGATGATCTTTCCGTTGCCGTCGATGGACGCCCGGGCGATCTCCTCCCGCTTGAGGGTGGGCAGCTGGGCCTCGATGGCCTTCTGGACCGCTTCGGCCAGGGGGGCGCTGTCGGTGATCAGCACCGCCGCCGCCGCTGTGTCGTGCTCCGCCTGACTGAGCAGGTCCGCCGCCACGTGCTGGGGGTTGGACGCGCCGTCGGCGATCACCAAGATCTCACTGGGACCGGCCACCATGTCGATGCCCACTTTCCCGAAAACCTGACGCTTGGCCTCCGCCACGAAGCGGTTCCCCGGCCCGACGATCTTGTCCACCCTGGGGATGCTCTCCGTCCCGTAGGCCAGAGCGGCCACGGCCTGGGCTCCGCCCACCCGGAACACCCGGTCCACCCCGCAGATCCGGGCGGCGGCTAAGATGTTCGGGGCGATCTTCCCGTCTTTCCCCGGAGGCGTGACCATACAAAGCTCCTTCACCCCCGCCAGCTTGGCGGGGATGGCGTTCATCAGCACGCTGGAGGGATAGGCCGCTGTCCCCCCGGGGACATACAGCCCCACCCGCTCCAGGGGCAGGACCTTTTGGCCCAAAATGATGCCGCGCTCTCCAGAAGTCTGGAAGCCGCTGCGCAGCTGGTTCTGGTGAAAGGCGCTGATGCGCTCCGCGGCCCGATAGAGGATCTCCACCAGCACCGGGTCCGCCCGGCGAAAGCCCTCATCCACGGTCCAGGCGTCCACCTCGATGGTGGAGAGCTCCGCCCCGTCGAAGGTTTTCGTATACGCTTTCAAAGCCGCGTCGCCTCTGGTCTTGACTTGTTCTAGGATGGCGCGGACCTCCTGGGCCGCGTCGTTCACCGGGTCCTGGCGGGAAAAGATCTCCGTGACCTGGTTTTCCTGATAAATGGGGATCATTGCGCTGCCTCCTTTTGGGCCACCTGTTCCCGCAGACCCTCAAAAAGGGCCTGGATGGCCTCGTGCTTGAATTTATAGCTGACTTTGTTGGCGATGAGCCGGGCGCTGATCTCCACGATGGTCTCATAGGGCCGCAGGCCGTTCTCCCGCAGGGTGGTCCCGGTCTCCACGATGTCCACGATCACGTCGGTGAGCCCCAGGATGGGGGCGATTTCAATGGAGCCGTGGAGGCGGACCACGTCGATGTCCCGGCTCTGGGCGCTGTAATAGCTCCGGGCGATCCGGGGGAACTCCGTGGCCACCCGCAGCCGCCGGTCGGGGTCATCCCGAAATCCCTCCAGCGCCGCCACGCACATCCGGCACTTGCCGATGTTCAGATCCAGCAGTTCATAGACGCTGGGGGCGTATTCCAACAAAATATCCTTCCCCGCCACCCCCACGTCGGCGGCGCCCCGCTCCACATAGGCGGGCACGTCCGAGGGCTTGACCCAGAAATAGCGCACCTTCGCCTCCGGGTTCTCAAAAATCAGCTTGCGCTTGGGGTCCAGCAGTTCCGGGCAGGGATACCCTGCCTGGGCCAGCATGGCATAGACCCGCTCCCCCAGGCGTCCCTTGGGCAGGGCCACGTTCAAAAAGTCTTGCGCGACGGGGTCAAAACCAGTGTTCATTCCTCTGCCCCTCCTCTCAGATCTAAGGTCTCCCGGGTCCGCACCCCGGCGCGCTCCCGCCGGGCCAGGACCCGCCGGCCCTCCCGGCGCAGTTTGGCGGCGGTCTGGCTGAGGTGTTTGAAATCGCTGGCCTCATCATACCACAGCAATACGTCCGCGTCAAAGTCCCGCGGGGCGGCGTCCAGGCGTTCCAGCTCGTTGAGGTAGATGGCAAAGCCGATGGCGCCGCAGCGTTTGCCCATCTTCTCCACCATCTTGTCGTACTGCCCGCCGGAGAGGACCCCCCGGGGCAGGCCCTTCAAAAAGCCCCGGAAGACGATGCCGCTGTAATAGTCCATGTCCCCCTCCACGGAGAAGTCCAGATAGACTTTTTCCGCCAGTCCGTTGGCCTGTAAGAGGTCATAAAGGCGCTTGACCTCCTCCCAGGCCTCCCGGGTCTTCTTCCCGCCTACGCACAGCGGGGCCAGCTCCTCCAGGACCTGCCCCATGGGGCCGTAAGTGGTGATGAGCTTTTCCAGCAAGGCCCCCACCGTGGCGCTGAGGCCCCGCTCCCGGCAGTAGGAGCGCAGCTCCGCGAGGTTTTTCTCCCGCACCGCGCCCATGATCCGGGGGGGATCCTCCACCCCAGCGGCCTCCATGAAGCCCAGCACCAGGCCCGCGTGGGAGACATCCAGCACATAGTCCGGGCTGATGCAGGCCAAACTCTCCACCGCCAGGGCGGTGACCTCATAGATGTGGTAAAAATCCAGCGCCCCGATGCACTCCAAGCCGGTCTGCGTGATCTCCTGAAAGCCCTCCTCGCCCTTGCCGCTGCGGTAGACGCTTTCATTGTAGTAGACCTTGCGCAGCTCCCCGTCCCGGGTGCTCTTGACGATGGACAAGGTCACGTCCGGCTTGAGGGCCATCAAGACGCCCCGCTCGTCGGTGAAGGTGATCATCCGCTCGCTGACCAGAAAGTCCTTGCTCCTCACATAGAGGTCGTATTCCTCAAACTTGCTCATTTTGAACGGGCTGTAGCCGCAGCCCTCATACAGGCCCCGCAGACGATAGATGGTCTCTTCTTCGCTGCGCAGCAGCCGCTGGTCGAATTCCATAGACACGAAACCCCTTTCCTTTCATCCCTGTCAGTTTATCACACTAGCACGATAAAGTAAAGAGGAGAGACCGGCCTGGACAAAAAAATTCCCAAGGAAGGCGGGGGCGTATTTGTGCAATATTTCGGGCCTTTCCCATTGACAAAACCCGTGTCCATCCGCTATGCTATAGGAAGTGAAAATGACATATCCCACGCAAGGAAGGGAATATGCCCCTCCCCCTCCATCTCAGAGAGCAGCCGTCCGGTGCAAGGCTGTATGGAGCCAGGGCGCGTCTCACCCCGGAGCGTGAACTATTTGAGTGGGCGTTGCTGGACGTCAACAAGAGTGGTACCGCGGAAGCTATGTATGCCTTCGTCTCTTGATTTTTGGGGAGACGGGGGTTTTTTGTTGGCTGAACGTCTCCCACACCTAATAGGAAAGGACATGGTCCCCATGAAAAATTTTGACAAGTATCGTCCTGGGTATTACCCGCCCCCGGAGCCCTGCTTTGACTGGGCGAAAAAGGACCGTCTCACCGCGGCGCCCCAGTGGTGCAGCGTGGACCTGCGCGACGGCAACCAGGCCCTGATCACCCCCATGAACCTGGAGGAGAAGCTGGCCTTTTACCAATTCCTCCTGAATCTGGGCTTTAAGGAAATCGAGGTGGGCTTTCCCGCCGCCTCAGAGACAGAGTACGAGTTTCTGCGCACCATCATCCAGGACGGGCTGATCCCCGATGACGTGACCATCCAGGTCCTCACCCAGTCTCGCGAGCATATCATCAAGAAAACCTTCGAGTCCATCCAGGGCGCAAAGAACGTGATCGTCCACCTGTATAATTCCACGTCTTTTGCCCAGCGGCAGCAGGTCTTCCGCATGAGCGAGGACGAGATCGTAGACATCGCCATCTCCGGCGCGAAATTGTTCAATGAATACGCCGCCAAGATGCCGGAAACCAATTTCCGCTTTGAATACTCCCCTGAGAGCTTTACCGGAACGGAAGTGGAATTTGCCCTGCGGATCTGCAACGCGGTCATCGACGTCTGGAAGCCCCGCCCGGAACGTCAGGTCATCATCAACCTGCCCTCTACGGTGGAGATGTCCATGCCCCACGTCTACGCCCAGCAGATCGAGTACATGAGCCGTCACCTCCACGACCGCGAAAACGTGATCGTCTCCATCCACCCCCACAATGACCGTGGCTGCGGCGTAGCGGCAGCGGAGCTGGCCCTCCTGGCCGGCGGCGACCGGATCGAGGGCACGCTCTTCGGCAACGGCGAGCGGACCGGCAATGTGGACATCGTGACCCTGGCCATGAACCTCTTCACCCACGGCGTGGACCCCCAGCTGGATTTTTCCGATATGCCCCATGTGGTGGAGGTCTATGAAAAACTCACCGGCATGAGCGTGGGCTACCGCCAGCCCTATTCCGGCCACTTGGTCTTCGCGGCCTTCTCCGGCTCCCACCAAGACGCCATCTCCAAAGGAATGCACTTCCGGGAAGAACGAGACGAACCCCGCTGGACCGTCCCCTACCTGCCCCTGGACCCCCACGACGTAAACCGGGAGTACGAAACGGACGTGATCCGCATCAACAGCCAGTCGGGCAAAGGCGGCATTTCGTACATATTGGAGCACAACTTCGGCTACTCTCTCCCCAAAGAAATGGCGGCAGAGGTGGGATACTTCATCAAGGAAGTATCGGACCGCGCCCACAAGGAACTCTCCCCCCAGGATATCCTGGTGGCATTCCAGCATGAATATCAGAATAAGGATGAACCCATCGCCCTGGACGAGGTCTCCTGGCTCCGAGAAGGCGGCACGATGATCGCCGACGCTACGTTGGATATCAACGGCGAGAGCTTCATCCTCAGCGCCCGAGGGAACGGCCCCCTGGATGCTGTAAGCAACGTCCTAAAAATCGCCAACCCCGCCATTCAATATAAGTTTGTAGACTACGAAGAGCACGCCCTAGAAACGGATTCCAATTCTCTGGCCTCTGCGTATGTCGTCATCGCAGACGAAGAAGGGAATCACTATTGGGGCGTCGGCGTAGACAGCGACATCACGATGGCATCGGTCTACGCGCTGATTACGGCAGTAAACCGAGAGAACAAGGTAAAACAGTTCATCCCAATGAACGGATAAAACGGATAAGAAGATAAATCGCCCCAGTCCCCCCACAAAGCGGGGTCCAAGGGGCAGCAGCCCCTGAGGATGCGTGAACGCGCGTGATACGTCCCACAGCAACCGACGCGGGCCCCACCCCTTCCGCCAAGCCCGGGCCAGTCCCCCAAAGGAGCAGGGAAGAACCACATCCATCGAAGGACAGCAGCGAACCAGTCCCCACCCACGGCCCCCCAAAACCCAGACGAAGGCCCACCAACCCAAAGCCAGTAATATCCCCCCGGCCCGACCCAGACGGGAGGAGGACGAGACCCCGTAAGGTTCCCGGGCGCTAAGTCCCCCCGCACGGAAGCGGCACCAGAGCGTCCCCCGCGGTTCTTTTCGGTCCACTTTTCTTTTGAAGAAAAGTGGACGACGCAAAAGCGACCACAAGGAGAATCGAAGGAATCACCCCTACCAAATCACCCCCAATGTATGTTATAATGAAGCGAAACCCAAACCAAAAAAGGGAGGCGTTCCCCATGGGAATGACAATGACACAGAAGATCCTGGCAGCCCACGCGGGCCTGCCGGAAGTAAAACCCGGCCAGTTGATCCGAGCGAAACTGGACATCGTGCTGGGCAATGACATCACGTCCCCGGTGGCGATCCGGGAGTTTGAGAAGGAGGGGTTCACCGGCGTGTTCGACAAGAGCCGCATCGCCATGGTCATGGACCACTTCACCCCGAATAAGGATATCAAAGCGGCAGAACAGTGCTTACAGTGCCGTACCTTCGCCAAACGTTTCGACCTGGATCATTTCTACGACGTAGGTCAAATGGGCGTGGAGCACGCACTGCTCCCGGAAAAGGGACTGGTGGGCGCCGGAGACTGCATCATCGGCGCAGACTCCCATACCTGCACATACGGCGCATTGGGCGCCTTCTCCACCGGCGTCGGTTCCACAGACATGGCGGCAGGCATGGCCACCGGCGAAACTTGGTTCAAAGTCCCCGAAGCCATCCGGGTCCACCTGACAGGCAAACTCCAGCCCCTGGTCAGCGGCAAAGACGTGATCCTGCACCTGATCGGCAAAATCGGCGTGGACGGCGCCCTCTACCAGAGCCTGGAATACTGCGGCGAAGGCGTGGCCTCCCTGTCCATGGACGACCGCCTGTGCATCGCCAATATGTCCATCGAGGCCGGCGCGAAAAACGGCATCTTCCCGGTGGACGAGAAAACGAAAGCCTTCCTGGACGGCCGCGCCCAGCGCCCCTATACAGTCTACGAGGCAGACCCCGACGCGGAATACGCCCGGACGATAGACATCGACCTCTCGTCCATCGAGCCCACCGTGGCCTTCCCCCACCTGCCGGAAAACGCCAAACCCATCTCCCAGGTGGAGGAGATCCCAATCGACCAGGTCATCATCGGCTCCTGCACCAACGGACGTCTGGAGGATATGGAGATCGCGGCCAAACTCCTGCAGGGCAAAAAGGTGGCCCCCCATGTGCGGTGCATCGTCATGCCCGCCACCCAGGAGATCTTCAAAACCTGCGCCCAGCAGGGCTACCTGACCACGTTTATCGACGCCGGCTGCGCCGTCTCCACCCCCACCTGCGGGCCCTGCCTGGGCGGACACATGGGGGTCATGGCCAACGGCGAGCGCTGCGTCGCCACCACCAACCGGAACTTTGTGGGCCGCATGGGCGGCATCACCTCGGAGATCTACCTGGCCAGCCCCGCCGTGGCGGCGGCTTCCGCCATCGCCGGAAAAATCGCCGACCCCCGGGCACTGTAAGGAAAGGAGCCATCGAACACTATGAATGCAAAAGGCATCGTCCATAAATACGGAGATAACGTAGATACCGACGTCATCATCCCCGCCCGTTACCTGAACATCGCAGACAAGAAGGAACTGGCCGCCCACTGCATGGAGGACATCGACAAGGGCTTTGTCGGCGCCGTCCACGCAGGGGACGTGATGGTGGGCGGACTCAACTTCGGCTGCGGCTCCTCCCGGGAACACGCGCCCATGGTCATCAAGGAGTCCGGCATCTCCTGCGTGATCGCCAAAACCTTCGCCCGGATCTTCTACCGCAACGCCATCAACATCGGCTTAGCCATCCTGGAGTGCCCCGAGGCCAGCGAAGGCATCCAGGCCGGGGATGAGGTCAGTGTGGATTTCGACACCGGACTGATCACCAACCTCACCAAAAACGAGACCTATCAGGCCAGCCCCTTCCCGGCGTTCATCAAGGAGATCATCCAGGCCGGCGGGCTGATGGCCTCCATCAAGAAGGGGGGCCAGTGAGCCATGGAAGCAAAACTTGCCGTGATCCGGGGGGACGGGATCGGCCCTGATATCGTGGAACAGGCCCTCCTGGTCCTGAAAAAGATCGAGGAGAAGTTCGGCCATACATTCCACTGCCAGGACGTCCTGGCCGGCGGCTGCGCCATCGACGCGGTGGGCCATTGCCTGCCCCAGGAAACCATCGACGTGTGCAAAGCCGCCGACGCCGTGCTCCTGGGCGCGGTGGGCGGTTGGAAATGGGATACCCTCCCAGGAGACCAGCGCCCCGAGCGTGCCCTTTTGGGCCTGCGGAAAGAGCTGGGACTGTTCGCCAACCTCCGCCCCGCCATGATCTTCGAGGCCCTGGCGGACGCCTCCCCCCTGAAAGCCGAGATCCTGGCCGGAGGCCTGGACCTTTTGGTGGTCCGGGAGCTCACCGGCGGCATCTACTTCGGGGAACGGGGCACCCGGGATACCCCCATGGGTCCCGCCGCCTACGACGTGGAACAGTACGCCGAAGGGGAAGTCCGCCGCATCGCCAAGGTGGCCTTCGACATGGCCATGAAGCGGAACAAGCACGTCACCAGCGTGGACAAGGCCAACGTCCTGGACTCCTCCCGCCTCTGGCGGCGGGTGGTGAGCGAGGTTGCTAAGGACTATCCCGACGTCACCCTGGACCACCTCTATGTGGACAACGCCGCCATGCAGCTGGTGCGCAATCCCCGGCAGTTCGACGTCCTGGTCACCTCCAACATCTTTGGGGACATCCTCTCCGATGAGGCCAGCCAGATCACCGGCTCCATCGGGATGCTGCCCTCCGCCTCCCTGGCCCAGGGGAATTTCGGGATGTACGAGCCCATCCACGGCTCCGCCCCGGACATTGCCGGACAGGATAAGGCCAACCCCACCGCCACCATCCTCTCCGTGGCTATGATGCTGCGCTACACCTTCGGCCTGGGGGCCGAGGCAGACGCCATTGAGGACGCGGTGAAAAAGGTCCTGGCCAAGGGCCTGCGCACCCCCGACCTCTTCACCGGGGAGGGGACCTTGGTGGGCACCGCCGAAATGGGCCGTCAGATCGCGGCGGCGATTTGAGAAAAACGATATCCGATCCAACACAAACGAAGGGCGGGACCTGAAATACGGTCCCGCCCTTTTGTCGTTCCAATGAAGTGAAGATAGAAAGCCCTCAAATACTCCGAATCTGCTGCCCTCCAGGATAGAGGAGGAATTTCCGCCCCGCAAAGTTCCAGATAAAGACCAGCAGACTGCTGACAAACTTCGCCGCCATCAAGGGCATCCCCAGATGGGTGGTGAAGAGGAAGAGGAAGAGCACCGTCAAGCCTAAGCCCCCGGCGACGATGGCACAAAATACCATCAGCTCCGCCCCCGGCCGCACCGACGGGTCCACTGCCTTGAAGGCAAAATACTTGGTCATCACGAAGTTGCACATACTGCCCAAGATGAAGGCCAGCGCCGCCGCCACCAGATAATAGGCCCCCGTCTTTTCCATGGAATACAGCAGCAGATAGTCCACGGCAAAGGAGGTGCTGCCGGTGATGCCGTAGCGCACCAGCTGGGTAAAGGTGTTCTCGGTGGGTTCTAGGAAGATGCTCCGGAAATCTCCCCGGCGCAGCAAGGCCCAAAAGGCCAAAATATCCTCTGTGCTGTGGCCCTTGAAAAGGCGAAAGAAAAGTTCCTTCATGGAAGGGTCCCTCCTTTATCGGATCTGTCCGTCTCCTGTGATGACGTATTTGTAGCTGGTCAGCTCTTCCAGGCCCATAGGACCCCGGGCGTGGAGCTTTTGGGTAGAAATGCCCATCTCACAGCCCAGACCGAACTGTCCGCCGTCGGTGAAGCGGGTGGAAGCGTTGACGTAGACCGCCGCGCTGTCGATGAGCCGGGTGAAGCGGGCGGCGTTCTCGTGGTTTTGGGTGAGAATGGCCTCGCTGTGCCCCGTGGAGTGGCGGTTGATGTGGTCAATGGCCCCCGTTAAATCCTCCACCACCCCTACGGCCAGGATGTAGTCCAAAAACTCCCGGTCGAAATCCTCCCCCCCGGCCGGGGTGCCGGGGATGAAGGTTTGCGCCACGGGGTCTAAGCGCAGCTCCACCGGGGGCAGGCCCTGGGCACTGCGCTGTTCCACCAAACGCTCCCGCAGCAGCGGCAGGAACTGCGGCGCGATGGCCTTATGGACCAAACAAACCTCCGCCGCGTTGCACACAGAGGGCCGGCTGGTCTTGGCGTTTTCCAAAATAGCCAGCGCCTTGTCCAGATCCGCACTCTCGTCCACATAGATATGACAAATCCCCGTCCCCGTCTGAATGCAGGGGACCTTGGAACGCTCCACACAAGCGGCGATGAGAGACGCGCCGCCCCGAGGGATCAACAGGTCGATATACCCCACGGCTTCCATCAGCTCCGCGGCGCTGTCCCGTGTGGTGTCCGTGACCAAACTCACCAGGGCCTCCGGCAAATCATGCCGCCTCAGCCCTGCATGGAGTGCGTCCACAATGGCCCGATTGGAGCGAATGGACTCCTTGCCCCCCCGCAGCACGCACACGCTCCCGGCCATAAGGGCCAGGCTGGCGGCGTCGGAGGTGACGTTGGGCCGGGATTCATAGATGATGGCGATGACCCCCAGGGGGACTGAAACCCGCTGGACCTCTAAGCCGTTGGGGAGGGTATGACAGGCCCGGACCTTCCCCACCGGGTCCGGCAGCTCTGCCACGGAGCGCATCCCCGCCGCCATGTCGGCGATCCGGGCGGGGGTGAGGCGCAGACGGTCCTCCATGACCTCGGGGATGGTGCCATGGACGGCTTCCAAATCCTGGACGTTGGCCTCCAGAATGGCCGGCGCGGCGGATTCTAAACAGTCCGCCATGGTGCGCAGCAGCGCCCCTTTGGCCCTGTGGTCCAACTGGGCCAGGGCGGGCTTCGCCGCCCGCGCGGCCTCCAGAAGGGGGCCAGTGATGGGTAAAGACATAAACGTCAGCCTCGCTTTCCACAGAATCGACTGCCGGCCGGCTTCCCGTCAGCGGCGTCGTAGAGGATGGCCGGGTCGGCCCCGTTGGCGATGACCATGTCGCAGCCGGCCTCCATGCAGATCTGGGCGGCGTGGAGCTTGGTGGTCATGCCCCCGGTGCCCAGATGGGACCCCGCTCCCCCAGCCAGGGCCAGGATGTCCGGGGTAATGTTGGTGATCTCGTCAATGAGGGTGGCCTCCGGGTGGGTGTGGGGGTCGGCGGTGTAAAGACCGTCGATGTCCGAAAGGAGGACCAGGAGCTCCGCCTCCATGCTCACGGCCACGATGGCGGCCAGGGTGTCGTTGTCCCCAATGCCCAGCTCTTCCGTCGCCACGGTGTCATTCTCGTTGATGATGGGCAGGGCCTTGAGGTCCAGGAGGCGGTGCATGGTGTTGCGGAAGTTGGCAAAGCGGTGGGGATGGTTCACATCGGCAGCAGTCAGAAGGACCTGGGCCACCGTGTGGTTGTACTGGGAAAAGGCCTTGTCGTAGGTGTACATCAGCTCGCATTGGCCCACGGCGGCGGCGGCCTGCTTGGTGGGGGTGTCCTCCGGCCGCTGGGTTAGGGAGAGCTTCCCCGCCCCCATGCCGATGGCCCCCGAAGAAACCAAAATCAGCTCGTGCCCGGCGTTCTTCAGATCACTGAGCACCCGGCACAGGGCCTCCACCCGGCGCAGATTCAAAAGGCCCGTGGGATGAGCCAGGGTGGAGGTGCCGACCTTCACCACGATGCGGCGCTTACCCATGACAACGCCCCTTTCTATCAAAACAGTGTTTCACCTATTTTAATAGAAAGGGGCAGAGCTGTCAAGCAGAGAAATTCCGGTGGTTAAGGTAAGCGCCGAAACCTTACGAACAGGAAAAGAAGGGAAAGGACCCCACGAAGACCCGGGGTCCAGGGGCGGGAGCCCCTGGCGGGATACCCAAGGGCGGAGCCCTTGGAGCGGGGGTCCTGGGGGCGGCAGCCCCTGTGGGGGTCCAGGGGGGCTGGCCCCCCGGCGGGGATCCAAGGGGCGGCGCCCCTTGGCGGGGTCCAGGGGCGCGGCGCCCCTGGCGGGGGTCCGGGGGGCCGCGCCCCCGGGCGTGCGGGATGAAAACGTATCAAAAATCTCAGGAGACGGGGCGGGCCAAAAACGCTGCTTTCCGCCGAGGGAGGGAACCATCACCCAACAGTAAACGGCGGCATGGTCTTCGCCTGATCCGGCCCCGATTGAGGCGGCGGAAGATGGGAGACAGCTATGTAACCCTGAGTCCGATGGAGCAGCACGGCAGCCTCTGCCCGGCTGGCAGGAACGGCAGGCCGGAAGGCCCCTCCGCCACCCAAGAGCTGGCTGGCGGTAAGCTCTCCCACAGCCTCCTTGGCCCAGGGGGCAATGGCGGCGGCATCGGTGTAAGCGGAAACATCCGCACGCAGCAGGGCGGCCTCCTTCCGAACCACATACCGCTGGAAGAAAACGGCCATTTCCTGCCGGGTGACATCCTTCTGCGGCCGGAAGGTCCCGTCCTCATACCCCCCGGCGATGCCGTTCTGATACGCCCAAAGGGCCGCGTCGGCATAGTACGCCCCCTGGGGCACATCCCGGAAAGGTGAAAGCCCACCCGCCGAAGTCTCCCCGCTGGCACGATATAAAAT
The DNA here is from genome assembly GCA_022792035.1 of Ruminiclostridium sp. GTDB lineage: Bacteria > Bacillota > Clostridia > Oscillospirales > Oscillospiraceae > Evtepia. Next base: position 7,275 of record JAAWAE010000019.1, on the reverse strand, counting down.
CGTCACCAGCTGCCCCCGGGTGAGGCTCCCGTTGGGACGGAAATGCCCGGCATCAACCCCGGTCATGGTCCCCTGGGTGCAGAGCTCGTCCACGGCCTCCAGATACCAGGCGTCCAGGGCGACATCATAGAAAAGATGCCCCCGGGGCGTATAGCAGGCAGTCACCGAAGTGCTTGGAAGGTAATCCGGCGCCTTAGCATAGGCAGTAACCATCGTGCCGGGACTGAGCGCAAAGGGATTCCCATCGTAAAGACACTCCGGGGCGGTGTCCGCCCCCGCCAGGGCATAGTAAACCGAGGCCCCCGGGGTGGGCGAGGACAGGGTGGCCTGCCCTTGGGTCAGGGAAAGGACCGGTGGCTGGGTCTGGGGTTGCGTGAAAGCTTGGGAAGCCGTCTCGCTGCGGCTGCCCTTGAGGTCGTAGGCGGCCACAGCCTGGACCGCAGCCGGAGTGGAAACCAGGAAGGGGCCGGTATACCGGGGGCTGTCGTGCTTCACCGGCGAACCGTCGGTGGTGTAGTAGACGGGCACCCCCGGCTGGGCGGTGAGGGTAACGCGGTACTGGTTCCCCTCCGGCGCGGCGGAGATCACAGGCACGGCGATGCCCCCCAAATCCTTCCCGGTGGCGGGACAGCTGAAATACTGCACCCCGTTTTGCAGGGCCGCGCCCCGGCGGCGGAAGAGCTCCCGGACGGTGACGAACTCATACCCCTGGGCCTTCAAGGCGTCGATGGCAGCCAGAGACCCCTCCACGGTGGTGGCGTAGAGGTCATGGACCAGGAGGATGCCGCCGTCCTTGGCGCCGTTGACCAGCTTGGTTTTCACCCGCTGGGCGTCGCGGTACTTCCAGTCCAGAGGGTCCACGTTCCAATGGATGATGGGCGCGCCCACGTTCTGCTTCACGGCGTTGTTGACGCTGCCGAAGGGAGCGCGAACGAAGTAGGTCCCGCCTTTGCCGCAGATGCTGTCCAGGAGATCCCGGTTGCGGTTGATCTGGTCCTGGATGCCGGCGGCGCTGAGTTTGGACAGGTCGGGGTGGGAATAGCTGTGGTTGGCGATCTGGTGGCCCTCCTGAAAGGCCCGGGCCACAGTGTCCGGGCGGAAGCTGGCGCTGTCCCCCAGGACGAAGAAGGTGGCTTTGGCCCCCCGGGCCTTGAGGCCGTCCAGGAGCTGATCGGTGTAGCGGCCGGGGCCGTCGTCGTAGGTGATGGCGATGAGTTTGTTCCCGGCGGCTTGGGCCGGGACGCAGAACAGGCTCAGCAGCAGCAGGAGGGAGAGAAAGAGGGACAGGAAGCGTTTCATGGGGAGGGACTCCTTTCTATATCTGACAGCGTTTTCAGCTGAAATCTGTTTCATTGTAGCACATCAGAAAGGATTTTACAATCATGATATCCTTGTTTATAATAATATGAGGAAATTTGAGAAATTTTTCCCTGCTTTGTGTCCAAATGTCCCAGGCTGCTTTGTTACAGAGGTTAAGGGGGGTGTTGTATGTGCTGATTTACTTGCAGGCCATCGATGTGCCGGAGGAGCGCGGCAAGTTTGAGCAGCTCTACCACGAGTATCAGGGGCTGATGTACTATGTTGCCAACCGCATTTTGAACAATCCGCATGAGGCAGAAGAGGTGGTCCATGACGCCTTTCTGGCGGTAATCGAAAATTTCTCTGCAATTTCTGATGTAGAGAGTCCAAAAACGAAGTCTTTCCTTGTTACAGTAGTTGAGAACAAAGCCATCAACCTATACAACCGAAAGAAGCGGCATCCACAGGAAGAAATCCTACCCACTATGGCGGACCCCAAAGATATGGAACGCCACGCGGAGGACCCCTTGGCCCGGTGTATCCTGCGTCTGCCGCCTCAGTACCGGGAGGTGATTCTATTGCGCTATGAACAGGGGTTTACCCCCAAGGAGGTGGCGGAGATTTTAGGGAAGTCTATGGATGCCACTTATAAGCTGGAGCAGCGGGCCAAGTCACGGTTGGAAGAACTTTGCCAGGAGGAGGGGATCATAATATGACCGAAGAACGTTTGCGGGAAGCCGCTCGCCAAGCCGGGAAGGCGATCATTGACAGCCTCCCTGCTCCGGAGGATTGTACCCATACGTTCAGCTTAAAACATCAAAAGAAAATGAAGCACTTGCTTCGCCGCGCAAAACGTCCGTCCATACGCCCTGCTCTTCGGGTTGCCTGTATGCTTTTGGTCTGCCTGCTGGGGTGCGGGACATTCTTCCAGGTCAACGCAGAAGCAAAGGAGATCTTCTTGGGGTGGGTGAGCCGCTTGGAGGAAGGCGCACAGCACTATTTCTTCTCAGGGGAACCTACTGCGAATGATCCTGTTCCATATATCTTACCGGAGGTCCCAGAAGGGTATCAAGAGGTATCCCGCAACACAACGGATTCTGACTTCTGTGTAACATATGCCAATGCCGCAGGGCAAATCTTTGAATTTGGGTACATTCAAAACGCAGAGGAAAGCCCTGACGATATTTTCTTTATTGCAGAAAACGCCGAAAAGCAGAGTGCTTCGATTCACGGGATGCCAGCCGATCTCTATATTGAAAAAAATGAAGACGTTGCAAACCTCATTGTGTGGTGGGATGAAGAAACATCAATGTTATTTTATATTTCAGCCTACCTTGATGAAACAGACTTAATTTCCTTGGCTGAGAGCGTCCGGCAGGTATCCTAAAAATTTTCGAGAAATTTTTAGAAAGGTGTCCAAAATCATCCGGCTATTTTGTTACAGTACTATGAGAGCACGAAGGAGGTGAGTTTTTCCGAAACAAACATCGAGGAAGGAGGTGCCCGATATGAAAACGAAAGTCTTGTCCCTGGTCCTGCTGTTTGCGGTTGTATTGAGTGTTCCTGTGTTTGCAGCAGGACCCGAGCGGATGCCGAGAGTTCAAGCCAACATTTCTTTCTCCGGCACGAGCGCGACTTGTACTGCTTCTGCTAGAGCAGACAACGCCCGGGATTCTGTTGTTCTGGTTGCTAAGCTGTGGCATGGCAACACTTGTCTTTCTGTGTGGACTGCCACTGGAACACAATCCGCCCAACTGCAGAAGACTAAGTCTGTTACCAGAGGCGAAACGTATAAGCTGACCCTTGATGTTACAATCAATGGCGTGGCTCAGCCGACGAAGTCAGTGACTAGGACGTGCCCGTAAAAATAACGTCAACACTCAATCTTAGAATTAGGAGGATTTTTATGAAAAAGTTTTTAACTGCCTGCTTGTTTTTAAGCATGTGTCTAGGATGCTCAGCGACAGCTTTTGCCGCTGAAAGCCAATATCCCGCAGATGAGCATTCAGGAGAAATTTTCATCACTGTAAATTCCGCTGAGGAACTCGCCGCATTTGAAGCAGAACTGAAGGAGAACAACGCACGGGCCCAGAAACTTTGGGAGCAGGCTGTTCAAGAGTCTTATTTGCCCGAAAATCAGATGACAGACAGTACTCCTATCGTCCCGTATGCTGAAACTGTATATGAGAATTCTGTGACCCGTCTAAAAGGTAATGGCTCCCCGTATACTATTACTTTCAAAGCATTTTATACAAAATCTAAGAACAACTATGGAGTCCCTATTATTAGTTCCGTCAAGGATATCACCGCCCACGTACCTGACAAAGATCACAAACTTTCTGTAATGAGTAAGGACTATAAACGTATAGATTCCTTAAGGACGCTTGCCGCGCACTACAATTGTAGAATTTCCGTCTATAGTCAATCTGACGGAGCATTCTTCGACTTTTCAGGGGAATATTATGTGGAATTTTATGTGAACGGATCCGCTAAGATCTACTAATACTCTGCCCATCAACAGTCTGAAAAGAATGGCATGAAACAGGTTAGGAATTTGTTTGTTCTCATTCTCGTGCTTGGCATTCTTGGCGCTTGTAGCGTGCAGCCGCAACAAGAACTATCAGCGGCTGTGTTAGAAGAGTTTGGGCTGTCCAGCGTTGCTTCTTCGGAAATGGATTGGAGCCCTCAAACGATCCATCAAGTCCATACAGAAGACGGGGTGTCATTGGAGGTTGTGAAGACCCTTGGTAATGGGAACGAGCTCTATGTTCTCTATCAACTCACCTTCCCGGAAACCTGGGAGATTGGAATATTGGAATCAGACGGCTTACCGAAATTGTATTTTGACGTAATTTGTGTTTCCAGCAGCGAATACAATAAGGAAACAACGAAAAGTTTGCTCGTGCGCTCCCATTTGGAGCCATATGCAAAGCAAAGGTGGTTGCACTATGATTCAAATGCCCGCACGCTAAGCTGTGTTTCAGAATATAACTTTGAGGAAAGCTATCGTGGACAAAAGTTGTTTTTTCTCATGGGGAATCTATATGTTTCCGGTCCAAACAGGGACGAGTATCTTCCGTGGGACAATAGCATGGCGGTTTCTTGGATCGCTGAAAACTGATAAGCCCCAGCCCTCCCACCCGGAGGGCTGGGCTTTTTTCAGCGAAATAACTTGCATTCCTGTTCCTTTTCTGCTAAAATATTTTAACGGGCAGTGACAGTGCCTTGCCCGTTTTTTGTATTGCAAGCAGAAAAGGAGGAACGACGATGAATCGAAAGAAAACAATCACCGCCATATCAGCGGCCGTCATGACCGGCATCCTCTTGACTGGCTGCGGCACCCCGGGCGCGGCGCCCAGCGCGGACGGGGCAGCGCCGGAGCCCCAGCCCTGCGCCTTTTTTGTCAAGGACATGGCGGCAAGCGAATGGGTCCCCATCGGGGACGAAACCAATTCCACCGCCGGGGAGCGCCTTTATGTGGAAGCCGCCGCCCAGGCGGTGACCCAGGACCTCATGGAGCAGTACGATTACACCCAGGAGGAGGCGGAGACCCTGATGGCCGAGGGCGGGTTGGAAGTCTATCTGCGTCTGGACCGCCAGCTTCAGGAACTGGCAGAGACGGCCTGCGCAGAGGAAGAGAACAGACCGGCCTCCGAGAGCGGGGAACCGATGCAATCCTCCGTAGTCCTCCTGGACAGCGCCACGGGGAATGTCCTGGCCATCGCCGGGGACCCCCAAGCCCTCCATATGCCCGGTTCGGCCCTGGCGCCCCTGTCGGTGTACGCTCCGGCCATGGAGAAGGGGGCGGTGACGCCGGAGAGTACCGTGCAGGATCAGCCCCTGTTTCCGGAGAAAAAATGGCCGGTGAATCCTTATGGCACCTATCGCGGTACCATTACGGTAAGCGAAGCCCTGTCTGTGAATTCCTCCTGTGTGCCGGTGTGGATTCTGGACCAGTATCTGACCCCGGAGGAGAGCGCGCAGTTCGTTCAGGATCATTTCGGGATCGAGCTGGTATCAGAGCGCACCGTGGATGGGCGCAGTGTGACCGACCTCACCCCGGCGGGGCTGGCCCTGGGCGGTCTGACGGACGGCATCAGCACCATGGACATGGCAGCCGCCTATTCGGTCTTTGCCCGGGGCGGCGAGTACGTCAAGCCCACGCTGTACACCCTGGTGACGCGGAACGGAGGAGAGGCGCTGCTGGAGCGGAACACGCCCCAGACCACCCGGGTGATCAAAGAGGAGACCGCCGCCGCGATGACCGCGTTGCTGAAGGAGACCGTGACCGACAGCGCCGGGAGGATGGCCGGTTTTGCGGGGCAGGAGGTTGCCGGAGTGCCCGGGATCAGTGCCTCTAGGAAAGATTTCTGGTTCGTGGGGTATACCCCGGAGTATACCGCCGCCATTTGGAGCGGGTATGCCTCCCATGAGCAGGTCACCTTGCCCCAAAATCCCTCCGTGCATTTGTGGCGGCAGATGATGGAGGGGGTTTTCGATAAATTATGAGAACCGAAGGAGCAGCGGCAGGGCGGGACCCTCCCGCTGCTCTTTTTGCCGAAACGCCTTGCATTCCTCGTCCATATCTGATAAAATATTTGGTGAAAACAGCCCCAGAAACCCCGCCCGGAGAAAGGAGACCGTCCCCATGCCCAACCGCCGCAAGCTCCTGGCAGGAGGCTGCATCCTCCTGCTGGCCGCGCTGGTCCTGATTTATGTTAACGCCACCCGTCCCAGACCCGTACTCGCCCACCCGGAAACCGCCCAGCTGGTGTATGTGCGCGTGGATTTCCCCGAAGACAGCGCGGAGAAGAATTTTTATTGGGCCCCCGCTACCCCGGAAGAGGAGGAGACCGCCCAAGCCATCCTGGACTATTTGGGTCAGTGCCAGGAGAAACGCGTCAAAATCCTAAAAGGCCCAACCTCCGCCAAACCCCAAAAAGAGAAGTATGTCCTAGGGGGTTCCGGCAACTGGCCGTTCATGACCATCATGGTCAATCTCTCCGCCCGAGAGTCCCGCGGGATTCTCCTGGGACCCAGCGAGGTCCCGGAGGGGCCTGTCCGGGCCGATTTTACCTACGACGCCAGCGCCTCCTCGCCCCGTCTCTGGGGCCGGCCCGGCATACTCCTGGAACCCGACGCCCTGCGCAGCTATGTGCTGGAGGTGCTGGACCTGCCCGAAGACCTGCTGTAAACCCCCGACAAAAAGGAGGTACCTGCGAGATGAAACGTGCCGCCCGTCTGGCCGACCAGGCCTCCGGGATTCGGCAGCGTTCCGCCCCCCGACACCCCCCATCCCCGCTTTGGCTGGGATATGTGAGATAGCGCAAATTTTGTGGGAAATTTTCCGAAATAATTGTTGCATTCAGAAGGGGAGCGTGCTATACTTTCAAGTGCAGGACGGGCTTGTGGATTCAGCCTGCCTGCACACCTCTTTCATGTATTTTCGCCTGGGAGTAACAGGCCAAAATAAATCCAGAAAAAGAAGGAGCAAACCCATCATGAATGCTTATATCGAACGCGTGATTGAAACCGTCAAGCAGAAGCACGGCAGCGAGCCGGAATTCGTGCAGACCGTTGAAGAAGTCCTCTCCTCCCTGAGCCCCGTCGTGGACGCTCACCCCGAGTATGAGGCCGTGGACCTGCTGGGCCGTATGGTCGAGCCCGAGCGTATGTTCACCTTCCGCGTGGTCTGGACCGACGACGCTGGCAAGACCCATACCAACATCGGCTATCGCTGCCAGTTCAACGGCGCTCTCGGCCCCTACAAGGGCGGCCTGCGCTTCCAGCCCAACGTTTACCCCGGCATCGTGAAGTTCCTCGGCTTTGAGCAGATCTTTAAGAACTCCCTCACCGGCCTGCCCATCGGCGGCGACAAGGGCGGCGCTGACTTCGATCCCGCTGGTAAGTCCGACGCTGAGATCATGCGCTTCTGCCAGAGCTTCATGACCGCTCTGTATCGTTACATCGGGCCCG
>JAAWAE010000018.1 GCA_022792035.1 Ruminiclostridium sp. | reverse complement strand
GGTCTATGAAATCGGCCGCATCTTCCGCAACGAGGGCATGGACACCAAGCACAACCCGGAGTTCACCACCGTGGAGCTCTACGAGGCCTATGCCGACTTCAACGACATGATGGACCTCTTTGAGGACTTCCTCTCCTCCGCCGCCCAGAACATCCTGGGGACCTATCAGGTCCAGTGGCAGGGGGAGGACATCGACCTCTCCCCCGGCTGGAGACGCCTGACCATGGCCCAGGCCGTGGAGGAATATCTGGGGGTGGACTTCATGGCCATCCCGGAGGACGCTGCCGCCGTGGCCGCAGCCAAGGCCGCCGGAGTGGACATGGACGGCGTAGAGCCCACCTGGGGCCACGCCCTCTACGAGTGCTTCGACCAGAAGGTGGAGGGGAAGTTAATTCAGCCCACCTTCATCACCATGCACCCGGTGGACGTCTCCCCCCTGGCCAAACGCTCCCCCCAAGACCCCCGGCTCACAGAACGCTTTGAGCTGTTTATCTGCCGCAGTGAGATGGGCAACGCCTTCTCTGAGCTCAACGACCCCATCGACCAGAAGGAGCGTTTCCAAAAGCAAGTGGAGCTCCGGGCCGGCGGCGACGAGGAGGCCGGCATGATGGACGAGGACTACATCAACGCCTTGGAGTACGGCCTGCCGCCTACGGGGGGCCTGGGCATCGGCATCGACCGCTGCGTCATGCTCCTGACCGGCGCGGATTCCATCCGGGACGTGATCCTCTTCCCCACGATGAAACCCACGGAATGACCCACAGCGGCAGCATACCGGCGCAAGAGGCTGCCGGTATGCTGCCGTACCTGTTACCAGAAACGAAACGCAAACGAGGAGGGGCCGGCCTTGAAAGCATGGAGACGACGGACCGTCTGGGACACTGGACGCGGGGGGATGAACCCCACCCGGGCGGTGGCGCTTTCTTTTGGCACGATGATCCTGCTGGGCACACTGCTGCTGCTCCTGCCGGTGATGCGCCGGCCGGAGACCCAGGGCGGCGGGGTGTTCCTGCGTCTGTTTACGGCCACGTCGGCCACCTGTGTCACGGGCCTGGATTTGGCGGACCCCCTGTCCAACTGGAGCTTTGGGGGACAGGTGGTGATCCTGCTGCTATTGCAGCTGGGGGCCTTGGGCTTCATGATGGCCTACAGCCTGGTGCTGCTTCTGCTGCGCCGGGAGATCATCCTGTCCCAGCGGGTGGTCCTGGCCTCCGCCCTGGGGCTGAAGAATACGGGGGAAGTCCTGCGTCTGGTGCGCCACGGCTTGATGGGCACCGCGCTCTTTGAGAGCATCGGGGCCCTCCTGCTGGCTTTCCGCTTTGTCCCCCGCTATGGCTGGGGAAGGGGGCTGTGGTATAGTGTGTTCCACGGGATCTCCGCATTCTGCAACGGCGGCTTTGCCCTGGCGGATCTGTCCGAGTTTTCCGGGGATGTCTATGTTTTGGGCATCCACATGGTGCTCAGCGTCATCGGCGGGATCGGCTTCATTGTCTGGGAGGACATCCTCCGGGCCAGGAAGTGGCGCAGGCTGAGCCTATACAGCCGCCTGGCCCTGACGGGCACAGCGGTGCTGATCTTGGGCGGCTGGGCCTATTTTACCAACTCGGAGTGGAACAATCCCGCCACCCTGGGCGCTATGGCGCCGGGAGAGCGGGTGCTGGCGGGGCTGTTCCAGTCGGTGAATCTGCGCACCGCGGGCTTTTCCATCTTCTCCCAGGGGGAGATGAAGGAGACCGCCCAGGTGGTGAGTATGCTCTTCATGCTCATTGGCGGGTGCAGCGGCTCCACCGCCTGCGGCATCAAGGTCGTGACGGTGGTGGTGCTCTTTGCCGCCCTGGTCAGCGGGCTGCAGGGCCGGGAGGACGTGGTGCTCCGGGGCTGGAGCATCCCCCGGCGTCAGGTGCAGAATGCCATGACCTTGACCATGGTGGTGGTGTTCACCGCCCTGTTTTCGGCGCTGCTGATGGCCCACTTTGAGGGGGGCGGCTTCCTGCCGCTGTGCTTTGAGAGCGTGGCGTCCATTGGCACGGTGGGCTTGAGCACAGGCATCACCGGGTCCCTGAGCTTTGCCAGCCGCTGTGTTCTGGTGGTGCAGATGTACCTGGGCCGGGTGGGCATCCTGGCCTTCTCCCTGGCCTTCCTCACCCGGCGGCGGGTGGACGACAAACTGAAATATCCCAACTGCGAGCTGTTGATCGGCTGAATGCGTCAGCCCTTTAGGACGAGAAAGAGAGAACGGGGAAAGGAGCGCGTATGGAGAGCTTTGTGGTGATCGGTCTTGGCCGGTTCGGCTCTGCCGTGGCGGAGCGGCTGTGTCAGGAGGGCCATCAGGTCCTGGCAGTGGATGTAGACGAAAAGGTGGTCCAGAACATGGCGGACAAGGTGACCCAGGCGGTGGCTGGGGACTGCCAGGAGATGGACGTCCTCCGGGCCCTGGGAGTCCAGGACATGAACTGCGCCGTGGTGGCCTTCAGCAACGACATCGGCAAGAGCGTCCTGGTCACCCTGAACCTCAAGGAGCTGGGGGTGCCCCGGATCATCTGCAAGGCCCGCACGGCCACCCATGAGGAGCTGCTGCGGCGCATCGGGGCGGACAAAGTGGTCTTCCCTGAGCGGGAGAGCGGGTGGAATCTGGCCCAGGCCCTGAGCAACCGGGAGATTTTGAACTATGTGGGCCTTGCCGAGGGCTACGGCATCGTGAAGCTGGATGTGCCTCTGGCCTGGGTGGGAAAGACCATCGGCCAGCTGCAGATCCGCAAGAAGTATCAGGTGAATATCATTGCTGTCCAGCGCAGCGGGGGGGCCATCCAGCCCGCTCCGGCGGAGAGCCATTTGTTCCGAAAGGGCGATATGATCTTCAGCCTGGGCAGTACAGAGGACAACGACCGTGTCCTGAAGTTGGAGTGACCTATGGAAATCATCACACGAAGGAGCAATACCCTCATCACCCACATCCGCAAGCTCACCGGGGACCGGCGCTACCGCCGCGCCCAGGAGCAGGTGGTGTGCGAGGGCCCGAAGATGCTGGAAGAGGCCCTGCGCTGGGGCGCAAAGCTGGAGGTGGTCCTCTGGGACCGGGACCATCCCCTGTCGGAACGAGTCCCCCCCGAGGTCCGGCAGGTCCGGGTCCCGGAGGATGTCCTAAAGTCCATCGCCCCCACCCAGACCCCGCAAGGGGTCCTCTTCCTGTGTACCATGCCGGACAGCGCCCTGCCGCCGGAGTTGGAGGGAAGAAAGTATTTGGTCTTGGACGGCCTCCAGGACCCGGGGAACGTGGGCACCCTCTGGCGCACGGCGGATGCCTTCGGGGCAGACGGCCTGCTGCTCCTGCCCGGGTGCGCCGACCCCTGGAACCCCAAGACGGTCCGGGCCACCATGGGGGCCTGCTTCCGCCTGCCCCTGTGGGAGACGGAGCTGGAGCCGCTGGCCCAGCGTCTGGAGGCCGCCGCCCTGCCCCTGTACGCCGCGGCCCTGGGGCCGGACACGGCGGACCTGCGTCAGGCGGACCTGCGCCGGGCCGCAGTGGTCATTGGAAGCGAGGGCCAGGGGGTTTCAGAGGCGGTACTGGCGCGGTGCCAAGGCCGCTTAAAAATTCCCATGCGGGAGCGCTGTGAGTCTCTCAACGCCGCCGCCGCCGGCGCGGTGGTGCTGTGGGAGATGGGACAGCGGGAAGGATGAGGGGGAGCGTATGAGCAAGCTGAGACACTGGCTGTGGCTGAGCAGCCGGGGCAGCGCGCCGGGGATGTACAGCGCCCGGCTGCTGGAGCATTTCGGCTCACCCAGCGCGGCATACTTTGCCGGTGAGCAGGAGTATGCCCAGCTGCCGGACCTGCCGTCGAAGGTACGGCAGGCTTTGCTGGATAAAGACCTCTCCGGCGCGGAAAAAATATTGCGTGACTGTGAGCGGCTGGGGGTGAGCCTGCTCACCATCCAGGACGCCGCCTACCCCGAGCGCCTGCGGCAGCTGGACACAGCGCCTTGTGTCCTCTACCTCCGGGGGCGTCTGCCCCAGATGGACGAGGAGGCCGCCGTGGCCATCGTGGGAGCCCGGAAGGCCAGTCCCTACGGGGTGATGGCGGCGGGAAAGCTGTCGCTGGATTTGTCCCGCCAGGGGGCGCTGGTGGTCAGCGGCAGTGCCCGGGGCATCGACACCGCCGCCCTCCGGGGCGCCCTGCGGGCCGGAAGGCCGGTGGTCTCGGTGCTGGGCAACGGAGTGGACGTGGTCTACCCGGCGGAAAACCGAGGACTGTATGACGACATCGCCGCCGCCGGCGCTCTGGTGTCGGAGTACCCGCCGGGGACGCCGCCGCTGGGGGAGCACTTTCCGGTGCGCAACCGCCTCATCGCGGGGCTGAGCTTGGGGGTCCTGGTGGTGGAGGGGAGCGAGCGCAGCGGTTCCCTTATCACGGCCCGCTGGGCCTTGGAGCAGAACCGGGACGTGTTCGCCATCCCGGGGAACATCGACAACATCCTGAGCCAAGGCCCCAACCGGCTGATCCGTCAGGGGGAGGCCAAACTGGTCCAGGAAGCCTGGGATATTTTGTCGGAGTATGAAGCCCTCTATCCGGCCAAGCTCCATCCAAGGGCTCCGCTGCCGCCCAAGGCAGAGCGGGACCGGCTCACGCCGCCCCCCCGGCAGCAAAAAACGAAACGCCCCAAGCCTGCGCAGCCCCCGGTGTCCCAGGAGACGGAGGAGAAGCAGGCCATGGTCATCGACCTGACCCGGGACTCGGAGGCCCTTACCGACGATGAGGCGGCCCTCCTGCGCGCTCTGCAGGGCGGGGTGACCCTGACGCCGGACGATCTGACGGAGCGGACGGGCATCCCCGCCCGACGGGTGCTCTCGGCGCTGACCATGCTCCAGGTCCGCCAGCTGGTGCTGGAAGGCGTGGGCAGGCGGTTTTATACAGAAGTGATCTTGAAGGAATGACGGCGGGCCAGGGCCCCCGGTTTCACATCGACGGCAGGGAAGGCTGCTGACAGGAAGAAAGAGGTATCGTACTGTGGCAAAAATGAATCTGGTGATCGTGGAATCACCGGCAAAAGCAAAGACCATAGGGAAATATTTGGGTCCCGGCTATCAGGTCCTGGCCTCCATGGGCCATGTGCGGGACCTGCCCAAGAGCAAGATGGGAGTGGACCTGGAGAACTTCGAGCCCAACTATCAGCCCATCAAGGGCAAGGAGGAGACCATCGAGCAGCTCAAATCCGCGGCGGACGCCAGCGAGAAAGTGTTCCTGGCCACCGACCCGGACCGGGAAGGGGAAGCCATTTCCTGGCACCTGCAGAAGCTTTTGGACCTGCCTGAGGGGAAGGCCAGCCGGGTGACCTTCAACGAGATCACCAAAAAGGTGGTCAGCGAGAGCATCGCCGCCCCCCGGCAGATCGACCAGAATTTGGTGGATGCCCAGCAGGCCCGGCGGATTCTGGACCGCATCGTGGGCTATCAGCTCTCGCCGCTGCTGTGGAAGAAGATCCGCCGGGGCCTCTCCGCCGGGCGGGTGCAGTCCGTGGCCACCCGGCTGGTGGCCGAGCGGGAGGAGGAGATCCGGGCCTTCGTGCCGGAGGAATACTGGACCCTGGAGGCCCAGCTGGAGCGCATCGCCCCCAACCTGGGGAGCCTGAAAGCCCAGTTCCACGGCCGGGAGAAGAAGATGGAGCTGAAGAGCCAGGAACAGGTGGACGAGGTCCTCGCCGCCATCCAGGACGCCCCCTTCGAGGTCAGCCGCATCAAGCGCCAGGACAAGAACCGCTCCCCCGCGCCGCCGTTTATCACCAGCTCCCTCCAGCAGGAGGCCTCCCGGAAGCTGAATATGCCCCCCCGCCGGACCATGTCCATCGCCCAGCAGCTCTATGAGGGCGTGGACATCGAAGGGGAGGGGACCGTGGGTCTGATCACCTATATGCGTATCGACTCGCTGCGCATCTCCGAAGAGGCCATCGCCGCCGCCCGGAGCTTTGCCGCCGGGCGCTATGGGGAGCAGTACCTGCCCGAAACACCCCGGCGCTACAAGACCAAGGCCGGGGCCCAGGACGCCCACGAGGCCATTCGTCCCTCCAATGTGGAGCTGACCCCGGAGAGTGTGCGCAAAGACCTGACGCCGGAGCAGTACCGTCTATATAAACTCATCTGGAGCCGCTTCCTGGCCAGTCAGATGGCCTCTGCCGTGTACGACAGCGTGAGCATGGAGATCACCAGCGCCGGCTATGTCTTCCGGGCCAGCCGCTCCGAGGTGAAGTTCCCGGGCTTTTTGGCGGTGTATGAGGAGGGGAAGGACGAGGAGAGCAATGAGATCCAAAGTCCCCTGCCCAACCTGAAAGAGGGGGAGGTCCTGCACTGTGCCGCCCTGAAGCCGGAGCAGAAATTCACCCAGCCCCCCACCCGCTACACCGAGGCCACCCTCATCCGGGCCTTGGAGGAGAAGGGCATCGGCCGGCCCTCCACCTACGCCCCCACCATCACCACCATCCTCAGCCGGGAGTATGTGGTCAAGGACGGCAAGCACCTGCACACTACCCCCCTGGGGGAGGTGGTCACGGGGCTGATGAAGGAGAAGTTCCAGGACATCGTGGACTATGACTTCACCGCCACCATGGAGGGCCGTTTGGACCATGTGGAGAGCGGGGAGGAGGACTGGAAGAGCGTCCTTCGCGATTTCTACCAGGGCTTCCACCAGGAGATGGAGCAGGCGGAAAAGGACCTGGACGGCACCCGCATCAAGGTCCCCGACGAGTTGTCCGATGAGGTCTGCGACGTGTGCGGGAAGCAGATGGTCATCAAGTCCGGCCGCTTTGGCCGCTTTCTGGCCTGCCCGGGCTTCCCGGATTGTACGTTTACGAAACCCCTGGTGGTCCAGATGCCGGGGCGCTGTCCCAAGTGCGGCTCCCGCATCCTCAAGCGCACCTCCCGCAACGGCTACACCTACTATGCCTGTGAGCATCTGGGGGACAAGCTGGGCCGGGCCTGCGATTTCATGACCTGGGATGTGCCGGTAAAGGACAGCTGTCCCGCCTGCGGCTGGACCATGTTCAAAAAATCCGGCCGGGGGGCCAAAAAACCCTTCTGCATCAACGAGAGCTGCGAGAACTTTGTGCCCGAAGAGAAGCGGGGAGGATACCGCAAGAAGAAGCCCGAGGAGACGGCTCCGGACGCCGCCGCTCCGGAGCAGGCGGCGGAAGAAGAGAAACCCGCCAAGAAGAGCAGCAAGAAGGCCGCTGAGAAAGCGGAAAAGACCACGGAGAAGAAACCCGCCAGAAAGCGCAAGAGCAAGGCGGAAACGGCTCTGGAGGAGGAAGCATGAGCACGCCGGTTACCGTCATCGGCGGCGGTCTGGCGGGGAGCGAGGCCGCTTGGCAGCTGGCCAAGCGGGGCATCCCGGTGACGCTGCATGAGATGAAGCCGGAGAAGATGACCCCGGCCCACCACAGCCCCCTGCTGGGGGAGCTGGTCTGCTCCAACTCCCTGCGCTCGGACCAGCTGGAAAACGCTGTGGGCCTCTTAAAGGAGGAGCTGCGGCGGCTGGATTCCCTGATCCTGCGCTGTGCCGACGCCCATCGCGTGGCGGCAGGCGGGGCCTTGGCGGTGGACCGTCAGGGCTTCGCCCAGGCCGTCACCGACGCCGTCCGCGGCCATCCCCTCATCACCGTGGCGGAGGGGGAGGTGACGGTCCTGCCGGAGACGGGAGAGGTCATCGTGGCCACCGGCCCCCTGACCTCCGACGCCCTGGCGGAGGCTATTGGGGAAAAACTCCCTGGGGACGGCTACCTGCACTTTTATGATGCCGCCGCCCCCCTGGTGACCTATGAGAGCCTGGACATGGACCACGCCTTTTTCGCCTCCCGCTACGACAAGGGGACGGCGGACTACATCAACTGCGCCCTGAGCCAGGAGGAGTACCTGCACTTCTGGCGGGAGCTCTGCGCCGCCAAAGAGGCCCCCGTCCACGGCTTTGAGGACAGGAGCGTCTTTGAGGGCTGTATGCCCGTAGAGGTGATGGCCCGGCGGGGGGAGCAGACCCTGTGCTACGGGCCCTTAAAACCCCGGGGGCTTCGGGACCCCAGGACGGGGAAGGAACCCTATGCCGTGGTCCAGCTGCGCCGGGACAACGCCGAGGGCAGCATTTATAATCTGGTAGGCTTCCAGACCCACCTGACCTTCCCGGAGCAGAAGCGGGTCTTTTCCCTGATCCCCGCCCTGGCCCAGGCGGAGTTTGTGCGCTACGGGGTCATGCACCGCAACACCTATCTGCCCTCGCCGGGGGTGCTGGACCGCTATTACCGCCTGAAAACCGAACCCCGCCTGTGCTTCGCCGGACAGATCACCGGGGTGGAGGGCTATGTGGAATCTACCGCCTCCGGCTGTCTGGCGGCCCTGGAGCTGGCCAGACGCCTGCAAGGCAGGCCCCCTGTGGATTTCCCCCAGGAGACCGCCATGGGAGCTCTGGCCCTCTATGTAAGCAATGAGAGCGTGGGGAACTTCCAGCCCATGAACATCAACTTCGGCATCATGCCGCCCCTGGGCTATCGGGTCAAGGGCAAGCGCAACAAGAACGCCGCCCTCTCCCAGCGCGCTCTGGATCGCCTGAGCCAGCTGGATTGGACATAAGAAAGGATTACAGTATGAAGATCATCATCGACGCCATGGGCGGCGACAATGCCCCCCTGGCCCCGGTAGAAGGGGGCCTGCGGGCTGCGAAAGAGCTGGGAGTGGAGGTCCTCTTCACAGGCCGGGAGGCGGAGCTGCGCGCTGCCCTGGGCAAGCTGGGCCATCCGGAGATGCCCCAGGGGGTGGAGATCGTGCCCGCCAGTGAGGTCATCACCATGGAGGACAACCCCGCCCGGGCCTTTAAGGACAAAAAGGACTCCTCCATGACGGTGGGGCTGAACCTGCTCAAGGAGGGACGGGGGGATGCCTTCGTCTGCGCCGGGAGCACCGGGGCCCTGCTCTCCGGGGCCACCCTGATCATCAAGCGGATCCGCGGCATCCGCCGGGCGGCGCTGGCGCCGGTGATCCCCACCGCCGGGGGAGGATGCGTCCTCATCGACAGCGGGGCCACCGCGGAGTGTACGCCGGAATATCTGCTTCAGTTCGCCTTCATGGGGGCTTACTACGCCAGGCGCTTTTTGGGGGTGGCGGAGCCTAAAGTCGGGCTGCTGAACATCGGCGCGGAGGCCAGCAAGGGGTTAGAATTGCAAAAGACCGCCTACGACCTGCTCCAGCAGGCAGACGCCCAGGGGCGCATCCACTTCGCCGGGAACATCGAGGGCCGGGAGGCGGTGTGCCAGGGGGTGGACGTGCTGGTGTGCGACGGCTACAGCGGAAACATTTTTCTCAAAACCATCGAGGGTACCGCTCTCTTTATGAGTCAGTGTCTGAAAGAGATGTTCCTCAGCAGCACCAAGACCAAGCTCTGCGCCCTGGCCATGAAGGAGCAGGTGGCCCAGCTCAAGCGGCGCTTCGACGCCGCCGAGATCGGCGGCACCGCCCTGCTGGGCATTTCCAAGCCCGTCATCAAGGCCCATGGCTCTTCTTCTGCCTATGCCTTTTTCAACGCCGTCCGACAGGCAAAACTGGTGGCGGAGTCCGGGATCATCCAGGATATCGACGCCAATGTGGAGCATATGCGCTTGACGGCGGAGCCGTCTGCTCAGTGATTTTTCTAAATTGCCTATTGACAGCACGGTAATTTGTCCCTATATTAAGGGGGAGAATCTCAGGCGGATGCCGAAAAGGAGCGATGGACTATGATTTTTGAAAAACTGAAAGCAATGATCATCGAACAGATGGGAGACAGCAGTGTGGACATCACCATGGACACCAGCTTTGAGGAGGATCTTGGGGCCGACTCCCTGGATTTGTTTGAACTGCTCATGGCCCTGGACGATGAATTTGGCGTGGAGATCCCCGAGGCGGATACCGAGAACATCAAGACCGTCGGGGACGTGGTAAACTATTTGCAGAGCAAGCTGGATCTGTGAGCACCTGCCCCACCGGGACACAGAGGAAAGGAGGGAGAGCAGGTGAAGAGCCTGGAAGAACGGATCGGGTACCGGTTTCGGGACCCTGGACTTTTGGAAAACGCCCTGACCCATAGCTCCTATGCCAACGAGCATCGGACCGAGGGGATGCCCAGCAATGAGCGCCTGGAATTTCTGGGGGACTCGATTTTGGGGCTCATCGTGGCGGATCATCTCTACCGCAGCCGGCCGGACCTTCCCGAAGGGGACCTGACCCGGATTCGGGCGGCCCTGGTGTGTGAAGGGAGCCTGGTGGAGGTGGCCCGGAGCCTGGACCTTGGCAGCTATCTGCGCCTGGGCCGGGGCGAGGAGGCCGGAGGCGGGCGGCACCGTCCCTCCATCCAGGCTGACGCGGTGGAGGCCATGCTGGCGGCGGTGTACCTGGACGGCGGCATCGGACAAGTCCGCAAGCTGGTCCACAGCCTGATCCTGGAGCAGGAGCGGGAGAAGACCGCCGCCGGGCGGGATTTCAAGACGGCCCTCCAGGAGCTGGTGCAGCGGGAGAGCGGTCAGATCCTGGCCTATCACCTGCTGGACGAGCGGGGACCGGACCATGCCAAGACCTTCTCCATGGAGGTCCGCCTCAACGGCGAATCCATCGGGACTGGGGAAGGCAAGAGCAAGAAAGAGGCCGAGCAGGCCGCGGCCAAGGCGGCGGTGCGAAAGCTGGGGCAGAGGCGATGAATCGGAACCGGCGCAACATCGTCATCGCGGTGCTCCTGCTGCTCTTCCTGCTCATCACACCCTTCTGGGGGAGCATCAAGACGGCCCTGGGCCTGGGGGCCGCAGACGCGGAGAGTGGGGCCAGCCCCCAGGGGCAGGAGACATCAAGGATCGAGCCTGCGGATGCAGGGTGAGGAAAAAACGGAAAGCCTGTCAAGTGCGGACACTTGACAGGCTTTTTCGTGTAAATCAGGGGTTCCCGGCGGCCCTCAGCGATAGGGGATGGTGAGGGTCAGGGTGTTCATGGGTTCGTTTTTGGAGTACCAGAGCTCGCCCTGCCAGTCGATGATCCCGGCCTGGGCGGCGGCGGTCTCCTGGAAGATGGAGTGGAGCTGCCCCTGGTTGAGCATGGCGTCGCAGGCGGCGACATAGATATCATCGGAGAAGCGGAGGAAGACCTGCTTTTCCTGGGCCTCCACGGCGCGCTGGATGGCGGCGGTGAGGGCGGATTTGTTGTAGGAGTCGAAGTACAGGCCGCTGCGGCGGTAGTAGTTGTAATCCTCGCTGGTGCAGTCCGGCACCGGGATCTCCGGGTCGATGGTATGGGTGCGCAGCAGGTCCGTTGTGGTGATACAGAAGTATTCGTAGGAAGCGCCGTCGTTGGCGTTGCCGCCCTCAAAGACCGGGTCCCCCCAGGTGGTGTCCACCCAGCAGGGATTGCCTTCCAGCCAGACCAGGTTCCAGGCGTGGCTCTCCCCGTTGGCCCGGCCGCTGATGTAGGTGCAGGGCACTCCCAGGCGGTTGAGGAGGTATTGGGTGGTCTGGGCGTAGCAGCCGCACAGTCCGGCCCCGCCCACCATGATGTTGAGGATGGAGTTGTTGTTCACAGACTGGTAGTCGGCGTGGTCGATGATATAGCGGTAGACCCCCAGGACCTTGTCGTAGTCCGAGGCCCCCTCGGGGATGGTGGCGAAGCAGTCCTGGGCCCACTGGTCGATCTGGGCCTGAAGCTCCGGCTCCTGCTGGGGGGTCACGGCGTAGACCGGGCGGTAGCTGGACTCTGTGGGAGTGGAGCCCAGGTAGGTGGTCTCGATCTCTCCGGAGCCGGAGAACCAGAACATTTCGGGATAGTCCCGGCTGATGGCCTGGGCGGCTTTGCGGATCATGTCCACATCGGGATAGATCCCGTCGATGGATTCCGCGTGGTCCCGGATGCCCGCCAGGAGCTGGTCATAGATGTACTGCTCCTGGGAGGTGAGACAGCTTTTTACATAGCGGAAGCCGTCCTCCTGGGCGGTGTAGTCCTCAGGAGGAGCCTCCTGGACCAGGAAACGCTGGGCCAGGGATTCCACCCCGGAGCAGCCGCACAGCAGCGAGAACAGGAGCAGGGAGGTGCAGGACAGGGATAGGATACGCTTTTTCATGGCTCACACCTTCTCTGTCCGCACCCGCCGGTCCATGGCCCGGAGCACAGCGGCCCGGACCCCGGCGGCATTGAGGCCGTAATGCTCCAGAAGGGCTTCCGGCGGACCGCTTTGACCGAAGCAGTCGGGGATAGCCACGGGTTCGATGGGCACCGGACAGCGGCGGGCCGCGACTTCGGATACCGCCCCGAACAGCCCCGCGTGGATCTGGTGCTCTTCGGCGGTGACCAGACAGCCGCAGTCCGCGGCGGCGGCACAGATGGCCGCCTCGTCCATGGGCTTGATGGTGTGCACATCCAGGACGCGAAGGGAGATTCCCTCCTGCTTCAGCTGCTGCGCCGCCAGCATGGCCTCATAGACCATGGCCCCGCAGGCCAGGACGGCGCAGTCTGTGCCCTCCCGGACCAGACGGGCTTTGCCCAGCTGGAAGGGGGTGTCCTCGTCGGTGATCACCGGGACGGCCTCCCGCCCGAAGCGGAAGTAGACAGGGCCGTCGATGTCCGCCGCCGCGAGGACGGCCTTCCGGGTCTCCTCGCTGTCGCAGGGGGCCAGGACGGTCATGTTGGGCAGGACCCGGGCCAGCGCCAGGTCCTCCAGGGCCTGATGGGTGGCCCCGTCGGGGCCCACGGAGATCCCGGCATGGGCCCCGCCGAAGCGGACTTTTAAGTTGTTGTAGCACACCGTGGTGCGGATCTGGTCAAAAGCCCGGCCGGAGAGGAAGACCCCGTAGGTGGACACATAGGGGATCAGGCCCCCCAGGGACATGCCGGCGGCGGTGCCCACTAAGTCCTGCTCGCTGATGCCCAGGTTATAGAATTTGTCCGGGTATTGGTCCCGGACCCAGTTGGTTCGGGTAGAGGCGGCCACGTCGGCGTCCAGGACCACGATGTCCTCCCGCTGGGCGCACAGCGCCAGTAAGCCCTGGCCGTATCCGTCCCGCTGGGGGACATACTCAATGGGTTTCATGTTCCAGCCTCCTTACGCCAGCTCCGCCAGAGCGGCGGAGAGCTCTTCTTGATTGGGGGCCTTGCCGTGCCAGACCCACTGGTGCTCCATAAAGGAGACCCCCTTGCCTTTCACACACCGGGCCAGGAGCACCGAGGGACGGCCCTTGCACTGCTGTGCCGCCTGGAAGGCGGCGGAGAGGGCGTCCAGGTCGTGTCCGTCCACCGGCAGGACGTTCCAGCCGAAGGCGGCGAATTTCTCCCCCAAAGGCGCCACGTTCATGATCTGGGCGGTGGGACCGTCCAGCTGGACGCCATTGTCGTCCACGATGGCGCAGACGTTGTCCAGGTGGAAGTGGGCGGCGGTCATGGCGGCCTCCCAGACCTGTCCCTCCTGGACCTCGCCGTCGCCCAGAAGGCAGTAACAGCGAAGATCCTTCCCCTGGCGTTTCGCGGCCAGGGATAAACCGTTGGCGATGGAAAGCCCCTGGCCCAGGGAGCCGGAGGAGCAGTCCAGCCCCGGCAGGCGCTCCATGTGGGGGTGCCCCTGGAGGGGGGAGCCCAGAGCGCGCAGGGTGGGGAGGAGGGCCGGGTCAAAGAAGCCCCGCCGGGCCAGGACGCTGTACAAGGCCGGGGCGGCGTGGCCCTTGGAGAGGAGGAAGCGGTCCCGGTCCGGGTCCTGGGGACGGCTTGGATCAAGGTGCATCACTTGAAAATACAGTACCGATAAAATCTCCACACAGGAGAGGGAGCCGCCGGGATGGCCGGAGCCTGCGGCGTGGATCATCTCTAAAATATCCTGCCGGATCTGCCGGCAGACGGGACGAAGGTCTTGATTCATGAGGAACCTCCTATCTTGCTCTACAGTTTCATAGACTAACGGTACCACAGCTGGGGAGGATTGTCAACGCAAGGGAGAAGAAGTGGCGAAAAAGCCATTGAAAAACGACGTCTTTCCCGATATAATAAAGGATATCTTCAAAAAAAACAAGGAGGCGGGCCCTATGGAAGAGATCCCTGCATTGATATTAGACCTGACCATCATCCTGTGCATCGCGGCCATTACGACCCTGCTGTGCAAGAAGATCAACCTCCCCTCGGTGCTGGGCTATATCCTGGCGGGTTTTTTGGCGGGGCCGGTGGTGAACTTTATCCCCACCATCGACGACATGGCCAGCATCGAGGTCTGGTCGGACATCGGGGTCATCTTCCTGATGCTGGGCTTGGGCCTGGAGTTTTCGGTCCATAAAATGGCGGAGGTGGGGGCCCCGGGCTTCCTCTCGGCGGGGATCCAGGCGGTGGGATTGTGTGCCGCCGGGTTCTTCCTGGGGGAGCTGCTGAACTGGGGCAACACCAACAGCATCTTCCTAGGGGTCATGCTGGCCATGTCCTCCACTATGATTACCATGAAGAGCATTGAGGACATGGGCCACAAGAAGGAGCCCTTTGCCGCGCTGGCCATGGGGACGCTGGTGATCGAGGACATCCTGGCGATTTTTGCCATGGTCATCCTCGCCACCATTTCGGCCTCCCAGAGCATCAGCGGCATTGCCCTGGCCGAGCGCATCGGCCTGCTGCTGCTGTATCTGGCGTTGTGGCTGATTTTGGGGATTTATCTGGTGCCCACCATGATGAAGAAACTGGTGGTGCTGATGAACGACGAGGTGCTGCTGATCTTTGCCTTGGCGCTGTGCTTCTTTATGGCGATCTTGGCCCAGCACATCGGGCTGTCCACGGAGCTGGGGGCCTTTTTGGCAGGGTCCCTGTTGGCGGGGACGGTCCACGCCGAGCGGGTGGAGCACCTGGTGACCCCCTGCAAGAATCTGTTCGGCGGCGTGTTTTTCATTTCCGTGGGCTTCATGGTCCAGCCGGCGATGATCGTGCAGTATATCCTGCCGATCCTGCTGCTGGCGGTGGTGGCCATCGCGGGGAAGCTGCTGTTTCTGACCTTGGGCGGTCTGGCGGCGGGGCAGACCATGGAGACGTCCCTGCGGGCGGGGGCGGCCCAGACCCAGGTGGGGGAGTTCTCCTTCATCATCGCGGGTCTGGGACAGTCCCTGTCGGTGACGGGGGCCTTCCTGTATCCCATCATCGTGGCGGTGTCGGTGCTGACCACCTTTACCACGCCCCTGATGCTGAAGCTCAGTATGCCCCTGTGCCGCTGGCTGGAGCGGGTCCTGCCGGAGAGCTGGCAGCGGGCCCTGGAGCAGTACGCCCGGTCCCGGCAGAGCAAGAAGAACCAGGACGACCGGGATTGGACCATTTTCTTAAAATCTTACAGCCGGACCTTTGGCCTCTTCGGCGTGCTGAGCGTGGGGACGATCCTTCTGGGGGTACGCACCCTGCGCCCCTTCCTGGAGGAGGTGGGTATCCCCGGCCCCCTGCCCCCGGAGACGGTGACGTGTATTGCGGTCTATGTGGTGCTGGCCTTCCTGCTGCCGGCGATGCTGCGGATGAAGAAGCGCTTCTTTACCGCGCTGTGGCTGGAGCGGACGTCCAACCGCGTGATCTTGAGCATCCTGGTGATTTTCCGCATGGCGGCGGCGGTGCTGCTGGCGGTGCTGCCGGCCTTCCTGCTCTTTGGCATCAATCCCTTGTGGCTGGCGCTGATGGCCCTGGCGGTGATCCTGCTGGCCAGCCGGTCCAACAAGCTGGCGGGGCATTATCTCCAGGTGGAGGCCCAGTTCTTGGCCAACCTCAACGAGCGGAAGCTGGCCGTGAAGTTCGGCGAGGGGGGCAACGCCCACCAATGGCTCACGGAGCAGCTCTATGTCATCACCCTGGTCTGTCCCCAGGGCTATGTCCAGGAGGGCGTGAGCCTGAAGGATCTGGACTGGGGCAAGGTGGACAGCGTCAAGGTCATCAAGCTCCTCCGGGGCCGGGAACAGATCAACATCCCCGAGGGCTATGTCACACTCCGCCAGCGGGACCAGATGGTCATCATGGGGGCCAAGCGGGCGGTGGAGAATTTCTGCCGCAAGCAGGCCGAGCAGGGGGTTCTGCCTTGGCCTGGGGAGCATCTGCGCACCCTCAAGGAGTACATCGAAAAGCAGGAAGAGGCCAACCAGCTGCTGTGCTGCGGCGTGACCTTGGATAAGGTGGCGGACTTGCAGGGCCGGAGCATCCGGGACAGCCGCATCAAGGAGGATTGGAGTGCCTTCCTCATCGGCCTGGAGCGGGATTTCCTGCCCATCCCCAACCCGGACCCCAACCTGAACCTGCGCAGCGGTGATCTGCTGTGGGTGATGGGGTCCCAGGAAATGGCCGGGAAGCTCATGGGCTTAGGGCTTTTGGATTATGACGAATAAGTCGATATTAAGGAGAAACCGAGGATGACGGCACAGGAACAAGCGGCGGCGGCCGTGATGGAGGAATGGCTCTCCCATCCCCAGGAGCTGGGGAAGAAGCCGGCGCGGCTGGAGATCGCGGGGACGTTTGTCCTGCATGAACTGCGCTACTATATTTTCAAGTTTAAGAAATCACGGCTGGGGTCCTGGAAGGTGGCCGTGTGCGGAGGCTACGAGGGGGACGGCGTGGGCCACTGCGGGCATATCTACAGCACCATGGAGGACTATGACCCCGCCACCGCCCAGGCAAAGTGCGAGGAGATGGTGGAGCGGCTCCGGCAGTATTGGATGGACCGGGCCAAGGAGGAAGAGGAGCAGAAGAAGGACCACCCCGGCGGGGATTTTCTGGGTTTCGTCCTTCTCTCCACCCCGGAGTTTGACGAGACGGCCTTTCGGGCTGTCCTGAAAGAGGACTGGGGGCTGACCGTCCCGGAGCAGGAAGCGCCGGAGGAGGGAGAGGGCCCGGCCATCGTCTTTGAGCACGAGGGGATGATGGTCTCCGTGGCCCTTATGGAGGCCCCGGTCCCCAACGGGGAGGCGGAGTATTGGGCCAACAGCAATTTTATGGAGCGGGATCAGGCCCTTGCCGCGGCCCGGGACCATCAGTCCCACCTGCTGGTGGCGGTGATGGGCAGGGAGGCCGCGCCGCTGAAGGCAGGCGAGTTGTTTGTCAAGCTTGCCGCCTCCTGTCTGAAGGCCCCCAACGCTCTGGGGATTTACGACTGCGGGACCGTATGGCTCCCGGAGTATTTTATCCGCTCCTCCCTGGCGATGAAGGAGGGGAGACCGCCGCTGGATGCCCTGGTCTTTGTCGGCCTGTACCGCGGCGAGAAGGGCGTCAGCAGCTGGACCAACGGCCTGCGCTCCTTCGGGAAGGAGGAGCTGGAGGTGGTGGAGAGCAGGCACAAACCTTCGGAGGTTTACGACCTGATGTGGAACGTCTCGTCTTACCTCATCCAAGAGGGGGCGGTGCTGCGGGATGGGGAGACCTTGGGCTATACCGCCAAACAAAAGCTGCCCATCACCCGCTCCAAAGGCGTCTATGTGGAAGGGCAGACGCTGAAAATTGGATTTTGACGGATGAAAACAGACGGCTGCCAGGATTGACAGCCGTCTGTTTTTGCTTGGGTCAAGGCGGGTCCCGCCGGTTCGTCAGCCCCAGCAGGTAATCTGTGCTTGTGTGGTAAAAACGGGCCAGACAGATGAGGGATACCGTGGGGATATCCAGTACGCCAGCCTCATAGCGGGAATAAGTTGCCTGACTGACGTTAAGGAGATCAGCCAGTTGTTTCTGACTCAGGTCGGCGTCCTCCCGCAAGTCTCGTATGCGTTGATACATGATCGTTCACCTCAGAAATAGTTTAGGTGATGCGATTATTGCATATTGACTTTTATACGGTATATGCATACAATCAAAGAGGAGGTGAAGAGGATGCCAGACTATAGAAAAATGTATCTCAAGATGGCACAGGAAACAGAAAAGGCAATCAGGATTCTGATTGCCGCACAAAAAGAATGTGAGGAGTTGTATATTGAAGGAGATGTAAGCAGTCAAGTAAAACGGGCCAAATTTGGCCAGGAAGTATACCAGCGGAAAAAGTTAGTTTGTAATGGACAGGTGGTGCTCCAGTCTGTAGCTGGAGCCGGACATGTTAATAATCTCGCAGCGGTGGATGAGGCGGTCGAGGATAGCGGTGGTAATGGTAGCGTCGCCGAGGAAGTCAGCCCACTCGTCAAAGCCTTTGTTG
>JAAWAE010000017.1 GCA_022792035.1 Ruminiclostridium sp. | reverse complement strand
TTCGGGCTTGTCAAGAACTTTTTTCAAATTCTTTTTCGGCCCGTCCCGCCGTCAGGGCTGTCTCTCGCGACAGCTTTGATAGAATACCACCTTTTCCCCCAGAAGTCAAGCACTTTTTTCGTTTTTTCTTCTTTTTTTCCTTTTTCCCGTGTCTCACCCGCTTTTTATATTTATATGGTATATCCCCCCTTTCTCCGCCCTGCGGCGCTTCCCAGGATTTCCTTCCCCCTCCTTCCCTTTGCTTTCTCCCTGGTATATGCTATAATAAGTCCAGCGCATCCGCAAACTACTGCAAAGGAGACCCGTCATGAAAACATTCTTTCGCCGGACAGCGGCGAGCATCCTCTGCGCTGCTCTGCTCTGTCCCACCGCCTTGGCCTCCGAGGCCCTGGGCAGCCGTGTCTACGGCTATACATTAGACATTTGTGACCGCACCACCCTCACCAAAGAGGTCATGTGGAGCGCCTCCCGTTCCGATTTGCGGACGGAAAACTACGTCACCTACACCCCCTCCGCCAGCGTCTCCCCCAAGGTCAGCTATGGAAACTCGGTGGTCTCCACCCAGACCGTCTCCTCCGTGGCCTCCAGCCTGGAGAAGAACGGTAAGCGGGTACTCAGCGGCATCAACGGCGACTATTACGTCATGGCCACCGGCGACCCCCTGGGCATCCTCATCACCGACGGCATCCTCCGTTCCTCCGACGCCAGCCTCAGCGCCGTGGGCTTCAACGCCGACGGCACCGCCATCGTGGGCAGTCCCTATCTGGACCTCCACGCCAAGTTCAACGGCAAGACCTACATCATGGGCGGCATCAACAAGGTCCGGGGATCTGACGGCTACTACCTCTTCACCGACGACTTCTCCGGCAACACCAAAAACACCCTCAAGGGGGTGGACGTGGTGCTGGTCCCCTCCGGGGAACTGAAGATCGGCCAGAAAAACACCTGTAAGGTAGAAGAGGTGATCGAAGCCCGAGGCAGTACGGCCATCCCCCAGGGCAAGTTTATCCTCTCCGCCTCCTCCTCCGCCGACGCCTCCCTCCGGGAGGCCCTCCTGGCGCTGAACCCCGGGGACACCGTGGAGATCGACGTCACCAGCTACGACACCCGCTGGAACGAGGTGGACTGCGCCGTGGGCGGGCTCTACCGTCTCATCACCAAGGGGGAGCTGAACAAGGACCTGGACACCTCCTCCGCCGCCCCCCGCACCGCCATCGGCACCAAGGCCGACGGCAGCGTGATCTTCTACACCATCGACGGCCGGCAGGCGGGCTACAGCGTGGGCGCTACCATTAAAATGGTGGGCCAGAGGCTGCTGGAGCTGGGCTGCACCGACGCCATCCTCTTAGACGGCGGCGGCTCCACCACCATGGTCTCCACCTATCCCGACTACGTCACCTATAGTGTGGTCAACAAACCCTCGGAAGGCCAGCAGCGTTCGGTATCCAACGCCGTCTTCCTGGTCTCCAACCTCTCCGCCACGGGTACCCCCGGCTCCCTCTACGTCTCCCCGGCCAGCATCGCTCTGCTCTCCGGGGCCACGACGCAGTGCAAGGCCACGGCGGTGGACACCGGGTGGTATCCCATGTCCAACCTGCCTGGTGAGGTAACTTGGTCCTCTCCCCAGGAGACGGTCAGCGCCGCCGGGGTCTTCACCGCCCCCGCCCAGTCCGGGAGTTATACCGTCAGCGCCAGTTTGGGCGAGATCAGCGGCAGCGCCAAGATCCAGGTCTACGACACCCCGGACTCTATCTATGTCACCAACAAGGCTACGGGCAAAAACGTCTCCACCCTCACGGTGGCCCCGGGAGAAAAGGTGGACTTCGACGCCGCCGCCTCCTATCGCGGCGTGGGCCTCACCGCCACCGACTCCTGCTTCACCTGGACCGCTGACCCCGCCATTGGCACCATCGACGAGAATGGGGTCTTTACCGCCGGAAAGAATCCCGCTTCCGGGAAAATCAAAGTGGCGGCTGGAAGCCATGCCATCACCATGTCCATTGACGTCAACGCCCCAGCCACCCATCACCTCATCACGGACTTTGAGTCCGCCCCCTTCTTCACCTCCAACCAGGCCAAGCTCAGCCTCAGCGGCAAACCGGCCACGGTAGCCTATGGCAGCAAGAGTCTTGCCGTCCCCTACACCTCTATCCCCGCCGACCTCTCCGGCTCCCACACCCTGACGGACACCGACCGCTATCTCTCCCTCTGGGTCTATGGGGACCAGTCCGGCAACACCCTCTCCGCTGTCTTCGATACCGGCACCCAGGGCCTGGGCAAGCTGGACTTCTCTGGCTGGAAGCGGCTCACCGCCGCCGTTCCCTCCGGCGCCGTGACCTTCACCGGCCTGCGTCTGGAGGGCGAACACGCCAGCGGCACTCTCTACCTGGACCAGCTGACCCTCTCCAACGAGGACAAGGCGGACACCACCGCTCCCCAGGTCTCCCTCACCGTGAAGGGCAGCACCATCTCTGCCAAGATCACCGACAACAGCCGGGACGCCCTGGCCCAAAGCCGTATGACCGTGGCTGTGGACGGTGAGAAAAAGGACTTCACCTGGAGTTCCGGCACCCTCTCCGCCATCCTGCCGGAGCTGGCTACGGGCCTGCATCAGGTCACCGTCACCGCTGCCGACGCCTGCGGCAACATCGGACGGGCCTCCTACACCACCGACCCCGCCACCGTCCAGAACCCCTTCGCCGACATGAGCGGGCACTGGGCCGCGGCCTACACCTCCCGGCTCAACGAGCTGGGCATCATCACCGGCATCAAGGAGGGCGGGAAGACCCTGTTCTATCCCGGCCGCTCCATCACGCGCGGGGACTTCGCCCTCATGGCCGCCCGCTGGTTGGACTTGGACCTGAAGGATTACGCCAATGTCACCCTGCCTTACGCCGACGCCGCCTCCATCCCCGACTGGGACCGGGATGCGGTGAAAGCCCTCTACGCCCTGGAGATCATGCAGGGCAGCGCGGACAAAAACGGCAAACTCTACGCCAACGCCAAAAAGTCCATCACCCGGGCCGAGGCCATGACCATCCTCAGCCGGATGCAGCCCAAGGGCTTCGGCAAGGCCTCCCTGAGCGCCTTCTCCGACGCCGCCTCCGTCCCCGCCTGGGCCAAGGACAGTGTGGCTTCCCTGGTGGAGCAGAAGGTCGTGGGCGGTTCCAACGGCCAGCTGCGGCCTTCCGCGGCGGTAAGCCGGGCTGAGGTTGCAAAAATGCTCTTGACATTATGGTAAAAAGTATTGCAATCCCCTGAAAAGTGTGGTAACATAAAAAGTGAATTTTATTGAGACATTTGTCCAAAGGGAAAGGAATTACGCAGTATGGCTACAACGATCGTCTCTATCATTCAAGTCCTGGTAGGGGTCTTGCTCATCATTTTCGTTCTCGGTCAGTCCGGCAAGCACGCCGGCCTTGGCGCTATTGCTGGGGCCAGTGAATCTTTCCTGTCCAAAAACAAGGCCAAATCCGCCGACGCGAAGCTGGCCAGATGGACCAAATGGGTTGCCATTGCTTTTATGGTGCTCACTCTTGTGCTTTGCCTTCTGCCCTGATGCCCATTCCAACTGCCCTTCCGTCAGGAAGGGCAGTCGTTTTTTCCCACGTGTCCCAGTGAATAATCCGTTTTTTTATTTTCCATACTTGACAGAGGAGAAAGATCATGACCAAGCAAGAAGCTATTGATATGCTGGACCGTATTGCGAAAGGCATCGCCGAAATGTTCGGCACCAACTGCGAAACCGTCGTCAACGACCTGGACGACGCCACCCATCCCATCCTGGCCATCTACAATGGGCACGTCTCCGGGCGCGAGGTGGGCTCCACATTGGATGTAACCGGCGTGGAGCAGGACCTGTGTTTGGACTCGGACGTCTTGAATCTCCTGGCTGTGACCCCCAACGGCCAGCAAACCAAGAGCTCCACCTTTTCCATCAAGGGCGAGGGCTACCATCTGGGCCTTGGCATCAACTACGACTTCACTCCCCTGACCTACGTCAACCGGGTCCTGCTGGACCTGATGCACACGGAGGTGGATTTCCGCAGCGCCCTGTACCGCAACCGGGACACCGGGATCGGGGAGTTATTCGACACCGCCATCCTCCGGGTGGGCAAGCCCATCCGAGAGATGAACAAGGGCGACCGTCTGCGGGTGGTGGAGCTGCTCAAGAACATGGACGCCTTTTCCTATCGTCGGGCCGTGCCCTTTGTGGCCACCCATTTGGGGGTATCCCGCTACACCGTGTATAAGTATCTGGATGAAGTGGCCGCCAAGGAGCGGCGGGAGCAGAAAGAGCGAGAAAAGGAGGAAGCATAAGTGGAGCAGGCGCGCATCGAAGCATATTTTTCGGATCTGGCCGGGGAGCTGACCCAAGCGGTCTCCCGTCTGGTCCGGATCGACAGCACCCTGGGGGAGGCCCAGCCGGGTCAGCCCTTTGGACCGGGTCCGGCAGCGGCCCTGGCGGAGTTTTTGAAACTCAGTGAGGAATGGGGTTTGCCGGGGCAGGACCTGGAGGGCTATGTGGGCACCGTGGACCTGCCGGGCAGCGGCGACATCGCCCTGCACATCCTGGGGCATTTGGACGTGGTCCCCGCCGGAGAGGGTTGGACTGTCACGGATGCCTTCACCCCCAAGCTGGTGGACGGTCTGCTGTACGGCCGGGGCACCGATGACGACAAAGGCCCTCTGGCGGCGGCACTGCTGGCCATGCGGGCGGTGAAGGACCTGGGGGTCCCCCTGAAGCAGGGGGTGCGTCTGATCCTGGGCACCGACGAGGAGACCGGCTTCCGGGACATCCGCTGGTACTACGACCGTCATCCCTATGCGCCCTACACCCTGTCTCCCGACGCGGATTTCCCCATCATTAACATTGAGAAGGGGCATTATCAGCCCACCTTTTCCGCTGCCTGGGACATCGAGACTGCTTTGCCCCGGGTCACATCCTTCACCGGCGGGCCTCGTCTGAACATGGTCCCCCCCAAGGCCCGGGCCACGGTGCTGGGACTTTCCACCGCGCAGATCGAAGCTGCCGTCCCGGCTCTGGGGTTTGAGGAAGCGATCCGCTTCACCTTCACGGAGCAGAACGGCGCCGTCCACATCCTCTGCACCGGTCAGAACGCCCACGGCTCCATGCCCGAGGAGGGACACAACGCCCAGACCGCCCTGCTGGCCCTGCTGTGCGCGCTGCCTTTGGCGCAGCTTCCCTCCACCCAGGCCCTGCGCTCTCTCCACAGGATGTTCCCCCACGGGGATCACCGAGGGCAGGCTCTGGGGATCGCCCAGGAGGACGCGCTTTCCGGGCATTTGAGTTTGGCCTTTACCCTTCTGAATCTCAACGACACGGGATTCGAAGCCAGGTTTGACAGCCGCACCCCGCTCTGCGGCACCCCGGAGAACATCTCCGCGGTCACGGAGGCCGCCATGGCTCAGGCAGGTTTTTCCATCAAGGGTGAACTGGAGCCGCCTCATCATGTCAGCGCCGACTCCCCCTTTGTGTCCATCCTCGCCAAGTGCTACGAGCAGTACAGCGGACGCAAGAGCGCCTGCGTCGCCATCGGCGGCGGGACCTACGTCCACGACATCCCCGGCGGGGTCGCGTTTGGGGCCAGTATGCCCGGCTTCGTCTCCAACCTCCATGGTCCCGATGAGCGGGCCTGTGTGGCGGATCTGCTGACGGCAGCGAAGATTTACACCCAAGTCATTCTGGATCTGTGCAGCTGACATGACCGCTTCCCTGGAACTATTCCTCTCCTTTGCCCGGATCAGCGCCAGCTGCTTTGGCGGCGGCTATGCCATGCTGCCGTTTTTTCAGCGGGAGCTGGTGGAAAAGAAGGGTTGGCTGACGGCGGAGGAGCTTTTGGACTTGAACGCGGTCGCCCAGTGCACCCCCGGGGTAATTTCCGTGAACACTGCCACCTACTGCGGCTATCGCAAGGGCGGTTTTAGGGGCGCCGCCGCGGCGACCTTAGGGATTTTGACGCCTCCTATCCTGATCGTGCTGGTGATTTCCGCCTTTTTCTGGACGCTGGCCGAGAACCCCTGGGTACAGCACGCGCTGGCGGGGGTTCGGGCCTGTGTCTGCGCCTTGATTCTCAACAGCACTGTGGCTCTCTACAAGAAGGCTGTGCTGGACATCCCCACCTTTTGTATCTGTCTGGTGGTATTTCTTCTGGCTGCCTTTCTGGGGCTTTCCCCTGCGCTGCTGGTGATGGGCGCGGGGGCGTTTGGGCTCATCCTCTCCCGCATTCGGAAGGGGGGGACGTCGGCGTGATCCTCCTCCATCTCTACGCTGCTTTTTTCCTGGTGGGTTTATTCTCTATGGGCGGCGGGATGGCCACGGTTCCGTTCCTCTTTGATCTCTCTGCTCGGACAGGATGGTTTTCTGGGGCTGATCTGGCTAACATGATTGCCATTTCCGAGGCGACGCCTGGGCCTATTGGCATCAACATGGCCACTTACGTGGGGTATGCCACTGCCGGGGTCCCTGGGGGGATCATCGCGCCGCTTGGGT
Source organism: Ruminiclostridium sp. (assembly GCA_022792035.1). GTDB lineage: Bacteria > Bacillota > Clostridia > Oscillospirales > Oscillospiraceae > Evtepia. The sequence goes on along the minus strand of JAAWAE010000017.1, from coordinate 9,225 downwards.
TGGTGACCCCTGCTTTTTTGATCATCCTTGTGGTGGCGAAGCTCCTCAGCGTGCTTTGGAAAAGTTCTCGTTTGCAGGGGCTTTTCTATGCGCTGCGTCCGGCATCGGTGGGGCTCATTGGAGCTGCCGCGTTTTCTGTCTGTGCTGTGTCGCTGTTTACCTGGGATGGGTCTTTGGTTCTTCACTGGAAGGCTATCGTTTTGGCGGTTGCGTTGCTGCTTGCTATGCGTCTGCCTAGGGTGAAGGCGCTGCCTTCGGTTGCGTTCGTTGGGATCGCGGCGGTGGTGGGTGTGTTGTGGCACATGGCCTAAGTTAATCTTTTGTTTGGTTATGGGTTTTTCATACGGTTTTCGGGCTCAAGTTCTTGGGGGGACTTGGGCCCTTTTTTCTTCTGGTTCTTATTCCTTGCTTTTACGTTTCCGTCCTGTTTTTCTTCAAAAGAAAAACAGGACCAAAAAAAGAACCGCGGGGGCGGGACTGGTTGCTTTACCGTCCTGGTTTGGTCTTCGCCCGGGAACCGTCCGCCATTCCGTCCTCCAACGGAGTATGGGAGGCCGGAGGGTCTCTTGGGCTCGGGGTTTGAATTTCTTCGATGGCGATTTTGCTGCGGCAGAGGTGTCTGTAAGTGGGGTGTCCTTCGATGGATGTGGTTCCTGGCTTGATTCGCTTGGGGGGACTGGCCGGCCTTTTGGCGGGGTTTGGGTCCTTCGATTTTGATTTGTGGGGATCGGATGGGTGGGGCCGGTCGGCGGGGTTCGGAGGCCCTGGATGGGGGCCTCGCCGCTTCGCGGCATCGGCCCTTCTTTGTTGGTTCTTCTCCGGTGGATCGCTGTTTCGGCTCGTATTTTATGGGAGTTTTGCCTCTTTTCCTTGCATTTCTGTGAGAAATCTCGTACAGTAAGAGTATCTGTAAAATTCCAGATCTGAAAATCCGAAAAAGGAGACTGTCTATGAAACGTCGTATCTTATCCCTACCCTTCCCTCTTTCCTTGCCTCTTTTCCTCCTTCTGCTCTCTCCGCTTCTTCTGGTGGTCCCTGTCCATGCTGCCGCTGTCCCTGAAGCATTATCTGCTTCCTGCACCCAGGTCGAGTGGGACATCCTCCTCCTGACCAACCAAGTCCGCATTCAGCAGGGTCTTGCGCCCCTCTCCATCTTTCCTGACCTCCAATCTGCCGCTGACCTCCGGGAGCGGGATCTCGCTGTTTACTACTCCCACGACCGCCCGGACGGAACTTCCTGTTTCACTGCCCTGGAGGATGAAAACATCGGCTATTACGCCGCCGGTGAGAACATCGCTACCGGCTTCACCTCTGCCGCCGGCGTCATGAACGGCTGGATGAACAGTGACGGCCATCGTGCCAACATCCTCTCTGACCAATTCGTCCACATCGGCACGGGCCACGATCCTCGGGGCGGCAAGTACGGCACCAGCTCCGTCCAGCTCTTCCTCTCCAAACGCTGCGCCATCTCCAACCTGCGTCTCTCCCAGGACAGTCTCTCCCTCCCCCGGGGCGGCAGTTTGGATGATCAGAACCTCTATCTCACCGCATCCTGCTCCGACCACGGCGACAATTACCTCCCTCTCCTCCCCGAGATGTACACTGGCTTTGACTCCAACACCCCTGGGGAACAGGAAGTGACCGTCCGCTGGGGTGGGCAGGCCGCGACCCTTTCTGTCAAAATCTCTCCCTTCCGCGACGTCAGCGGCGAGGCCTATTTCGGGGATGCCGTGACTTGGGCGGTAGATCATGGCTACATCGTCGGCACGGGGAACAACCACTTTACCCCCAGCCGCACCTGCACGCGGGGGGAGGTTGTCACGGTTCTCTGGCGGGCCGCGGGCTCCCCGGAACCCGCCTCCGGCAGCATCCCCTTCTCTGATGTGAAAAGCACCGACTACTACGCCAACGCCGTCCTCTGGGCTTATGAAAACGGCATCACTTCCGGTGTGGACAGCCGCCGCTTCGCCCCCGGCAGCCCCTGCACGCGGGCCCAGGTGGTGACCTTCCTCTGGCGGGCCCAGGGCAGTCCTGTCAGCCCGGTGCCCAGCACCGCGCCGGACTTTTTGGATGTCCCCGCCTCCGCTGCCTCCTATCAAGCCGTAGCTTGGGCAGTGGAAGAGCGGATCACCTCCGGTACCGACGCCCTCCACTTCTCTCCCAACGCCCCCTGCACCCGGGGACAGATCGTCACCTTCCTGCATCGGGCCATGGCCTGACATCCAAAACGTCAAACATCGCCTGCGCGTCCCCTTCGGGATGCGCAGGCGATGTTTGAATCATTTCATTCCTGTATGGACGGTCTCTCTTCCTTTTCTTCCTGCTGCTTCGCCTTCCCCAGTGCCTGGAGGTAAAGCATACTGCCTAAGGAGCTGTAGGGCAGTACGAAGAGGTCCAGGGCAAAATGGGTAAAGGAGGAGGCGCCGAACCACAGCAGGTAGGTCGAGCGAAAGCCGAAGAAGGCTTTGTCAAACCCTTTCACGCTCCGCCGTCCCCGGACGAAAACCTGCCGCAGGCGGTACTCCGGGTGCGCCGCCAAGCAGTAGCGCAGCGGCAGCAGCAGGCAGTGGAGCCAGAAGGTAAAGAACACGGCCAGGAAGGCCAGGGCGGAAGCGGCGAATTGCAGCGTGGCGTTGCCGCTGGTCAGACTTTCCATGGTTGGGGTCGTCGTATAGAACAGATAGTAACAGTACAAACTGGGACACATCGCGATCAGCCCCAAAAACCGCACCACCCCTTGGAGCAGGAACTCCACCACCAAGGCCCGCACCAGACGGGCCGGCTGGGTGAACCAGCGGAAAACGGAATAGACGCTTGCCTCCTTCTTCACCAGCACGTTCCAATACTGCTCCATGACCCCCAGGCGCAGGGGGGCCAGGACCAGGAAGGTGAGGACGTTCATAGCAACGAACACCCGCAGCTTGGCGTAGCTCACCGGCAGGGCCAGGACGACCCCCGCCAGGTCCATGCGGAAGATCACATTGAAGCCGTCTTCCACACGGTAGATGCCGGTACTGCTGCCGCCGTACTTATCCAAGCTGCCGATCAGGTACCCCATGTTGCCATCCAAGAGCATCTGCAGGCCGAAGAGTCCCATGGTCACGCTCACCAGCAGCAGCGTCACCCGCAGGCAGACTGGATGGAGCATCCAGCCCTTGGCCTGCTGTTTGATTTCCCGTCTGGGGGGGAGTTGTATCATGGTCGATTTCCTTCCTTACGCGGCCTCCGCAGAGGGGGCGGGATCCGGTGTGGGGGCCGGGTCCGGCGCGGGGGCGGGGGTGGGATCCGGCGCGGGGGCCGGCGTTGGTGTCGGGGTGGGCGCCGGAGTCGGGTCCGGCTTCGGCTTTTCAGGCGCCGGCGCGGAATAGCCGGGGATGCCATACTTATAGGCGTCCGCCGCGCTCACCAGGATCACCTTGTCCCGGGGACGGTACACACTGGTGGCCTCCAGGTCCGAACTCAGGAGCTTTCCGTTCTGATAGAGGTTACGGTAAGTACGCACCGTATAGCCTGTATAGGGGGTGACGCTGACCTTGGTCGCTCCGGCACTCAGACCGCTGCCCACTTTGTAGACGGTATTATACCCTGTGGTCCCTACGGTCTCGTTGGTCATCTCCACCGTGATGTTGTCGGACTTGGTCCCCATGATATTCACCGACAGGGTCCGCCCGGAGACACTGCCCGTCACCTTGATGGGGAAGGGGGTATCGTTGCGGAAGCGGAAGTCCTTCACGCCATAATAGACGGTGGCGTCCATCCCGTGGGGGACATAGCTGGCGATATAGCCGTGATTATACCGCTCCACGATTTCCAGGTTGGCCCGCAGGGTGGCCAGATAGATGGTAGAGGAACCTTGGCACACGCCGCCGCCGATCTCCTGGACCGACTCTCCGGAGACATAGGCCGGCGCGGGGAGGAAGCCTTTGTCGCTGGTCCGGCTTCCCACCACGCCATTGTAGGAGAACTCCTCTCCCGGCATGAGGACCGTCCCATTGAAGAGCTTTGCCGCCAGGGCGATATTGCTCACCCGGTTCTGGGACCCGGCGATCTCGGTGTTGCAGCTGCCCAAGACATCCTGGTAGAGGTAGGGCTCCAGGTCCTTCACCGTCCGGGTGGGTTGGGTTATGATGAGGGGGATCTCCGCGCTCTCCCCCCAGCCCAGGGCATCAAAAGTGGTCTTGGCCCCTTGGGGGTCAAAGGAAATGCCCTCGTGCTCCACTTGGAAGTGTTTGGCGTTCTTATCCATCTCGGCGTCCTGGACCTTGGTCTCCACCTCGCCCAGGATCTCCTGGAAATCCAGCTCTTCCGGCAGCGCCTGGGCAAGGTCCACGGTGAACTGAGGCTCGCTGTCCTCAAAATCCACCAGCTCTGCCTGCCCCAAACGGTCGTAAATCTCCTGCCGGACGCTCTCCCGGTCCAGGAGGTTGCCGGGGGTGCCTTTGGTGACGGTCAGGGTGCTCTCCCCCTGCTCCCAGCTGCTCTGGACGGTTTGCTTGCCTACCTGGGCATCCATGTCATCCAGGATGGCTTCCAGCTTTTCGCTCTCGCCAAAGCTGGCGGGGACCTGGGCCCCGGCCACCAGACATTTTAAGAAGATCCCGCCCCGGGCGGGGAAGCTGCTCTCGTTGCCCAGCGCCCAGGCGGCCTGCGCGGTGGCGGCGCAGTCGGTCTCCACACTGGAGAGAGGGACCTGGACTTGGGTGGTCCCGCCATCCTGGGTGGTCACGGCGAAGTGGACGCCGCGTTTTTGGGCGTTGCCCTCCTCGGCCACGGCTTCCTTCACAGCGGTCTGGGCTTCCTCATAGGTCATCCCGCCTACGTCCACGCCCAGGACGCTGACGTTGGGGTAGATGGTCCCTCCGCCTCCCGCCGTACACAGCAGGGCATACGCCACCACCAAAGCCGCGGCGATCCCGCTGCCCAGCAGCAGGGCCTTCTTCTTTTCCGGGGTCTTTTTTTCCTTTTTCTCCGTATCCATCACGTTCCCCTCTCCTCTCCCAAGAAATTCCATTCTTCGACAGGGTGCTTCACTAGACTATATTATATGGAACTCTCGAGAAAAAATCAACTGTGTCCTGGGCAAAGGAGCGGCTCTTTCCCTCCCTTTCCTCTACTTTTCTGACAAGAGCGGCCCCGATGCTCCCCTTCCAGGTCCCTGACGCAGGGGATTTGGGGAAAAAGCGCCTTTACAGCGCCCCCGCCTTTCTGTATAATCAGAGAAGAAAATTTTTGAAAAGGAGCGCGCAGCCATGAACGTACAGACTGTATGGGCCGCCTATTTCAGCGCCACGGACACCACCAAAACCGTCGTCACCCAGGTGGCCCGGGCCCTGGCCCGGCGCTGCGGTGCGCCGCTGCAGACCTTCGATTTCACCCCGCCCCAGGTCCGCCGCACGCCGAAGTCCTTTGGTCCTGGGGATCTGGTGGTGTTCGGCACACCGGTCTACGCCGGACGGGTGCCGAACCTGCTCATCAAGTATGTGGCCTCCATCCAGGGGGCGGGTGCTTTGGCCGTGCCCATCGTATGCTACGGGAACCGAAATTATGATGATGCCCTCATGGAGCTGTGCCGGACTTTAGAGGCCGGCGGCTTCCATACCCTCTCCGCCGGGGCCTTCGCCTGCCAGCACGCCTTCTCCCAGACCCAGGCCGCGGGACGTCCGGACATCAGCGACCGGACCATCGCCAGGAGCTTTGCCTACCAGACGGCGGAAAAGCTCTTTGCTCTGTCCGCCCTGGAGGAGCTGGGACCGGCGGCGGTCCGGGGCAATGACCCTGTGGGGCCCTACTATACCCCCCGGGACCGCCACGGCAATCCCATCAACATCCTGAAGGTCACGCCCAAGACCTCGGATGCCTGCAGCGAATGCGGGCTCTGTGCTGAGGAATGCCCCCTGGGTTCCATTGACCCGGAAGACCCCAAGGTCATGGCGGGACCGTGTATGAAGTGCAACCGCTGTGTGCGCCTGTGTCCCGAAGGGGCCAAGTATTTCGATGACCCCAATTATCTCTATCATAAAACGGAATTGGAGGAGCAGTTCTCCTTCCCCCGAAAGGAACCTGAGTTATTTTTGTAAGATACTTATGGATGCAAAAATGCCCCCTTGGAAACAAGCGCACCGCCCTGCCAGTCTCCCGGCAGGGCGGCGCGCTTCATGCTTTACGATTCCATTTCAGAGATCAATTCCACACGCTTGGCATGACGGCCTCCCTCAAACTCGGTGCACAGGAAGGTCTCCACGATCCGTTCGGCCATATTCGGCCCCACCATCCCGGCCCCCAGGGCCAGCATATTGGCATCGTTGTGCCGGCGGGTGAGCTCGGCGGAGAGAGGATCGCTGCACACCGCGCATCGAATCCCCTTCACCTTATTGGCCGCGATGGACATCCCAATGCCGCTGGTGCAGACCAGGATACCCCGCAGGCACTCCCCTTTCACAACAGCCTCCGCCGCTGCCTTGGCGTAGATGGGATAATCACAGCGTTCAGCACTCTCACAGCCGAAATCCTTATAAAGGATATCCTCGCTGTCCAGGTATGCCTTGATCTTCTCCTTCAGAGCAAAGCCGCCGTGGTCAGAACCCAATGCAATCATGTTTGTTCCTCCTCTTCTTTTTGTTACAATTTTATCATCTCCGGCTTACGCTGGTGGTAAACAGCCACATAGCGGAAACCGCAGTCTTCCATCAGCTGGTACGCCTCCCGGATGCCCAGGGCCAGGGGAGCGGGGGCATGGGCGTCGGAACCCACGGTGATGATCTCCCCGCCCAGGTCCTTGTACAGCTTGAGCACCGGGCGCCACGCTGAAAGGGTCTGCCCCTTCCAGGTGTTGATCTCGATGCCCTTCCCCCGCTCCACCGCCCGGCGCAGGATCTCGTGGATCTGGTCCCGATACCGCCAGATATCCGGCGGCGTGGGATAGCGTCCTTTCATGTACCGCAGGGGATAGATGATATGCCCTACCACATCATAAAATTCCCCCGCCGCCGCCAGGGAAAGCATGGACTGAAAATAATCATCCAAAGCCCGATAGCAATCCTCCACCGTGCTGTAATCCAAAAGGAAGAAATCCCGGCCCCCGGCCTGGGGGCTGAGGTTGTGGGCAGAACCGATGATGAAGTCCAGCCCCGGCTGGGCGATGATCTTCGCCGCCGCCTCCGGGTAGTAAAACCCCGACCCCAGCTCCACCCCCATGGGCAGGTCCAGCCGGGTGCCGAAGGCGTCCAAGGTCTCCCGGCGCTGCGCCAGCACCGTTCCCCAGTCATACTCCGGGGTGGGTTCGCCGTAAATGCTCATCAAATCACAGTGGTCCGTGAGACACAGGGTGTTCAAGCCCAGCTCCACCCCCCGCCGGGCCATCTCCACCATGGGCGCCTCAGAGTCCGGGGAGCAGAGGGAATGGGTGTGGCAGTCCGCCAAAAACATCGCAGCCCCTCCTCACTTCTTCTTGCGGTGGAAGAACCCCTCGCTCTTCCCGCCCTTGGCGCTCTCCTCGCTCTTCTCCGGCTCCGGGGCGCTGACGGGATTGACGCTCTCGCCCATGGTCTCGCCAAACCGTTCCAGGGCCTGCCGCTGTTCGGCGGTGAGCTTTTTGGGGACCTCCACCCGGATGGTGACAAACTGGTCCCCCCGTCCCCGGCCGTTGAGCACGGGCACGCCTTGGTCCCGCAGACGGAAGCGGGTCCCCGGCTGGGTCCCGGCAGGGAGGGTCCAGCGGACCTCCTCTTTCAAGGTGGGGATCTGCAGCTGTGCCCCCAGGGCCGCCTGGAGGAAGGATACGGTCTGCTCCAGATAGATGTCCGTCCCCTCCCGGCGGAAGAGCACATGGGGCATGATGTTGATGCCCACGATCAGGTCTCCGGCGGGCCCGCCGTTGCGGCCCATATCCCCCTGGCCCCGGACGGAGATGGCCTGCCCGGCGTCGATGCCCGCGGGGACCTTCACCGTGACCTTCTTCTTCCGGCGCACGCCGCCTGCGCCGCCGCAGCTCTTGCAGGGCTGGTGGATGATGCGCCCCTCGCCCCGGCAGTTGGGGCAGACGGTGGTGGTGGACATATTGCCGAAGACCGTGCGCTGCTGGACCCGGACGGTGCCGGCCCCGTGACACTCCGGACAGACCTCCGCCGTGGTCCCTTCGGCGCAGCCGGTGCCGTGACAGCTGTCACAGCTCTCCACGTGCTGAATGTCCACCTGCTTCTCACAGCCGAAGGCGGCTTCCTCCAAGGTCAGGGTGATGCTGGTGCGCAGGGTCTGCCCCTTGCTGGGGCCGGTGCGGCTCCTGCCGCCGCCGCTGCCGCCAAAGCCGCCGAAGCCGCCAAAGAAGCTCTCAAAAATATCCCCCACGTCGAAGCCGCCAAAGCCCCCGCCGGGGCCGCCGGCGCCGAAGTTGGGGTCCACCCCGGCAAAGCCGAACTGGTCGTACTTGGCCCGCTTCTCCTTGTCGGAGAGGACCTCATAGGCCTCGTTGATCTCCTTGAAGCGGGCCTCGGCCGCCTTGTCGCCTGGGTGCAGGTCCGGATGGTTCTCCTTGGCCAGCCTCCGGTAGGCTTTTTTCAGCTCCGCCTCCGTGGCGTCCTTCTTCACGCCCAGGGCCTCATAGTAATCTCGTTTATTCGTATCAGCCATCGCTGCTCACCTCTGTTCTATTGGCAAAAGCGCCGCCCGGGTGGGCCGCGCGAAAAACGCCGGAGAGGGCCGAAGGGGCTCCCCCTCCGGCTCTCCTGGCACGAATATTATAAACTGGTTTTTACTGGTCGTCAACCACTGTGTAGTCCGCGTCCACCACATTGTCGCCGCCGCCGTTGTCCGGCGCGGTGCCGAAGCCTGCCCCGCCGTTCATGTCGGGACCAGGACCGCCGTTCATATCCGGACCCGCGCCCTGGGCGCCGGCCTGCTGGTACATCTTCTCGCTGACCTTGTAGAATGCCTGGGTCAGGCTCTCGGTGGCGGTCTTGATGGCCTCGGTGTCGGTGCCCTTCAGGGCTTCCTTCACCTTTTCGATCTCCGCCTGGAGTTCACTGACTTCCCCGGCGTCCAGCTTATCCTTCATTTCCTCCAGGGCCTTCTCGCTCTGGTAGACCATCTGATCCGCCTGATTGCGGGTGTCCACTTCCTCCTTGCGCTTGGCGTCCTCGGCAGCGAACTGCTCGGCCTCCTTGACGGCCTTCTCCACGTCCTCCTTGGACATATTGGTGGAGGAGGTGATGGTGATGTGCTGCTCCTTCC
>JAAWAE010000016.1 GCA_022792035.1 Ruminiclostridium sp. | reverse complement strand
GCTCCAGGACGGTGAGGGTCTTGATCTCTTCGATCATAGCAGTGATCTTTTCGCTAGCCATAATGGTGTACCTCCAAATGTAGTATCATTTCGTATTATTTGTGGGCTTCGCCCAGTTCGGACTTCGTCCGACCAGGGGCCTTGCCCCTGGACCCTGCGCAGGGACTCTGTCCCTGCACCCTGCCGCCTTTCGAGAAAGGCGGGCGAAAGCTTTATGCTTTCTGGTCTGCGATGGCTTGGATCACGCGGGCCAAGCCGGAGATGTTGGCATCCAGCACCGTGGCAAGGCCGCGGATGGGAGCGATCATGGTGCCCAGGACGGTGGCCACCAGGACCTCCTTGCTGGGCAGGTCGGCCAGGGCCTTGACACCGGCGGCGTCGATGACTTTGCCGTCTACGAAGCCTGCCTTGACGGTGAACTTCTCCTGGGCGGCCAGCTTTTTGGAAAACTCGCTGACGACCTTGGCGGCGGCCACGGGATCACCCTGGCACAGGGCGATGGATGTGGTGCCCTTCAGCACGTCGGTCAGATCTTCCAGACCGGCGTTCTTGACGGCGAAGCGCAGCAGGGTGTTCTTCATGACGAAGTAGTCCACGCCGGCCTCGCGCATCTTGGCACGCAGCTCGGTGTCCTCTGCTACGGTGATGCCGCGATAGTCCACGATGACGCCTGCGGCGGCATTCTGGAGCTTTTCGGTCAGCTCGGCCACGACGGCCTGCTTCTCGCTGAGGATCTTTGCGTTTGGCATACGGTTTTTCACCTCCATAAGGGATTGTGAGGAACCAAAGAAAAATGTCCCTGTGACACAAAGACACAAGGACATGAAGCAATCATAAATGGACTGCATCCTCGGCAGGATTTATGGGGACCTGCTGTCTTTGGAACGCGGAAGTATTATATCATCCCCCAAAGGCCCCGTCAAGAGCCTTTGGGGGGAAAATATCAAATTTTTTAGCTAAGCTTGGCGGCGTTGATCTTGATGCCGGGGCCCATGGTGGAAGCGATGACGCAGCTCTTGATGTAGGTGCCCTTCGCTGCGGCAGGCTTGGCTTTCAGAATGGCGCCGATCAGGGTGGAGAAGTTCTCCCCCAGCTTCTCGGCTCCGAAGGAGACTTTGCCGATGGGGCAGTGGATGATGTTGGTCTTGTCCAGACGATACTCCACTTTACCGGCCTTGGCTTCCTGAACGGCATTGGCCACGTTGGGGGTCACAGTGCCGGCCTTGGGGGAGGGCATCAGGCCCTTGGGGCCCAGGACTTTACCCAGACGGCCGACCACGCTCATCATGTCCGGGGAGGCGATGACCACGTCGAAGTCGAACCAGTTCTCCTGCTGGATCTTCTGGGCCAGATCTGCCTCGCCCACGTAATCAGCGCCGGCTTCCTTGGCGGCGTCGGCCTTGTCGCCCTTGGCGAAGACCAGCACGCGGGGCACCTTGCCGGTGCCGTGGGGCAGGACGATGGCGCCGCGGACCTGCTGGTCTGCGTGACGGGAGTCCACGCCCAGCTTGACGTGGAGTTCTACGGTCTCGTCGAACTTGGCGGGGGCGGTCTTCACGATCAGGTCCATGGCCTCTGCGGTGTCGTAGAGATTGGCCTTGTCGATCTGCTTTGCGCTGTCTTGATATTTCTTTCCTCTAAACATTGCTTCTTACCCCCTTACTCGCCTACGACCACGCCCATGGAGCGGGCGGTGCCGGCGATCATGCTCATGGCCGCCTCGATGGTGGCGGCGTTGAGATCCCGCATTTTGGTCTCGGCGATCTTGCGCACGTCTTCTTTGCTGATGGTGGCGACCTTCTCCTTGTTGGGCACGCCGGAGGCTTTTTCCAGGTTGCAGGCCTTCTTGATCAGGACGGCGGCGGGAGGGGTCTTGGTGATGAAGGAGAAGGAGCGGTCGGCGTAGACGGTGATGACCACGGGGATGATCAGGCCGGCGTCGTTCTTGGTGCGCTCGTTGAACTCCTTGGTAAAGGCGGAGATATTGATGCCGTGCTGGCCCAGGGCCGGGCCCACGGGGGGAGCCGGCGTTGCCTTGCCGGCGGGAATCTGTAATTTGACGTATCCAGTTACTTTCTGTGCCACTTAGAGCACCTCCATTTTGAAAATGTGGTTGGACGGAGGGTCTCCCAGGACCGCTCCTCCCACGCTTGCGGGGCATTCCCTTCTATAAACACATCCGAATCCGGGGATCGGGACAGGGGCGCCGCAAGTCAGATGGACTCGATCTGGTCCAGGTCCAGCTCCACCGGGGTCTCCCGGCCGAACATGGACACCACCACCCGGACTTTTTCTCGTTCGGTATCGATCTCCTCCACTGTGCCCAGGAAGGATTCCAGGGCGCCTTCGGTGATGCGCACGCTGCTGCCCACCTCGTAGTTCACCAAGACCTCCCGCTTCTCCACACCCATGGCGGCGATCTCCGCGTCGGTGAGGGGGATGGCCTTGTTGCCGGAGCCGACGAAGCCGGTCACGCCGCGCACGTTGCGCACCAGATGCCAAGTCTCGTCGGTCATGACCATCTTCACCAGCACATAGCCGGGGAAGACTTTGCGTTCCACGGTCTTGGCCCCGGTCTCCGTGATCTCGGTGACGGTCTCCAGGGGGATGTTCACGGCCTGGATCAGCTCGCCCATGTTGCGGTTTTCCACGGCCTTCTCGATGGTGGCTTTCACGGTATTTTCATATCCGGAATAGGTATGTGCCACATACCATTTTGCTTCTTCAGCCATAATCGTTCACCCAGCGTTTCAGCGGCCGAACAGGGAGAGCAGAGCGTTGATCAGGGCGGTGGCCAGGCCGTCGAAGACCCAGACGATGATGCCCACGATGATGACGCACACGATGACGATGCCGGTGTTGCGCATCGTCTCTGCCCTGGTGGGCCAGGCGACCTTTTTCAGCTCTGCCTTCAGCTCCCGGAAAAAGCGGGCCAGACGCTTGCCCAGGCCCGGTTTCTTATCGGCCTTCGCTTTGTCTTTCTTAGGCTTGGCGGACTTGGACTCCTTGGTATCCTTGGGCTTGCTCTCCTTGGATTCGCTGCGCTCAGGGGTCGCGTTGGTTGTTTCGTCCAGGTTTTGCATTTCCTTTTCAGACATTCGGTTCACCCTTCTTTCTGAGAGAGAATATAGGCCGTCATCACTTAGTCTCGCTATGAACGGTGTGCTTTCTGCAGAAGGGGCAGTACTTGTTCATCTCTAAGCGGTCAGGGGTATTCTTCTTGTTTTTCATAGTGTTGTAATTGCGCTGCTTGCATTCGTTGCATCTGAGGGTGATCTTCACCCGTGCGCCGGCTTTTGCCATATTGCGGCACCTCCTTTACGATCTACGGCCCCGGGAAAACAAAACGCCGGAAGCCGGCTCTCGTCTTATCCAGGCGACTCCGGTCCCGACGGTTCAAGTGTTTTCAAGTGCTTCTTGGTACGAGCACGAAAAAAGAACACGGTAGGAACGGCATCGTTTGCCTCCCTATGTCCTGATGCGGTCAAGGGTTTGTGGGCAGATACCGTTAATCTGCCCACAAAAATAAAGCCCTTTTCATAGGTATCCTCATGATACCATGCTTGTCCCAGGTTTGTCAAGGGTTTTTGAAAAATTTTATGGAAAGCGAAAAGCCATCCTAAGCCCTCCCGTCTTGATTTCCCTCCGGGAGCTGTGTATACTAAAGGGAAAAAGGAGGGACGAAGATGAATACCAACGCGATGATCCCCATGCCTGAGGCGGACCGGGACTTTTCCAAAGTCGCCCAACGGGAGAAACTCGCAGAAACAGCGGACCGCCTGATTGCGGAAAACCTTGAAGCATTCCAAGAGTTGGCAAAATAAAGTCGGGGCTGAGAAGAACAGCCCCGGCTTTCCAGCGTTATGTCATAGTTCCAGGAGGACTTTCATGCACCATGTCCCCAAACAGGATACGCAAATAATCCCGTCGACCATACAGGACGCGATCTACATACACTACATTCCCTGAAACACGGTAGAATGTAAGGTAATTCCCCGTGACGAGGAAACGATAAGAACTCACGACATTTGCGATAGAGGATAAAGGCGCTCCGATGAAAGCATATTCTCTCAGCCTGCGGATATCTTTGGTAATATTTCTGACAACTGAGACAGCAGCGCTTGGATTTTCCAAGTCTTTTGAGATATACGCCTTGATTTCAGTCAAGTCGGCGTGAGCCTGATCAGATAGATGCAGCTTATTCATGGGAGATTCCCAGCGATTCTTCGACTTCCTCCAAGCTCAGCCAACCATTCTCCTCGCCAGACTTCCGGCCTTTGGCCAATTCGTTCATCAGCTGGAGTGCTGCCTGTGTCCTTTCATACTCCTGCATATCTAGGATAGCATATTTCCCTCGTCCATTTTTCGTGAGGAAAACAGGTGCCCCGACCGCCACATCATGGAGGACTTCGCTGTAATTACGAAGGTCGGAAATCGGTTTGATATTCGGCATAGAAGTCAGCCCCTTTCTCCATCTAGTATACGCTAGTCTGCCGTAAAATTCAACGGTGAATTTTACAGCTAGGACTGCGAATCGCCCTCACCCCACCGGATAAAACCGCACCGAAAACACCGTCCCCGCCCCCACCTGACTCTCCACGCTGAGCATCCCATTCTGCCCCAGGACGATCTGATTGGCCAGAGCCAAGCCTAACCCCACGCTGCCGGAGGCGCTGCCCCGCCCCTTATAAAAGCGTTCAAAGATATGGGGCAGCTCCTCCTTGGGAATCCCGCTCCCGTTGTCCTGGATGGTGATGCTGGTGGAGAAATTATGCTGCAAAACCGACAGGGTCACGGTCCCGCCGGGGCTGTGCTCGATGCAGTTCTTGACGATATTGGCCAGCGCCTCCCGGGTCCACTCCCGGTCACAGCTCAGCCAGAGCCGCTCGCCGTCATACATCCGGCGCAGGCTCACCCCCTGCACATCCGCCAAAACCTCCAGGGAATCACACACCCCGTCCAACAAAGGGCACAGTTCTACCTCCTCCCGCTTCAGCGCCAGCACTCCGGCGTCCAGCTGCGACAGCACCAGCAAAGACCGGATCAGCCATTGGATCTTCCCCAGCTGGGCCTCCGCCTTCCCCACAGTCTCCAAACGTTTTTCGTCGGAAAGCGCCGGGGTCCCCAAAATATCCATCAAGATCCCCAGGGCGGTCAGGGGCGTTTTCAGCTGATGGGAGATGTCCGCCAGCATATCGGCCATGTACCGCTTCCCCTGATGGGCGGACCCGGCCTGCTCCTGCAGAAGGTCCACCAGTTTATAGACCTCGCTGGACAAGATCCCCAGCTTCCCCTCCTGACAGTCGGTCAAATGGACGTAACCGCCGGGGTCCTGCAGGTGGGTCAGCGCGTCGATCAGTTCGTCCAGCTGCCGCGCCTGCCGCCTGCGCCAAACGCACGCGGCGCCCCAAAAACCAAACCCCGCCGCCAAAGGCAGGGGAGAGCCCAGGACCGCCGCCAAGGCCAGACAGCCGGCACACACGGCCAGCTCCAGCTTCCAAGTCACGGGACCGCCTCCTTTCCCCGTCAGCTCAGGCGGTAGCCGATGCCCCGCACGGTTTGAATCAGCGCCCCGCCGCCGCCCAGCTTCTCCCGCAAACGCTTGACGTACACGGTGAGGGTATTATCGTTGACATAAGCCCCGGCGGCGTCCCAAAGCTGGTTCAAAATCTGGCTGCGGGAGAGCAGCTGCCCCCGGTTTTTCAAAAATACCAGGAGCAGCTTATACTCCATGGCGGTGAGGACCACCTCCTGCCCCTCCCGATACACCTTGCCGGTTTGCAGATTCACCTGGTTCTCCCCCACCATGGCGGTGACCGGCTCGGACTGCGTCCCGCTGCGCCGGAGCACCGCTCCCATCCGGGCCAGCAGCTCCCGGACCCGGAAGGGTTTTGACACATAATCATCCCCGCCGGTCTCCAAGGCCCGGACGGTGCTCACCTCGTCATCGCAGGCCGTCAAAAAGAGGATGGGAAGGCTGCTCTTGGCCCGGATGGCATCGCAGACCTGGAAGCCGCTTCCATCCGGCAGACGGATGTCCAGCAGGCACAGGTCAAAGGGCGCCCCGGTGTCCAGGAAGGCCAGAGCCTCCGCCACGCTCCCCGCCGCCGTCACGGTATACCCCGCCTGGACCAGGGAGTAGCGCAGGCTGTCCAGGATAATCTCGTCGTCCTCTACGACCAATACGGTCATGGCGCACCACCTCCTAACGTGTCTGATTTGCTGCGATTATACACTATCTTTGCGGATGCAATCAATCAGATTTTGCTCCCGCCGGACGCTGTGCAGGGTGATGAGGAGCACCGCCCCGGCGGTGAAGACCAGGGCGAAGGCCAGCAGTCCCCAAGGCAGGCGAAAGACCAGATGCCCAAAGAGGTCACTAAGGAGCCGCTGGATGCCATAGATCAGCACCCCGGAGAGCAGCGCGGCCAGGATGAAGGCTTTTCCCAAAAGTCCCAAACACTCCAGCACCAGCATCCTTTCCAGCTGCCGCCCCGTAGCCCCCACAGAGCGCAGGACCGCCAAATCCCGCTGCCGCTCCAGCATCCGGCCGTGGATGGCATTCCACAGGTTCAGCAGGCAGATCACCGAAGACAGCGCCACAAACGCCGCCAGCAAGATCCGCAGGATGGCGCAGAGGGACTGGGCAATGGAGCCGGTGTAGTCCGGGTCATTCCAGGCAGAGAAATGCACCACGTCTTGGTCCTCGGTGCTCTGGCGAAGCATTGTTACAAAATCCTCCTGCCCCGGGGCCAGCTGGACCCGCAGCTCCGCTTCCAGGTAGTCCGACAGCTGGGCGTACCCGGCGGAACGCGCCAGTTCCTCCGCGCTCTGACGGCTGAGGAGGAGCCAGAGTTCCCCCCCATGGACAGAGAGGACGGGCGCAAGGTCCTTGCCGCTGGCATACCCCGCCATGGTCAGCTTCCCCGGGGTATTGGTCTCCAACGCGGTGTTGTAGACCGACACCGGGAAGGACGCCCCCGGCTGGACCGATGAGGGCTGCTGGATGTCAAAATAGCGGTACCGCTGGGGCTTTTTGTTCTCAAAACCGTAGTTGTCGCTGTCCAGCTGGGCTTCATTGATGAGAATGGCCCCCATGCCGCCAAAGAGCAGGGATTGGTCCGCCCCGCACCGCTGGGCGATCTGCCGCAAGGTGTCGTCATCGGGGACCAGGAGGCTGACCGTACAGAGGTCCCGGTTCAAGATATACTGCTCCCGAAGCTGTTCCCGGGTGTGGTCCCGGCCCAGGTAGACTTCGGCAATGTCCAGATAGGCTTCCCAGTATTCCCGACTGTAAAAATCCCGGTCCACGTCCAGGCAGAACATACTGCTGTACCACTCCTTCACGGAAACGACCTCCGGGCGGGTTTCCATGTCCTGCTTCAGAGCGTCATAGATGGCCTGGGCGTTTTCCGCGCTCCTGTCATAGTAGAACACACATTCATCCTCCTGAGGGGTGGCCGCCAAGCTGAAGGAGACCTCGGTTTTCTGGGAGATCACATCAATGACCCGGCTGATGCCGAAGGAGGCCACCACCAGGACCAGCAGAAAAGCGGTCACCGCCAGGAGCAGACTGCGCTGGCTGCGCTTCATGCGGCGGAGAAAGCCATGAGCGAGCATCCCCTCGGCGCTGCCCCGGATGCGGGTGCGGCAGCTTTTTTGCCGCACTTCCCCGCTGCCCTGGATGCTGGCGATGGGCCCGATCTTTCCGATTTTACGGGCAGGCAGGAAAGCGGAGAGCAGGACGGTCACGACGCTGGCCAAAACCACGCACAGCAGGGCTTTCCAGGACAGCACCAAATGGACCTCCGGGGCCTCCTGGGGGATATCGGCATACACCAGCTGGCACACATAGGGCTCGATGAGCCGCAGTCCGCCCAGGACCACCCCGAACCCGGCCAGGATGCCCACCGGCAGGGCGGCCAGGAGGAGGGTCCCGGCCTCAAAATAGACGCTGCTGCGCTTCTGCCGGGCGGTGGCCCCCACGGAGGAGAGCATCCCCAAGTACCGGCTGCGTTCCCGGAAGGAGATGTTAAACACGTTGTAGATCAGCACCACGGACACGGCGAGGATCAGCAGCAGGAAGAAAGCGGTCATCAGGTTGACCATCAGGTTCATGGTGGCGTCGGAGCTGTTGGCGGAAAAGGCCAGGAGGGAGTTGTTTTCCTCCACCTTGTCCTCCCCGGCGATCTGCCAGAGCAGGGCGGGGGCCCCCACGGGGCTGTCGTCTAAATCTACCCGGAGGAAGAGGGTGCAGGCTCCGCCCTGGGCCTGGAGGGCCTCGTCGGCCAGGGTCAGAGCGGTGTAGCCCGCGCCGTAGCTCGGCTCAAAGCCGGGCGTCTCGATGAACCCCACCACGGTATAGCGCCCGGTCTCCCCGGTCCAAATCCTGTCGATGCGGAAGGAGCTGCTGTCGGAACAATAGGGGAAGGTCAGAGAAAGATCCTTGCGCTCCCCCGGGGCGATCTCCAGGCCGAAGTCGGGGAAATAGGTCTTTTTCGTCTCCCCGTCCTGGGTGCCGGTGATGGTCCGGGTAAAGAAGGCGGCATCCAGGGTATCCCCCAGCTGTACAGCGGCCCCGTCCTCCAGGCAGGCGCCGCTGAGGACCAGCTCGTGGGCATTTTCCGGAAAACGCCCCTGGGTCAGGCGGATGTTGTTCCAGTCCATGGCCTGGGGCTCATAGGCTTTCACGTTGAGATAGGGCCTCTCGGCATTGCCGGAGGCGGGAAAGTCCGTCAGCCCCAGGGAGCGGGAGGCGGCGGTGCCGGTGACGTAGGGCAGGGCCTCGATCTCCTCCCGGACCTGGGGGGTGGCGTCGGAGATGGAATAGTGCCACTTGCCGTTTTTCTGCGCGGCCACCTCCTCTAAGTAGGCGATGGAGCTCTCCCGGCCCACAAAGACGCAGGTCATCAGCAGGACGGTGAAAACGATGCCCAAAAAGGTGGTCAGGGTACGTTTTTTGTTCAGACGCATATAGCGCGCGGTGACATAGTGGACCACGTTGCGGATGGACCTGTCTCTCATGCCTCCCCACCTCCCCGGATGCGGATGCGCTCATCCCGGGTGATGCGTCCGTCCTCGATGCACAGCATCCGGTCGGCCTGGAGGGCGATGCTTTCATCGTGGGTGATGAGCAGGAGGGTCTGGCCCAGGCGGCGGTTGGAGGTCTTGAAGAGGTCGATGATTTCCCCGCCGCTTCTGCGGTCCAGGTTGCCGGTGGGCTCGTCGGCCAGGACGATGGCGGGATGGTTGAACAGGGCCCGCCCGATGCTCACCCGCTGCTGCTGTCCTCCGGAGAGCTGATTGGGCAGGTGGGTGCGCCGGTCCGTCAGACCCATCTGCTCCACGATCTGGTCCAGACGGACCCAGTCCATGGCCCGGCGGTCCAGGAGGTGGGGCAGGACGATGTTCTCGTCTACATTCAGCACCGGCAGGAGGTTGAAAAATTGGTAGACCAAACCGATCTGACGCCGGCGGAAAACGGCCAGCTGGTCCTCCTTGAGGGAGTGCAGGTCGGTGCCGTCCAGAAAGACCCGGCCGCTGGTGGGTTTGTCCACGCCCCCCAGGATGTGCAGCAGGGTGGACTTCCCGCTGCCCGAGGGACCCACGATGGAGACGAACTCCCCCTTTTCCACCGAGAAGGACACATCGTCCAGGGCCTTCACGGGGTTTTGCGGGGTGCCGTAAGTTTTGGTCAAATGTTCACAGCGTAAGAGTTCCATAGTGTTTCGCTCCTTTCCTGTTCAGGATACCCCAGGGGGGTGACGGCGGGGTGAATTTCCGGGTGACGGTTTTGTCATTTTGGAACAGAAAACGCCGCCCCGGAGATGGGGCGGCGCAAATCAAAGTTCCCTGCTTGGACCGCAGGAAACGCGGTGGGACTGGGCTCACTCTGCCCAACGCTGAACGATGCCATGGCGGCAGTCCACAAAAACGTTCATCCCATCGTGGAGGGTCCGGGTGGCCCCCACGGCCCCCACGATCACAGGCTTTTTCAGGGCTAATCCCACCACGGCGGCGTGACTGCCCATCCCGCCCTTTTCGGTGATGATGGCCTCCGCCTGCATCATGTAGGGCAGGAGTTCATTGCTGGTGTTGGGCACCACCAGGATCATTCCGGGGCGGAATTTTACTTTCACATCCGCCGGGGTCCGGCACACGCACAGCGCCCCTTTCGCGGCCTGGTCCCCCACCCCGGCTCCGGTGATCAGGCTGCTGCCCACCAGATGGACCTTGATCATGTTGGTGGTCCCGGCCACCCCGGCGGGGACGCCGGCGGTGACCACGGCGATGTCCCGGTCCCGGATCAGCCCGGCCTCTTGGGCGATGCGCACAGAGCCCTCGATCATCTCGTCGGTGGACTGGACAAAGCCCATGATCAAGGGGGTGACGCCCCAGGTCAGGGAGAGCTGGCGCTGGATCTTCTCATCCATGACGCAGGCGATGATGGGGGTCTCGGGGCGGTAGCGGCTGATGAGCCGGGGGGTGGCCCCGCTGGCGCTGACGGTGATGATGGCGGTGGCGTTGGTGTCGGCGGCGGTGGTGCAGGCGGCGTGGGCGGTGGCCCCGCCGATGCCCAGGCGCATATCGGGGATCATGTCCTTCATCCGGGCATAATAGCTGAACTCCTGCTCGGTGCGCTCGGCGATGGCGGCCATGGTGGCCACGGATTCCACGGGATACTTCCCCGCGGCGGTCTCGGCGGAGAGCATCACGGCGGAGGTGCCGTCATAGACGGCGTTGGCCACGTCGGTGATCTCGGCCCGGGTGGGGCGGGGGTTGGTGACCATGCTGTCCAGCATCTGGGTGGCGGTGATGACGTGCTTGCCGCAGCCCAGGGTATAGGCGATGGTCTCCTTCTGGATGACGGGGATCTCGGTAAAATCGATCTCCACGCCCATGTCGCCCCGGGCGATCATGACGCCGTCGGCCACGGCCAGGATCTCGTCCAAATTGTTCACGCCCTCCTGGTTTTCCAGCTTGGCGATGATGCGCATATTGGAGTTGTGCTCCTCCAGGAGGCGGCGGATCTCGGTGACATCCTGGGCGCTGCGGCAGAAGGAGGCGGCGATGAAATCGAAATCTTCCTGAATGCCGAAGAGGATATCCTCCCGGTCCTGGGGGCTCATATAGGGCATGGAGAGGTGGACGCCGGGGACGTTGACCCCCTTGCGGTCCTTGATGACGCCGCCGTTTTCAACCCGGCAGGTGATATCGGTCTCGGTGCATTCCAGTACGCTCATGCTGATGAGGCCGTCGTCCAGCATGATCTGAGTGCCGGGCTGGACATCCTGGGGCAGGTTGCGGTAGCTGACGGAGCAGATGTCCCGGGTCCCGACCACGTCCCGGACGGTAAGGGTGAAGGTCTGTCCGGTCTCCAGGACCTCTTTGCCGTTCTCGAAGGTTTTCAGGCGGATCTCCGGACCTTTGGTGTCCAGGAGCGCGGCCACGGGCAGATTCATGCGCTTGCGGGTCTCTTTGAGCTGCTCCAGGCGTTTTTTATGGTCGGCGTGGGTACCGTGGGAGAAGTTGAAGCGGGCCACATCCATGCCGCTCTTCATCATGGCCTCCAGGACCTTGGGATCGTCGGTGGAGGGGCCGAGGGTACAAATGATTTTTGTTTTTCTCATGAAACAACCTCCTGTCTGCACGCGGGGTTTTCTTTGTTTTTAGAATACCGCAGGGCGGCGCTGTGCCCCGCGGAGGGCTGAAGGTATTTTACACCCTTTGGTGAAAAATTGCAAGGCGGGGGCATCAGAGCTCCAGCGTGCGCAAGATCTCCAGGGTATCCTGTCTGCCATGGATGACACGCAAGATGATGATCCGCTCCTGCTTGCTGTCTGCCAGATAGAACATGACATATTGATTGACAAGTTTTTTCCTTACAGGCATACCGGGCGTGTCTTGCGGTAACACATATGGTACCGTGGGGCCGCTGAACGGGAAACTCTGTGTTTCTTGGATCACGGCATTCAGCTTGCTCCAAAACCTTGAAGCTGCTGTAGGGTTGGCGAGATTCCCAGACAGATAGTTGAGGATCTCCTCCAAATCTGTGCAGGCTTTTGACGTCAGGTGGTATGTGTAATTATAAGCCATATCGTTCCTCAATGGCCTGGAGGGCGGACGGCCCATCGAGTAAGCGTCCAGCTTTTACATCTTCCAATCCTTCCGCGATGGCAGCCGCTTCGTACAGTTTTTGTATTGTGCGTTCATAATAGTTGATATCCATCACCACCAGTCGGCCATATCCGTTTTTTGTCACATAGACGGGACCGTTCGCTTCCGCACACCGCTGTTCAATGGCATCAAGGTCTTTCAGCTCCTGCATCGGAATGATCTGCATAGCATGATTCTCCTCCCTATGACGATAAGATGATCCTATTATATAACGCTTTCCCCGCCCTGACAAGAGCGCACAAAAAAGGACGCGCCGCGAACCTGCGCGGCGCATCCCTGCGATTTCAGATCAAGCGTGTCCCCGGGTGGGTGCGCGGGTGTCATCGGACTCTTCCCGGAAGAAGAGGGTGATGCACCAAACGGCGGACAGACACACCAGGATATAAACCAGCCGGCTCAGACCGCTGGCGGAGCCGCCGAAGAGGGCCGCCACGATATCCAGGCCGAAAATCCCCACACAGCCCCAGTTCAGACCGCCAATGACGGTCAGGGCCAGGGCGATCCTGTCGATTGCCTTCACGATGAGAAAACCTCCCGTTTGGATCTTGCCCATACAGGGCGGCTGCCCCGTACTGGCCGGCCCGTAGAGGCATGGCCTCTTCCGAACTCCGAGGGTAGTATGTGAGGCCCGGGGGAATCCATGTGTGGAAAATTCAGGAAATCTCGTGAAATGCAAACAAGGTCCAAGGCTCCGTCTCCGGCGGCGGCAGACGAAAGTCCATGGCCTCCCCGCTCTCCGGATGGGTGAAGGAGAGATGGCTGGACCAGAGGGCGATCTGCCAGGACTTGGGGTCAGGATACCGGCTGTACTTCCGGTCCCCAGCCAGGGGCAGGCCCCGGGAGGAGAACTGGGCGCGGATCTGATGGGTCCGCCCTGTCTCCAGCTGGATCTCCACCAGGGAAAAGCCGCTGCGGTTGTCCAGCAGCTGATAGTGCAGCACCGCCTCCTGGACCCCCTTCCCGGGGTGTTTGGTGACGTAGGTCTTGCGGGTCTTCTCATCCCGGGCCAGCAGGTCCCGGAACGTCCCCCGATCCTCCCGGGGTCTCCAGTGGACCACCGCCTGATACTCCTTGGCGAACTGGTCCTCCCGGATCTGCCGGGACAGCTCCGAGGCGGCGTGGGCGGTGAGGCCGTAGACCATCAGCCCCCCCACCACCTGGTCCAGGCGGTGGATGGTCCGCACCTTCGCCTTGGGGGCCCCGATGGCCTCCCGGATCAGGTCCGGCATCCCGCCGGGCTCGTCGGTGGAGAGGACCCGGAAGGGCTTGACGCAGACCACGATGGCCTCGTCCCGATAGATGATATCCAGCATAACAGGCTTCCTTTCTCAGGTGGATGGCGCCGGGACGGCCTCTTGGCTCCCCGCCCGGGCGCTGAGGACGTTATAGACCATCACGCTGACAAACACGATGGCGCCCCCCAGCAGCGACAGCGGGGACAGGGTCTCCCCCACCACCAGGGCCACCAGGATGGGGTTGAGCACCGGTTCGATGCCCGTGATCAAATTGGCCGTGACCGGCTTGACGTACTTCACCCCAGTGGTCAGGCAGACGTAGGCCAGCCCCAGCTGGAAAATCCCCAGGATGAGGGCGTAAAAGAGGGTGTGGGGGTCGAACTGGGTCTCCCGGGTCAGGGCGGGCAGGCCGATCACCGCCCCCACGCACTGGCCCAGGATGGTGGCCCAGAGGGCGTTGCCCCCCGGGAACCGGTTGCTGAGGAACACCAGGGCGTAGGCCACGCCGGAGGCGATCGCGATGAGATCCCCGGCAAAGCGTCCGCTGCCCAGACTGTCCAGGAAGAAGCAGAACACCCCGCCCACGATGAAGAGGCAGGCCACCAGGTCCAGACGCTTGGGGCGCTCCCGGAACATCAGCCAGGAAAACGCCAGGATGGCCACCGGCGCGGCGGTGAACTGGAGCAGGACGGCACTGCCCGCCGTGGTCAGCTTATTGGCCACGGTATAGAGCACCGTAGCCCCGCACACTCCCACGGCGCCCAGCAGCACGCCGCCGGTGAGGTGAAATTTGCTGCGGGTGATCCCGGCGAAGGCCAGCAGGATCCCCACGGAAATGAGGCTGCGGAAGGAATTGATCGCCAGGGGGTTCCAGGGGATCTGCTTCACGCAGACCCCGCCAAGGCTCAAAAGCAGGCCGCACAGGACCATGAGGAGCAGACCTTTTTTGTGGTTCATCACAAGACATCCTTTCTTCTCCTCCCCTGGCGTCCGGGGAGGTTATACCGCCGCCAAAGCCCCCTCCAGGTCAGCCTGGATGTCCGCCGCATCCTCGATGCCCACGGACAGCCGGATCAGGTCCGCGCCCACGCCGGCGGCCTCCAGCTCCTGGTCGGACATCTGCCGGTGGGTGGAGGAGGCGGGGTGGAGCACGCAGGTCTTGGCGTCGGCCACATGGGTGGCGATGGAGGCCAGCTTCAGCCCGGCCATAAAAGTCTCCGCCGCGGCCCGTCCGCCCTTGAGGCCGAAGGCCACCACGCCGCAGGTGCCCTTGGGCATATACTTCTGGGCCAGGGCGTAGTTCTTGTCCCCCTCCAGGCCGGGATAGGACACCCAAGCCACCTTGGGATGGTCCTGCAAATACCGGGCGATGGCTTGCGCGTTGGCGCAGTGCTGGGGCATCCGCAGGTGGAGGGTCTCCAGGCCCACGTTGAGGAAGTATGCGTTCATGGGCGCGGGGGAGGCCCCGAAGTCCCGCATCAGCTGCACCGTGGCCTTGGTGATGAAGGCCCCCGCCAGGCCGAAACGCTCGGTGTAGGTCACGCCGTGGTAGCTGTCATCGGGGGTACACAGGCCGGGGAACTTGTCGGGATACTTGGTCCAATCAAACTTCCCGCTGTCCACGATGGCCCCGCCCACGCAGTTGGCGTGGCCGTCCATATACTTGGTGGTGGAATGGGTGACGATGTCCGCGCCGAAGTCGAAGGGGCGGCAGTTTATGGGGGTGGGGAAGGTGTTGTCCACGATCAGGGGCACGCCGTGGCTGTGGGCCGCCTGGGCAAACTTCTCGATGTCCAGAACAATGAGGGCCGGATTGGCGATAGTCTCCCCAAACACCGCCTTGGTGTTGGGACGGAAGGCGGCGTCCAGCTCCTCTTTGGAGCAGCCGGGGTCCACGAAGGTGAAGTCGATGCCCATGCGCTTCATGGTCACGGCGAAGAGGTTGAAGGTCCCGCCGTAGATGGTGGAGGAGGAGACCACATGGTCCCCGGCAGAGCAGATATTGAACAGGGCAAAGAAGTTGGCGGCCTGACCGGAAGAGGTGAGCATGGCGGCGCTGCCGCCCTCCAGGGCGCAGATCTTAGCGGCCACCCGGTCGGAGGTGGGGTTTTGCAGGCGGGTGTAGAAATAGCCCTGGGCCTCCAGGTCGAAGAGGGCGCCCATGGCGGCGCTGCTGCCATAGCGGAAGGTGGTGCTTTGGATGATGGGGATGTTTCTGGGCTCACCGCTCTCGGGCACATACCCGGCGTGGAGACAATCTGTTCCCGGTCGATAGTTTTGCATAGCCGATTCCTCCTAGAATGCGTTATTTTGATGGAATGAGCTATTATACGCCATTCAGAACCGGGGGTCAAGGGGCTTTCTGTTTGTATGATAGCATAGGACGGGGCGGCACTCTATACCTGAAGCCTGGAGTCCTCCTGATGGAGGTGTGGCGTTTTTCACGGTGGACTGCTAAAAACGGGACAAAAAAAACACCCCCGCCCCAAAAGGGGCAGGGGCTGGCAGGGCTCAGCAGTGCTTATGGATTCCGCCGTCCACCATGTAGGACTGGCCGGTGAGATATCCGCCGTCGTCGCTGGCCAGGAAGACGATCAGCGGCGCGCAGTCTTTCTCCGTGGTGCCGATGCGGTGGAGGGGGGTCTTGGACTCCAGCGACTTCAGGGCCGCCGGCTGGGTCTCCCGGAAAAAGTCCGTGGCGATGATGGGCAGGAAGACGTTGGCGGTGATGCCGTACTGGCCCCACTCATTGGCGGCGGTGCGGGTGATGGCCCGGATGGCCTCCTTGGCCATGCCGTAGGCGCCAAAGCCCGGGGAGCCGTCGTAACCGGCGGCGGAGGCGGTGTTGATGATCCGGCCGTGGCCGCTCTTCTTCAGGTAGGGGAAGCACTCCTGCATGAACAGCAGGGAGGCCAGGGCGCCGCTCTTGAAGGCCAGGAGGGAGTATTCCGCGTCGGTCTCCTCCAGGGGGCGGTCCTGCATGGCGCCCTGGGCCAGGTTCACCAGGATATCCACGCCGCCGTAGCGTTCCACGCACTGGGTCACCACGTTGTGGATCTGATCGGGCTCCATCACGTCGCAGGCCACGGGAAACATTTCGCCGCCGGCTTCGCGGACTTCTTGGGTCAGGGATTCCAGCATCTCCATGCGCCGGGCGCAGACGCAGACCTTGGCGCCGTTCTCAGCCAGGATCTTGGCCACACCCCGGCCCACGCCGGAACTTGCGCCGGTCACGATGGCAACTCTGTTTTCGAGTTTCTTCATAAAACATACCCCTTTCTATAAGTACAGTGTTGAGCATAGTAACATCCTATCCCGGTCTTGTCAAGTTTTTTGCTGGGGATCGGTTCCATTGTCTGCCGCTCTCTGTTATACTATACCCCATGAGACTGAGATGACAGGCGCAGCCGCCAGTGCCTGCGGCCCAACAAATTTTTAGGAGTGAACCCAATATGTCTTACCCCTACGCCCCCTTATTCACCCCCCTGACCCTGGGGAAAACCCTCACCATCCAAAACCGTTTTTGTGCCGGACCCCTGACCCTGCCCTCCCTCCACGGCCCCTTTGGGGAGTTCTCTCCCGACGGGCTGGCCTACTTTGAGGCCCGGGCCAAGGGCGGCTTTGGCCTGATCTATACCGGGGCCTTCCACCCTGACACCTTGGTGGACCCCGTCCATCCGCTGGACAGCAAGCAGCCCCTGAAAGCCCCCAAAACCTTCCAGCGCACCGCCGTGGAGCTTCTGGAACGCCTGGACACTTACGGGGCGCAGATGCTCCCCCAGGTCTCCATGGGCTACGGCCGCAACGCCATGGGCGCGTATGGCCCCTCGGAGATCCCCTATTACCATGACCCGTCCAAGACCACCCCGGCCCTGACGAAGGACCAGATCAAGCAGAAGATCGACCAGATGGTCGCCACAGCGGCCTTTTTGAAAACCTGCGGTTTTCGGGGCATCGAGGTCCATGCCATGCACTGGGGCTACCTCCTGGACCAGTTCGCCATGAGCTTCATGAACCACCGCACAGACGAGTACGGCGGGGAACTGGAAAACCGCCTGCGCTGTGCCCGGGAGATCGTGGAGGGGGTCAAAGCCGTCTGCGGGCCGGACTTCGTGGTCTCCATGCGCCTGGCTTTGAAGACCTATATCCAGGACTACAACCGTCCCTCCCTCCACGGGGAGAACGAGGCGGGGCGGACCCTGGAAGAAGGACTTGCCATCTGCCGCCGCCTGGAAGCCTACGGCTACGACTGCCTCAGCGTGGACTTTGGACAGTACGATTCCTTCTACTACGCCGCGCCCCCCTGCTACATGGAAAAGGGCCGCATCCTGGACTTGGCGGCCCAGGCCAAGCAGGCAGTCGGCATCCCCATCCTCTGCGGGGGACGGATGAACGATCCCCTCCTGGCGGCTAAGGCCATCCAAGAGGGGCAGATCGACGCCGTGGTTCTGGCCCGGGCCTCCCTGGCGGACCCGGACTATCCCCAAAAGGTCCAGAAGGGACAGGCGGAGGACATCCGGCCCTGCATCGGCTGCAACCAGGGCTGCATCGGCGCACTGAAATTGGGCCGCCGGGCCGGATGCGCGGTGAATCCCCAAGCGGCTCGGGAGGCCAGCTTCGCCCCGCTGCCGGTGTTTGTGAAGAAAAACGTCCTGGTGGTGGGCGGCGGCGCGGCAGGGATGGAAGCCGCCTGCACCGCTGCCCTTCGCGGACATACGGTGACGCTCTGTGAAGCCGGACCAGAGCTGGGCGGCAGCCTCATCCCCGCCGGGGCCCATACGTTCAAGACAGATTTGAACGCGCTGAACGCCTGGTATCAGCGGCGGCTGAAGGCCCTGGGGGTGACGGTGCAGACAGGCACCCGCCTCACCGCCCAGGACATCCGAGACCGGGCGCCGGACGCGGTGATCCTGGCCCTTGGGGCGGAGCCGGTGGTCCCGCCGGTGCCGGGCATCGACGGGGCGACGGTCTATGACTGCGTCACCGCGCTGACCGGGACGGAGATTCAAGGGGAGCATATCGTGGTCATCGGCGGCGGCTTAGTGGGCTGTGAGACGGCGCTGGGCTTTGCCCAAGAGGGCCGGACGGTGACCATCGTGGAAGCACTGCCCTCCATCCTGTCCGCCGGACAGCCGGTGCCGGAGAGCAACCAGCAGATGTTGGAGGATCTCTTGGCCCAGGCCAAGGTGGAACTCCGCACCGGGACCCGCCTGACAGCCGTAACGGACGGCAGCGTGGTTTTGGCCGCGCCGTCGGGAGAGGAGACCCTGCCTGCCGACGCGGTGATCCTAGCGGCAGGCTTTCATCCCCGGCCCTCCCTGGCGGAGGATATGCTGGGCGCGGGGATGGAAGTCTATCAAGTGGGGGACGGCAGTCAGGTGGGCAGTGTGATGACTGCGGTCCACACTGCGTATACCGTGGCTCGTACTCTGTAAAAACAGAAAAACAGACGAAAGCGCGCACCGCGGGGAATCCCGCCGTGCGCGCTTTCTTGTCTCCTCCCGGCCTCCCTCAAATGGGAATCGCCCGGATCATCAGTTTGTCGCAGACCTCATCCAGATTGCTCGCGTCGATCTGCGCCCGGAACATGGTCTCCTTTACTTTATCTACCATGCCCGGCTTCTTCAAATCACGCAGCTCCCCCATGACCCCCAGGCGCCGTCCCAGACGGAATACATCCTGCTGCTCCTTGGGCAGGTCCAGGAAGCGGTCGATGAGTCCCAGCATCCGGGGCTTATCCTCCGGCAGGCGGCCCCGGAGTTCCAGGAGGATGTTCAGGATGTGGTCGCTGTCTACGACGCTGTGAATCCCCTCCAAATTCTCGATGAAAAGGCGGATCTCCTGGATGGTCTCGATGTCGTTGGGGCGGGTGAGGATGCCCTTCTCATAGTCCTCGTACATCTCCAGATTCTCCGCCAAGGCCATGGAGCGGATGCGGATAAAGTCCGGGCCAATTTGGTTCAGAGCGTCGGCGGTATCCAGGGCGCTGTCCCGGGCATACTCCCGGCCCCCCATGCCCGGCATATAAAACTCGTTGACCTCGATCCCCGCCGCCATGGCCTTCTGCCCCGCCTGGATCTGCACCTGCTTGGTGACCCCCTTGCGCATGAGCTTGAGGATGTGATCGTTGCCGGTCTCCATGCCGATGTGAAAGCGGTTCAAGCCCAGCGCCCGGTACTGGCGCAGGCGCTCCAGGCTGAGGCGGTTGATGGTGTCAGAGCGGGCATAGCTGGTGATGCGCTGAATCTGGGGGAAGGCGGCCTTCAGATACTCCAGCACCTCCACCATCCCCTCCGGCTCCATGAGGATGCTGTTGGCGTCCTGAAAGAACACGTTCCGCATCCCGCTCTGGAGCCAGTGGTAGGCCATGTAACAGGCCTCCTGGTCCGCCTCGGTCATGGTGCGCTTCCCCTCTGCCCGGCCTTGGAAGACATCGATCCAATATTTCACGCAGTCGATGTCCTGCTTGATGTCCTCCGCCTTGCGGGGGCTGAAGGGTACGTTTCGGTAAAAACCGCAGAAACGGCACTTGTTCCAGCCGCAGCCGCGGTTGATGCGCAGCAATAAACTGTAAGCCTCGCTGGGGGGCCGAATGGGGCCCAGCTCGAAGCCTTCGTAGGGCAAATCGTTCAAGGGTCTGTCCTCCTTTGGTGGTCTTGGATCTTGTCAGACGCTCCTGTCAGCGCTGAGCCTCTTCACTTCGTCAAAAGTGCATCTGATCCGTTTCCTCCTGTCATCCTACCACAAACGCCGCCTCGTTTCAAGCCGAACCCCGGCACCCTGCACGCCCACCGGCCGAGAATTGACATCCCCGGGGTTTTCCTGTACTATAGGGAACGCGCCTTTCGCGCGATCCCCTTTTGTGAGGTGTAACCCAATGACCCATGAACAAGTATTCGCCATGTCCTTTGCGAAAATCTACGGCCTGCTGCTGGACAAAGCCCTGGACAAGGTGCTGCGCAGCCCGAAAAAGGAGGCTCGCCCATGAAACGATTCCTTGCCCTGCTCATCGTCTTAGCCCTCCTGGCCGGGGGCGGCTATCTCCTCTACGCCAAAGCCGGCTTCACCCCCCGCTTCCTGGTGGAACATCGGGCCCGGACCGAGCAGCGGGTCCCGGAGCATTGGACCTGTCTGTCCCAGAAAAGCGACAACGCCCAAGCCCTTCTCTTCTACGACCCGGAAACCCGGCAGCACATCTTTTCCGTCTACGAAAAGCAGTCTCTGGGCTTCACCTTCGCCCGCGGCGGCTCCAGTGATATGCTCCTGCGGGGCATCCTTCGGGTGCCCATCCACATCGACGGGGCTTGTGCCTATCTCTCCATGAACGCCCCCGGGGCCGCCCGGGTCACCATGCCCGGCATGGAAGACCAGGTCCTAGACCCCCAGCAGCCCTTCGTGGTCATCCTTCCCCCGCCGGTGAAGGACGTCGCTTTCCTGGATGCCCAAGGCGGCCCCATCCCCGTCAACTTCCACCAGAGCGGCCATTCTCCCGCCCCGGAAAATTAAGACTTGTCATCCCTGGTAAAACCCTGTATAATGATTGCGGTATTTTACGCACCGCGTTTGACACAACGTACGTTTAATCGAAATCATTATTTGGAGGATTTGACCATGGCAGGCGTGATTTCCAGAGGCATTCAGGGCCCCATCATTCGTGAGGGCGACGATATCGTTGATCTGGTCGTCAAGAGCGTATACGCATCGGAGAAAGAGGACGGCTACAGCCTCAAGGACCGCGACATCATCGCCGTCACCGAGTCCGTGGTGGCCCGGGCCCAGGGCAACTATGTGAGCGTGGACCAGGTGGCCCAGGATATCCGAGCCAAGTTCGGTTCGGAAAAGCTGGGGCTGGTGTATCCCATCCTCAGCCGCAACCGCTTCTCCGTGACCTTGAAGGCCATCGCCCGGGCGGTGAAAGAAGTGGTGGTGCTCTTCAGCTACCCCAACGACGAAGTGGGCAACCCCCTCATGGCCCGCTCCGCTTACCTTAAGCATAAATACGACGACGCCGGGTCCTACAACGAGGCGGACTTCATCGCCGCCTTCGGCTCCCCCGTCCACCCCTTCACCGGGGTGAATTACCTGGACTTCTACCGGGAGGTCATCCAGAGCGAGGGGGCCAAAGCCACCTTCCTCTTCTCCAACGACTGCCGGGCCATCGCGCCAGTCTGCGACAAGATCCTCTGCTGCGATATCCACACCCGGCAGGAGACCCGGGATACCCTCTCCGCCCCCGGCAAGACTGTTTACACCCTGGCGGATATCCTCTCCGCCCCCGTGGACGGCAGCGGATACCATGATGCTTACGGCCTGCTGGGCTCCAACAAGGCCACCGAGGAAAAGCTAAAACTCTTCCCCCGGGACTGCCAGCGGGTAGTGGACGGCATCCAGCAGCGCATCCAGCAGGAGCGGGGCCTCCATGTGGAGGTCATGGTCTACGGCGACGGCGCCTTCAAAGATCCCGTAGGGGGCATTTGGGAGCTGGCGGACCCCGTGGTCTCCCCGGCCTATACCGAAGGGCTGTCCGGCCGGCCCAACGAGCTGAAGCTGAAGTATCTGGCGGACAACGACTTTGCTGACCTCTCCGGAGATGCCCTGAAAAAGGCCATCCGGCAGGAGATCCAGGATAAGGACGCCGATCTGGTGGGCGACATGAGCTCCGAGGGGACCACCCCCCGGCAGTATACCGACCTGCTGGGCTCCCTGTGCGACCTGACCTCCGGCTCCGGGGATAAGGGTACGCCCTTCATCGTGATCCAGAACTATTTTAAGAACTACGCGGAGTAAGTCTTAAGTTTCTTGCTTTTTCACACTTGATTGCTATACTAAATGCACCTCTCCCCGTTTTGGTGGTGAGGTGCATTTTTTGAAAATAAGAAAAAAGGACGAATGGAGCAGGAAGGGTGAACGACAGATGCTTATCTACATGACAATGATGGAAGAGCGATACCATTCCCTTTTCGAGACGTTATACTATGCGTATCGTTCGTCGATGTTCCGCATTGCCTATGCCGTTTTACACGACCACCACCTGGCTGAAGATGCCCTTTCCGAGGCATTTTTGAACATTGCCCGGAATATGCAAAAAATTTCTGCGATGAGTGGTCAGGAAAGGGAGAAATATTTCGTTATTATTATTAGAAACTGCGCCATAGACATTTACCGCAAGCGGCAAACGGAATGGGATAACCTGACGGAGCTGGAGACACTGCCGGAACAGGTTCAGGGCGCCTCCATAGACGAGGCAGTATTCAGCCAAGACAGCTATCAGCGCCTGCTGGAGGCCATCGCCAGCCTGCCGGAGACCTACAAAGATGTGATGCAGCTCTATTACATCTATGATCACTCCGCAGCGGAAATCGCAGAACTTTTGCAGCTCAAAGAAAACACAGTAGCAGCGCGGCTGTCCCGTGGGCGGAAAAAGCTGATGGAAACCTTGACAGAACAGGAGAGGATGGAAAAATGAAACGACGCACCCAGGAAGAAATGTTTGACCTCATGCTGCGGGATGCGTTTCGGGAGGACCTTCAAAATGATGAGCCGGAGCTTTCTGCCAGGGAAGAACCCCCTGTGTCCTTCTCCCCGGAGTTCGAGGGAAAAATGGCGAAGCTCATTCGTAAGTCCCGGCGGGCGGAGTGGTGGCAGCGGAATCGCGGCAGGGTGCAGCGGACGGCGGCAATGTTTGCGGTGGTCATTATGATCGGCGGTTTGCTGGTGACAAAGGTAGACGCCTTCCGGGTGCCGTTCTTGGAGTTGGTGTATACGGTGCGGGAGGAGTTTACCGAAATTAATGTGAGGGAACCCGGTAGCGCCCATCATATGGCAGGATCATTTGATGATTACTTACCGACCTATGTGCCGGATGGCTTCTACCTGGATTCTATGGAGGAATATGAGGATTTTTGCGAATATGCTTATACGGATGGAGGAGAGGACTACTATTCAGTGAGTTTTTTTGAGTCGGTCCAAAGCAGTGCTGTGGATACAGAGAATGCAGTCGTAACCAAAAAGACGGTCAAAGGATTCCCTGGGTTTGTTTCTGAAAAGGATGGCAGGACTATTTTTCTCTGGTATCCAAATGCCCATCAATATATCATAATAGGAACGCTTTCCATGGAGGAAATATTGCGTATGATTGACAGCATAGAAAAAACTTTCTAAAATTTTTTGGATTTTTGTCATGTACCCCCTCTTCTTTTCGTTATATTGGGTAGAAACGGAAAGAAGGGGGGTGTACTTATGAGAAGACCGATTGCTTTTCTTGCGATGCTGCTCTTGTTCTGCATTGGGATTCCGCAGGCGGCTTTTGCTGCTACAGAGGATGACGCGATCCAGCCTAGATGGACTTATTTGAGTACCGTTGGCGGAAATATCGATATTTCTTCTGACGCGGTTGCAACTGTGACGGCCAGTGTTCGGGCAGTGGGGACGGTAGAGAAGGTATCTGTCGTGGCAAGTCTCCAGCAGAAGAGATCCGGGACATGGTCGGAGGTAAAGTCTTGGACAGTTACCAGGGACAGTTATAGCGCCAATATGCGTAAGACGTGGCCGGTCCTTCGTGGTTATGAATACCGAGTTGTCATCACGGGGAAAGCAATGCAGGGCCTGCGAACATTGGAGCAGGCAAGTAGGGTAATTGGTTACGGTCATTTCGGCTAAAAGCTGGGCAGCGTAACGGAAAGGTTGTGATATTTTACAATAGAAATTTTGTCAGAACAATGTAACACACATAAAGAAAAGGAGAAATAACATGAAAAAGACAAAGTTTTTTGTAGCAGTGACCCTAGCACTTGTAATGTGCTGTTCTCTTTCGATTCCGTTTGCCTCTGCGGCAGAAATGAATGCCGAGGATGGATGGGAGTATATCAGTGCTCCTCTTATTTCCGAGGGTGAGGATGGACTGGAACCGCAAGTTCACTTTGGGACTAACGGAAACGGAGTCCTTCATTACAACAACCTTCTCCGCAGTGCTTATGCGGAAACGATATCATATCCTTGGGTTACAACGACATGGATGTACGCTAAGGTTACGATTGGAACCCGATCACAAGACAAAAGCTATAATGGAGCCAAGGAAAGTATCAAGACTAATTCCTTGTATGCAGGTCCTGGAGAATATACAGCCAAAACCACACATAGTGTGACAAGCAATGAAAATGGGCGTCAAAATTATAACCATTCTCACTCCTTCACCTAATCTGTATTATGCCGAGAAAAGGCGTATGTTTGGGGCTCCTTCTCAGTGCTTGCTGTCTGCTCTCGTCTTGTGCTAAGGAAAAAGTCAATGCTTCCGAAGTCAATCATCCCGATTGGAATGAAGTTGCCATATCAGAATATACTGCACGGTTTGAGGAAGCAGGGACGGAGTTCCCATCGGATATGACCTCCATAGGACTCTTTGTTTCTCAAGACCCTGATGAAAGTATGATAGGGAAAACAATTTGCATGGAGGATGAAGAGGACCCTATTTATGTTACCTGCTCCTATATAGGACCGACAACGACATTGACCTTATCTGTTTATTATGATTATCAACAGATTCCTTTTCGCGTAGGCGAAAAGGAAGATAAAGTGGATACATACAGTTTCCAGCTAAACAACAGAGAAGAAATCAAAGTTCCCATGATATTAGACGGTCTTACATCTGATGAGGAACGGCATAAACTGCTCTTTTCTGTAATCGGGGCTTCGGACCGGCATATGTCAGAGCTGGAAGAAGTTGCTGACTGCGTAAACATCACACACCTCTGTGATCTGATTTACAAAGAAAATCAGACGGACAAGATGTCCTTTACCCTTAGCAAGTCAACACCTGAGAGAATGTTTCGCTGCCCAGAAGCGAGGAACTTAGTCCTCAATACAGATTATGAGAATCAGGAGTTGCAGAAGAACGGATATCCTGCGCTTCCCAAAAGCGTTTATCCATGTAAGGCAGGGTCAACATTAGAGTTGATGTATACGCTTAGGGGAGTCGAGACTTCCGAAACTGGACTCATCTTTGTTACAACAGATTATGAGCAAGTTGAAATAAATGGTAAAGATTCTCTGCTTTTTGCTGTAAACACAGAAGATGTTTGCACTGGGCGTCTTAGCATAAAGGTACCAGAAGTTCCTGGTTTGTATGATGTGATAGGGTATGCGGTTTTTGATCCAACTGCTCTGGTAGATGATGTGGAACTTCACAATGTGGAGATCAGTCCTCGATTCACTTTACAGGTAGAGTAATAAACGGATTAGGATTCCTGCACGCAAAAGGTTAGTTAAAACCAGCGCCCGCCTCCCACCCGGGGGTGGGCACTGGTTTCTGGAAAAGGATTGCAATCCAATGAAATTTATGGTAATATGATAAAAATAGTAGACTAAAATTAGGAAAAGGAGCCGTGCCATGAAAGGTCTTCTTACGCTGCCCCTCATAGGCTGCGTCGCTCTGACCGGCTTTGGGGATGCAGGGAAAGCAGCCATTTCAAATAATAGACCTATTATTTGAACTTATGGAATACACCTGAAGGAAACAAGATCATGCCGTAACAGAAGCTGCGGAGAGATTCTGTGGAGGGTTAGTATGCGACTTGTTGTCTTGCGATGTATTGGCGAATTGGCCACGGGGCTTTTTCTGCTCGGTATCGTGTTGGGAATCGTCCTGTTTGCACTCTCTTTTCGCGTAAAAAATAATAAGAAGCGCAGGCTGGTTTTTGTGCTTCCATTGCTGGTGTACGCAGTGTGTGAATTTTTAGCCACCTGCATTTACCAGGGCACAATGTCCTCCCTTGGGGCGGTGATCGTTGGGGCGATGGCTCTAGGGAGTGGTCTGGCGGTCCTCTTATGTAAGGGTATACAGTGGTTCGTTCATTATATTAGAAGGATGATAGAACTGAAACCATAAACTGAGAAACGAGGGGTACTGCTTGTATGTTGAGTGAGATAATTTTTCTGGCCCTTTTGTTTATGGTCACTGTATATCCGATCTTTCTGGTGAAAGCGATTACAACAAAGAAACCAATCTATTTGGTGATCACCTGCGGCCTCAATTTTCTGATTTTTTATGGTTTTTTATCATTAGGATAAAAAGTGATTGCAACGCCCGTCCCCGTCTGGGGGCGGGCGCTGCTGCTATGTCTAAGCCCGCAAAAACCCCCTTGACAAATGCTGTCACTCCTGTTATAATGTGCGCTACCGAACAGTTCGTTACCGTACTTTCTCCAGAAAGAAGGAACCTCCATGTTTAAGGACGACCCCTCCGCCCTCCACGTCGGGCGGCTGACCCGGATGCTGGACCATGCCCTCACCCGCAGATGCCTCAAAATCGCCAGAGAGCGGGACATCGACGAGTTTTCCATGATTCACGGCCATATCCTCGGCTTCCTCTACTGCCGCCAAGGCCAAGACGTCTACCAACGTGATCTGGAAACCGCCTTCAATGTCACCCGCTCTTCCGTCTCTGGTATGGTGAAGCTCATGGAGAAAAAAGGCTACATCACCCGGCAGAGCGCCGCGGGCGATACGAGACTGAAAAAACTCTCCCTCACCCCCCTCGGCATCTCCGTCTTCGAGCGGTCCATGGAAGCCATCGAAGAGGTGGAGGCCCTGGCCGTCCAGGGCCTCAGCCTGGAAGAGCGGCAGCTCTTTCAGGACCTGTGCCAGCGCATCCAGGCAAACCTGCGTACATGAGCGTTTCGGACCGTTCGCGCTTCATTTAAGTAGAGAAAGGAGTGTCGCTATGCTCAAAACCATCGCGTCTCAAATCAAGGAATTCAAACGGGACTCCATCCTCACCCCCGTGATGATGCTGGCCGAAGTGGCTGTGGAGATGGTCATCCCCCTGCTCATGGCCTCCCTCATCGACTACGGCGTCACCGCCGGAAATCTGGGCCACATCCGCAAAATCGGCCTTTGGATGCTGCTCATGGCGGTGCTGGGCCTCATCACCGGCGTGCTGGGGGCCAAGTTCGGCGCCCGGGCCGCCGCCGGGCTGGCTCGGAACCTCCGGCAGTCCATGTATGAAAACATACAGACCTTCAGCTTTTCCAATATCGACAAGTTCAGTACCGCCGGCCTCATCACCCGGCTCACCACCGACGTCACCAACGTGCAAAACGCCTATATGATGCTCCTGCGGATGTGCATCCGGGCCCCGGCGTCCCTGGTGGTGGCCATGATCATGGCCTTCTCCATCAACGCCCGGCTCTCCAGCATCTATCTGGTGGCCGTGATCGTGCTGGCCATGATCCTCTTTGTCATCATGACCCGGGCCATGAAATACTTCCGGCAGGTTTTTCAGAAGTACGATGACCTCAACGCCAGCGTGCAGGAAAACATCTCCGCCATCCGGGTGGTGAAGGCTTACGTCCGGGAGGCGCACGAGAACCAGAAGTTCCGTGCCGCCAGCCAGAATATTTACAAAATGTTCCTCTCCTCGGAGAAAATCGTCTCCTGGACCTTCCCGGTGATGAACGCCACCATTTACACCTGCATCCTCCTCATCAGCTGGTTCGGCGCCAAGATGATCGTCAGCGACGCCCTCACCACTGGGGAGCTGATGAGCCTTTTGACCTATTGCATGAACATCCTCATGAGCCTGATGATGCTCTCCATGGTCTTTGTGATGCTCTCCATGAGCGCCGCCAGCGCCGAGCGCATCTCCGAAGTCCTCCGGGAGCAGGCAGACCTGGAGGACCCTGAACACCCCATCCTGGACGTGGCCGACGGCTCCGTGGAGTTCCGGGACGTGGACTTCGCCTACCACAAGGAGGCCGGGAAGCCGGTGCTGAAAGGCATCAATCTAAGCATCCGGCCGGGAGAGACCATCGGCATCATCGGCGGCACCGGCTCCGCCAAGACCAGCCTGGTCAACCTCATCAGCCGGCTCTATGACGTCACCAGCGGCCAGGTGCTGGTGGGCGGCCGGGATGTGCGGGAGTACAGCATGGAGGCTCTGCGCAACCAGGTCTCCGTAGTGCTGCAAAAGAACGTCCTCTTCTCCGGCAGCATTTTGGATAATCTGCGCTGGGGCGACGAGAACGCCACGGAAGAGGAATGCGTCCGGGCCTGCCAGCTGGCCTGCGCCGACGAGTTCATTCAAAAGATGCCCCAGGGCTATGCAACCCACATCGAGCAGGGCGGCGCCAACGTCTCCGGCGGACAGAAGCAGCGCCTGTGCATCGCCCGGGCCCTGCTGAAAAAGCCAAAAATCCTCATCCTGGACGACTCCACCTCCGCCGTGGACACCGCCACCGACGCGAAAATCCGGGAAGCCTTTGCCTCGGAGATCCCCGACACCACCAAGTTCATCATCGCCCAGCGGGTCTCCAGCGTGGCCGGCGCGGACCGCATCCTGGTCCTGGAGGACGGACGGGTGGACGGCTTCGATACCCACGAAAACCTATTGAAAACCAACGCCATCTACCGGGACGTCTACCAGTCCCAGACCGGCGGCGGCGGGGACTTTGACGAGGGAGGTGCAGACTGATGGCTGAAAACAAAAGCGGCGTCACCAACGCAAAGCAAATCCGCGGCCCCCGCGCTCGCGGCCGGGGCCCCAAGGCCAAGCTGGAGCACCCCATGCGCACCCTGCGCCGGGTGCTGGGCTATGTGGGCAGGCGCTACTGGTTCCACCTCATCGTCGTGGCGGCGGGGATCGTGGTCAGCGTGCTGTCCATGGTCCAGGGGACCCTGTTCACCCAGACCCTCATCGACGAGTATATCCTGCCCATGGTGCAGGCCGTACAGAACGGCGGCGCCGCGGACTTCTCCGGTCTGGCCCAGGCCATCACCCGGGTGGCCCTGTTCTACGCCTGCGGCGTGCTGGCCAGCTTCACTTGGAACCGGGTCATGATCTACGTCACCCAGGGCACCCTCCGGGGCCTGCGGGACGAGATGTTCCAGCACATGGAAAGCCTGCCCATCCAATACTTCGACACCCACGCCCACGGCGACATCATGTCCATTTACACCAACGACGTGGACACCCTCCGGCAGATGATCAGCCAGAGTATGCCCCAGCTGCTCAACTGCGGCATCTCCATCGCCAGCATCTTCCTGTCCATGCTGGTGCTCAACGTCCCCCTGACGGTGCTGACCCTGGTCATGATCGCCGCCGTGCTCTTCATCACCAAACACTTCGCCGGCCTCTCCGGCCGCTACTTCGTTGAGCAGCAGAAAAACCTGGGCAGCCTCAACGGCTTCATCGAAGAGATGGTGGAGGGGCAGAAAGTGGTCAAAGTCTTCTGCCACGAGGACAAGAGCGTGGAGGAGTTCACCCGGCGCAACGAGACCCTCTTCCACAGCGCCGAGCGCGCCAACGCCATCTCCAGTATGCTCATGCCCATCACCGGACAGCTGGGCAACGTCAGCTATGTGCTCTGCGCCATCGTGGGCGGTTTCCTGGCCCTGGGGGGCGTGGGCGGCTTCACCCTGGGGGGACTGGCCAGCTTTTTGACCTTCAACCGCAGCTTCAATATGCCCATCGCCCAGTTCAGTATGCAGCTCAACGCCGTGGTCATGGGCCTGGCCGGCGCCGACCGGGTCTTCCGGCTCCTGGACGAGGTCTCGGAACCCGACGCCGGGGACGTCTCCCTGGTGAACATCAAGCAGGACGCCAGCGGCGCCACTGTGGAGACCGACGAGCGCACCTGCCAGTGGGCCTGGAAGAAGGGGACGGAGTACATCCCCGTCCAGGGCGACGTGGTCTTTGACGACGTAGACTTCGGCTACAGCGACGAGAAGATCGTCCTGCATAATATTAAACTCTTCGCCACCCCGGGCCAGAAGATCGCCTTCGTGGGCTCTACCGGGGCGGGAAAGACCACCATCACCAACCTCATCAACCGCTTCTATGACATCCAGGACGGCAAGATCCGCTACGACGGGGTGAACATCAACAAGATCAAAAAGGCGGACCTGCGCCGCTCCCTGGGGATCGTCCTCCAGGACACCCACCTCTTCACCGGCACCGTCATGGACAACATCCGCTATGGCCGTCTGGACGCCCGGGATGAGGAGTGCGTGGCTGCTGCCCAGCTGGCCAACGCCGACGGCTTCATCCGCCGCCTCCCCGAGGGCTACGACACCATGCTCACCGGGGACGGGGCCAACCTCAGCCAGGGCCAGCGCCAGCTGCTGGCCATTGCCCGGGCGGCGGTGGCGGACCCGCCGGTGCTGATCCTGGACGAGGCCACCTCCTCCATCGACACCCGCACGGAAATGCTGGTCCAGCAGGGCATGGACGGCCTGATGTACGGCCGCACCACCTTCGTCATCGCCCACCGTCTCTCCACGGTGCGCAACGCCGACTGCATCATGGTCCTGGAACAGGGCCGGATCATCGAGCGGGGCAATCACGAGGAGCTGATGGAGAAGAAAGGCCGTTATTATCAGCTTTACACCGGCAGCTCTTTGGAGTAAAATAGAAGAGACCAGAAAGAGAAAGGAACGCCCTGCCCCTCTCATGGGGGCGGGGCGTTTTCCAGGGAGGAATGCCCTATGGCAGGAGAAAAACGATACGACGTCCTCATCATCGGCGGCGGCGCAGTGGGCTGCGCCGTGGCCCGGGAGCTGGGCCGCTATCACTGCTCGGTGGCCCTGGTGGAGCGCTGCGCCGATGTTGCCGCCGGGGCCAGCGGCCGGAATTCCGCCGTGGTCCACGCCGGCTTCAACAATCCCCCCGGCTCCCTGATGGCCCAGATGTGCGTGGAGGGGAACCAGGGCTTTGCGGCGCTGTGCCAGGAATTGGATGTCCCCTACAAGAAAACCGGCAAGCTCCTCCTGGCCCTGGACCTGGGGGATATGGCCACCCTTCTGCGCCTCCAGACCCAGGGGGAGCGCAGCGGCTGCCGGGGGCTGGAACTGCTGGGGGAGGAGGAACTCCACGCCCTTCTGCCCCAGGTGGAGGGCATCGGGGCCATGCACTCCCCGGAAACGGGGATCTGTGACCCCTTCCTCTACACCGTAGCCCTGGCGGAGAATGCCCTGGCCAACGGGGCAGAATTTTTCCTCAAGCACCCGGTCACCGCCATACAGCGCCAGCCGGAGGGGGGCTTTGCCGTCACCGCCGGCGGAAAGGTCTTTCACACCCGCTTTGTGGTAAACTGCGCCGGGCTTTCCAGCGCCCAGGTGGCGGCGCTGGCGGGGGTGGAGCGGTACCGCATCTATCCCTGCCGGGGACAGTATTTTATCTTAGACCAGGTCCCCAAGGACTATCTGCCCATGCCCGTCTATCCCGTGCCCAAGGAGGGGGAGGGGGGACTGGGGGTCCACCTGACCCCCACCGTCCACGGCAACGTCCTCTTGGGCCCCAGCGCGGAGTACATCGACGACCCGGAGGACACCGCCTCCACCAAGGAAATCCTGGACCAGCTGTTTCAGCAGGCCCAGCAGCTCCTGCCCAGCCTGGAGCGGGGGCAGATCATCGGCGCTTACTGCGGCCTGCGGCCCAAGCAGACCCCGCCGGGAAAAGGGGGGTACCGGGACTTCGTCATCCGGGAGGAGGCAGACTGCCGGG
The DNA here is from genome assembly GCA_022792035.1 of Ruminiclostridium sp. Lineage (GTDB taxonomy): Bacteria > Bacillota > Clostridia > Oscillospirales > Oscillospiraceae > Evtepia. Next base: position 2,820 of record JAAWAE010000016.1, on the reverse strand, counting down.
GGCTGATCAACCTGATCGGCATCGAATCCCCGGGACTCACCGCCTCCCTGCCCATCGCCCGGGGGGTGGTGGGGCTGATCGGGCAGTCCATGCCCCTGGCGGAGAAGGAGGATTTTGATCCCACCCGCCGGGGCATCCCCCGGTTCCGGGAGAAGAACGCCCAGGGACAAGCCGTCCTCATCGCCCGGGACCCGGATTACGGCGAGATTTTCTGCCGCTGCCAGAAGGTCACCAAGGCAGAGATCCGCCAGGCCATTGAAAACCCCCTGGGGGTGCGGACCCTCTCCGGGATCAAGTACCGGGCCTGGGCCACCACCGGGCGCTGCAGCGGCGGGTATTGCCTGCCCAAGATCGCCCAACTTTTGACCTCAGAGTATGGCCTTGCGCCGGAGGAGCTTTTCTATCGGGAGGAGAACTCCCCGCTCTTGACAGGGAGGGTGAAGTGAATGGAACGCTATGATGTTGTCGTCATCGGCGGCGGCCCCGGCGGCTTAGCCGCCGCCAAGGGAGCCCGGGAGGCCGGGGCGGAAAAGGTCCTGCTGCTGGAGCGGGACAGTCAGGCCGGGGGGATCTTGAACCAGTGCATCCACGACGGCTTCGGCCTGCACCGCTACAAAACCATGCTCACCGGGACGGAATATGCCCTGCTGGCCCGCTCGGAAGCCTACGCCGCCGGAGTGAAGGTCCGCACCGGGGCCATGGTCACGGGGCTGACCCGGAGCCGGATCGTCACCGCCGTGACCCGGGGGGGCGTGTTCACCTACATGGCCGGGGCCGTGGTGCTGGCCACCGGCTGCCGGGAGCGGACCCGGGGGGCCATCGCGATCCCTGGCTCCCGTCCGGCGGGGGTGTACACCGCCGGGACCGCCCAGAATTTGGTCAACTGCAAGAACCTGATGATCGGGAAGCGGGTGGTGATCCTGGGCTCCGGGGACATCGGTCTCATCATGGCCCGACGTCTGACCTTGGAGGGGGCCCAGGTCCTGGCGGTGGTGGAGGCCCGGGAGGCCCCCGGGGGACTGGAGCGGAACGTGACCCAGTGCCTGAATGATTTTAAGATCCCCCTGTACCTGCGCTCCACAGCAACGAAACTGTTTGGCACCGGGCGGCTCACCGGAGTGGAGCTGTCCACCGTGGATGAAAAGGGACAGCCCTTCCCGGGGACGGCCCGGCGGGTGGACTGCGACACCTTGCTGCTCTCCGTGGGGCTGATCCCGGAAAATGAGCTGGCTTCCTTGGCCGGCGTGGCTTTGGACCCCCTGACCAACGGCGTACAGACGGACGACTATTTACAGACCAGCATCCCGGGGATCTTCTCCTGCGGCAACTGCCGCCGGGTGATGGATCTGGCGGATTTCGTCTCCGCCCAGGGACAGGCGGCGGGGGTGAACGCGGCGCGGTTCGTGCAGAAGCGGTCGTTGTGCCTCATGCCGGCGGAGAGCTCCGATGCCATGGCCAAGGGGATGCCCAAGGCAGGGCAGTTTACCTGTGTACTCTGTCCCCGGGGCTGCCGGGTGCGCACCACCATCTTGGGCCATGTGAAGGGGAACCGCTGCGAAAAGGGCGCGGCCTACGCCCGGCAGGAGGCGAAGGAACCGAAACGGGTGCTGACCACCACCCTCAAGCGCGGCGACGGGACTTTGCTGGCGGTGAAGAGCAGCGCCCCGGTGCCCAGGGACCGGCTGCGGGAGTTCGCCGCGCGGCTGCAGACCATGACCATCCCTGCCGGGAGCATCGCCTGCGGGGCGGTGGTGCTGGCGGACCCCTTTGGGATCGGGGTGGATATGGTGGCGGCCCAGTGAGGCTTGAGATATATCATGAAGAAAACGAAAAGAGGATGACAAAGCATGAAGAAACGATTTCTATCGACCCTGCTGGCCTTCTGCCTGATCCTGTCTCTGCTCCCGGTGGGTGCCGGGGCGGCGGCAGCGTCTGTGAAGGTAGACAGCGTGACCGGCGGCAATCTGCAATTCGACGCGGATACCGGCCTGGTGACCGGCTGTGACAACACAGTGACGGAGGCGCTGATCCCCAGCCAAATCAACGGTGTAAACGTGACCGGGATCGACGCCGGGGCCTTTGCCGACTGCACGTCTTTGACCAGCATAGGAATCCCCCAATCCGTTGCCTCGATCGGGAATGGGGCCTTTCAGGGCTGCACCAGCCTGACCTCTCTGCGCTATGAGCAGGGCGCGGATGAGTGGGAACAGATCTCCATCGGCAGCAACAACGACGTGCTGGCCAGCGCCAGCGTGACCTATTGCAAGATCCCGAACTTCGACCTGGATAACTCGGAAAACCTCTCCGCCACGGACCCCGTCCTCACCCTGCGCTGCGATCAGGAGGTCCAGAGCGAATGGATAAACAAGATCGAAGTAGACCCGAGGAGCACCGGCCTGACCTTTACAGGCGCCAGCCTCAACGGCAGCACCGCCCTGGACCTGCAATTTTCCGGGACTTCCCAGGGCGGTGAGGTCCATGTCGCGATTGCCGACGCGGTCCCGGGCTATCCTGATGGGACGGTATCCCTCTCCCTCCAACCCTTCACCATCCCCGCCCCTTCGGAGAACCCCGCGCCAAACCCCGATCCCGACACGGAGACAACCCCCTCGGACCCGGGCTCTGGGATTCCGGATCTCCCGTCCACCGGCGATGACGGTTCGTCCTCCGGCGGAGGCGGTTCGTCCTCCGGCGACGGCGGTTCGTCCTCCGGCGACGGCGGTTCGTCCTCCGGCGACGGCGGTTCGTCCTCCGGCGACGGCGGTTCGTCCTCCGGCGACGGCGGTTCGTCCTCCGGCGACGGCGGTTCGTCCTCCGGCG
>JAAWAE010000015.1 GCA_022792035.1 Ruminiclostridium sp. | reverse complement strand
GGTGCTCAACGTCTACAACTGGGGGGAGTATATCTCCGACGGTTCCGACGGCTCCCTGGACACCATCAAAGCCTTCGAGTCCTGGTATGAGGAGACGTACGGGGAGCGGGTGCGGGTGAACTACTCCACCTTCGCCAGCAACGAGGACCTCTATGCCAAGCTCAAAAGCGGCGCGGTGAGCTATGATGTCATCATCCCTTCGGATTATATGATCGCCCGCCTCCAGGAGGAGGGAATGCTCCTGCCCCTGGACTTTGACAACATTCCCAACTATCAATACATCGGGGAGGACTTCCGGGGGCTGTACTACGACCCGGAGGAGACCTATTCGGTCCCCTTCACCTACGGCGTGGTGGGGGTCATCTACAACGCCAACAAAGTGGACCCCGCCGACGCCCAGGGCTGGGACCTGCTCTGGAACGAGAAGTACACCCGCTCCATCCTCCAGTTCAACAACGCCCGGGACGCCTTCGGGACGGCCATGTACCGCCTGGGGCTGGACGTGAACACCACCGACAAGGCCCAGTGGGACCTGGCCCTCCAGGCCCTGCTGGAGCAGCGCCCCCTGGTGAAGGCCTACGTCATGGACGAGATCTTCAACGCCCTGGAGGCTGGGGAGGCGGACGTGGGCGCCTACTACGCCGGGGACTACTTCACCATGGTGGACGCCCAGGCTCCGGAGGTTGACTTACAGTTTTATTACCCCGAAGCCACCAACTACTTCTTTGACGCCATGTGCGTCCCCTCCTGCGCCCAGGACAAGGAGCTGGCGGAGATTTTCATCAACTATATGCTCAGCCAGGAGCCTGCCATAGCCAACGCCGAGTATATCTGCTATGCCTGCCCCAACCGCCTGGTCTATGAGAGCGAGACGTACCAGGAGGACATGGGGGAGGAGGCCATGGAGATCCTGTACCCCGAGATGGAGGGCTTTGCGGCGATGTACAACCAATACGCCTATCGCAACCTCTCCAACGAGCTGCTGGATTACATGAATACCCTTTGGGAAAATGTAAAGATCAACTGAAAAAGGACGGAGGCCCCGAAGGGTCTCCGTCCTTTTGGATCGGTTCACACCGCCACCAGCAGCGCAATGATCTGAATGATCCAAAGATGCAGGGGATAAAAAAGGTAGAAGAAGAGGATGGTCCCGGTATTTTTCGGCCCCCGCTTCCCGTTGTACCGCCGCAGGAAGGGCAGGATGGTGATGAACAGGAAGTCGGAGTTGAAGGCCAGCATCTGCACCGTGGTCTGCCAGGAGGGGTAGGGCTGATAGGAAATGGCAAAGAGGGACACGGAGAGGAAGAGATAGAAGGCATTGCGCCGCCGGGGGTCCTTGCGGCACAGGAAGGTGATGAGCATGAAGGGCAGCAGGACCAATCCGCCCTCGGCGAAGATGCAGCCCAAGGCCACGATGGCGGTGGCCCCCACCAGACAGCCCAGCTTCCTCCAGGGGGAGGCGGTGAGCCGCAGCTCCGCCAGGGCGCTGAGGGTCACCACCCCCAGGCCCAAGGTGAGGAAAATGTTGTTGTGGATGGACAGCTCCGCCTCCTCCCCCAGGCGGTTGAGGAGCAGATTCCCCAAGGCCATCCCCGCCGCCGCCAGGAAGATCCGGGCGATATAGTTCAGCCGGCTGCGGGTGTAGAGGAAACTCTCCACAGCGGCGTAGGCGAACCAGACGCCGACGCAGCGGGTGAGGACATGGAAGAGGCCCGCCACCTCCGGGGAGAGGAACTCGGGGATGTGGTCCAAATGGTCAAAGATCATCAGGCCGGCCATGAACACTTTCAGCTCAAAGGCGTTGTATTTTCGCATCCGTCGTCGCCTTCGGGGGAGTTTGGCGGAGAGGCGGCCCAGCTTGGGGCCTGTCCAGCCTTTGAACCAGCGTTTTGATTGTTTCACGTTCTTCGTCTGCATAAGAGGAATCTCCTAAAGATCATAGTTGGGAATCGGCGGGGAACTGGAAGCCGGGGAAGTACGCCGCGGCGAAGTCCACTTCCGGCACCGTCCAGGAACGGCCCCGCAGCCGCTCTAACCGTCCCGCCTCGGTGGGGAAGGGGAAGGAGAGCTTGTAGGAATACAGGGCCTGCCCGCCGGTGCGGCCGAAGCGGCGGTTGTCCCGCTCCCGGCCGTACTTGCCGTCCCCCAGGAGGGGGTGTCCGGCGGCGGCGAACTGGGCGCGGATCTGATGGGTGCGCCCGGTGACGAGGCGGCATTCCATCAGGGACAGGCCGTCCCGGTATTGCAGGGTGCGGTAGAGGGTCACGGCGGTGCGCCCGCCCTCCACCGGGCGGCGGTGGACGAAGACCTGCTTTTTCGCCTCGTCCTTGACGAGGAAGCCCTCCAGCTTTCCCTCCGGGGGGTCCATGCGGCCCAGGATGATGCAGAGATAGGATTTCTCCACTACCCGGTCGCGGATCTTCTGGTTCAGGATGCGCAGGGTCTCCGCGTTCTTGGCGGCGATGACGATGCCCCCGGTGTTGCGGTCGATGCGGTTGCACAGGGCCGGGGCGAAGGAGTGCTCGGCGTAAGGGGACCACTCCTTTTTTTGATAAAGGTAGGCGTGGATGTGGGTGAGCAGGGTGTTCACCCGCTCCTGCTCGTCGGGATGGACCACCAGCCCTGGGCGCTTGTTCAGCAGCAGGAGGTCCTCGTCCTCGTAGAGGATGTCCAGGTGTGGCTTGTACACCGAGAGGAAGGCGTTCTCCGGGGTGGGCCGGTCAAAGAACTCGTCGTTGATGTAGAGCTGCAGCTGGTCCCCCCGGACCAGGCGGGCGTCCCGCTTGGACTTTTTCCCGTTGACCTTCACCCGGCCCAGGCGGATGTATTTCTGGCCCAGGGCGGCGGGGAGGAGGGGGAGGGTTTTATTTAACCAGCGGTCCAGGCGCTGGCCGGCGTCGTTTTGGGCGATGGTGTATTCCCGCATGAGGGAGCTCCTTTCCAAAAAACGGAAGTCTCTTGGCGGAGCGGCTCCGCCTTTGCGGATATTTTAGCATATCTGCTCCGAAATGAAAAGAAAGTATTTGACAAGGAGCGGATTTTTTGTTACAATGTCCTGCGTACCATGTGAGGAGTATGTTATGCGATTAGACCTTCGATCCATCATCCATCAGCCGGGAGCCAGCATCCCCTTCTCCTTCTCCCTGGACCTGTCCAAGGAGGATTTTTTTGGGGAACAGCCCATCACCCATCCCGTCCAGGTCAGCGGCAGCGTGGCGAACATCGCCGGTATGCTGGTGCTGGAAGGACAGGCGGTGTCCCAGCTGGATTTGATCTGTGACCGCTGCATGGCCCCCTTTTCCAGGGAGAAGGCCGTGAAGCTCTCCTATCTCCTGGCCGAGCGCTTGGAGGGGGAGGAGGACGAGGCGTTGGTCCTCTTGGAGGACGGGGCGGTAGAACTAGGCGAGCTGGCCTATACCGCCTTCATCCTGGACATGGACACGAAACATTTGTGCTCAGAAGACTGCAAGGGGCTTTGTCCCGGCTGCGGCGTCGATTTGAATCGGGAGCCCTGCCGGTGCAAAAAGCAGCCCGACCCCAGGTGGGCCGCTCTCCAGCAGCTGCTTGATCATAAAGCTGAGTAGTACCATTCACCCTGCCCGTAAGGGCATCAGCAAGGAGGTGTCTCGAAATGGCGGTTCCTAAGAGCAAAGTCTCCAAGCAGAGACGGGATAAGCGGCGTGCAAACTGGAAGCTGGCGGCTCCCGCAGTGACCACTTGCCCCAAGTGCGGCGCATATCGTCTGCCCCACCGACTGTGCAAGACCTGCATGACTTACGACGGTAAGGTGTTCGGACAGGTCCAGGAGAACTAAGGTCCAATAGGAAAAAAGAGGAGGGGGGCTACCCCTCTTTCTTTTTTTTATGCAGAGAGAAAGGAGGGGCCTCCCATCGCGAAAACAACGATCCAAAAGGTGACCCCCGGCAGCCCCGCCGCCCGAGCGGGGGTTCGGGCCGGAGAGACCCTCCTGTCCATCAACGGCCATCCCATCCGGGACGTGCTGGACTATAAATTTTACGCCTACGACCCCCATTTGGAGCTGGAGCTCCAAGAAGGGGAGCGCCGCCGCTGTGTCCGCCTGGGCAAGGACGCCGGGGAGGACTTGGGCCTGGAGTTTGAGACCTATCTGATGGACCGGGCCCGGGGCTGCGCCAACCGCTGCGTGTTCTGCTTTGTGGACCAGATGCCCCCAGGGATGCGGGAGACCTTATATTTTAAGGATGACGACGCCCGTCTGTCCTTCCTCATGGGCAACTACATCACCCTGACCAACCTCAGCGCCCGGGAGCGGCAGCGGATCTGTGAGCTGCGGATCTCCCCCATCAACATCTCCGTCCACGCCACGGACCCGGAGGTCCGCCGCCTGCTTTTGGGCAACCGCCGGGCGGGGGAGTGTATGGAACACATGAGGGGCTTTGCCCAGGCGGGCATTGTGATGAACTGCCAGATCGTGGCCTGTCCGGGGCTCAACGACGGCGCCGTCCTCCGGCAGAGCATGGAGGATTTGGCGGCGCTCTACCCCCAGGTGAAAAGCGTCTCGGTGGTGCCGGTGGGCATCACCCGCCACCGGGCGGGCCTCTACCCCCTGCGCCCCTACACCCAGGCGGAGGCCGCGGCGGTGGTGGAGCAGGTGGAGGCCTTTGCCCAGACCTGCCTGGAGGAGCAGGGGAGCCGGATTTTCTGGTGTTCTGACGAGTTCTACCTTCAGGGGGGGCTGGCCCTGCCGGAGGATGAATACTTTGAGGACTATACCCAGCTGGAAAACGGCGTGGGGATGCTCCGTCTCCTGGAAACGGAGTGGAAGGGCGCCTGCCTCACCGCTCCGCAGGCCCTGTCCGCGCCCCCCTTCTCCCTGGCCACCGGGGTGGCGGCGGCGCCTTTTTTGCAGGAAATCATTGACAGGGCGGGGGAAAGCTGTCATACTGATTTAAACTACCAGGTCTATCCCATCGTCAACCGCTTTTTCGGGGAGACCATCACCGTGGCGGGGCTCATCACCGGGCAGGACCTGATGGACCAGCTCCGGGGGCAGGACCTGGGAGAGCGCCTGCTCATCGCCCAGAATATGCTCCGCCATGGCGAGCGCGTCTTCTTGGACGATGTGAGCCTGGAGGAGGTCTCCCAGACCTTGGGGGTCCCGGTGATCCCGGTGCCTCAGGACGGCTTCGCGCTTTTCGACGCCATCTTCCAGCTTTGAGAAAAGGAGGGTATCATGTCAAAACCTCTCGTAGCCATCGTGGGCCGGCCCAATGTGGGCAAGTCCATGCTCTTTAATAAATTGGCCGGCCGGCGGCTGTCCATTGTGGAGGACACCCCCGGCGTGACCCGGGACCGGCTCTACGCCTCCTGTGAGTGGCGGGGCCGGACCTTCGACATCGTGGACACCGGCGGCATCGAGCCGGGGACCACCACGGAAATTTTGAGTTTTATGCGCAAGCAGGCGGAGATCGCCATCCAGAACGCCACGGTGATCGTCTTCCTCTGCGACGTGAAAACGGGCCTCACCGCCTCGGACCAGGAGGTGGCCAATCTGCTCCTGCGCTCCAGGCGGCCCATCGTCCTGGCGGTGAACAAGATGGACCAGGTGGGTATGACCAACCCGGACATCTATGAGTTTTACAACCTGGGCTTAGGGGACCCCATCGCCGTCTCCGCCGTCCACGGCCACGGCACCGGGGACCTGCTGGACGCCTGTTTTGAGCACTTCCCCCCGGAGGGCGAGGAGGAAGAGGACCCGGACGTGGTCAAAGTGGCGGTGATCGGCAAGCCCAACGTGGGCAAGTCCTCCCTCATCAACCGCATTCTGGGGG
>JAAWAE010000014.1 GCA_022792035.1 Ruminiclostridium sp. | reverse complement strand
CCTTTTGGAGATGAACCCCGTAGGCACCCGCATGAAGCTGGAGTTCCTGGTCCCCGCCCGGGGCCTGTTCGGCTACCGCAACGAATTTTTGACCGACACCCGGGGCGAAGGCATCATGGCCTCGGTCTTCGACTCCTACGCTCCCTACAAAGGAGAGCTGTCCCGCCGCAACTCCGGCAGCCTGATCTCCTTTGAAACCGGGGATTCCGTAACCTACGGCCTCTGGTCCGCCCAGGAGCGGGGCGCGCTGTTCATCGGCCCCGGCGTAGCCGTATACGGCGGCATGGTGGTGGGGGAAACCCCCAAAAGCGAAGACATCACCGTAAACATCTGCCGCAAGAAGCAGCTGACCAATATGCGCGCCTCCGGCTCCGACGAGGCCCTGCGCCTGGTCCCGCCCCGGCAGATGAGCTTGGAGCAGTGCCTGGAGTTCCTGGCCGATGACGAGCTGCTGGAGGTCACCCCCCAGAACCTGCGCCTGCGCAAGCGGATCCTGAACCACGAACAGCGGATGAAAGCGCTGAAAGGGCATAAGAAGGGGTAAGCTTTCGTCCACCTTTCACGAAAGGTGGCGGGGGTGCGGGGGCAGGGCCCCCGCGCAGAGGTCCAGGGGGCAAGGCCCCTTGGCTGGCGAAGCCAGGATCGGGCCTGCCCGACAAAAAACGGTACCCCCCAGAAAGGAGCCAAACATGGTAGCCTATCAAGACGAACCCTGGGAAGAACTAATCAACGGAGAAGTGGTACTGATGTCGCCGCGGCCCGTATACAATCACAATCGCATTGCGTTCAATATTGCCCATATATTCGAAAATTACTTGAAAGGGAAACGGTGTACCGTCATTGCCGACGGTATGGACCTCTATCTCTCCGACAAGGACCGTTTTGTCCCCGACACGATGGTGGTCTGTGACCCGGACAAACTCCAGCCAAAAGGCGTTTTCGGCGCACCAGACTTGGTGGTAGAAGTCTTGTCTCCTAAAACCGCCAAACGGGACAAGGGCTATAAAAAAGACGTTTACGGGAAACATGGCGTGCGGGAGTATTGGATCGTAGATATCCCGAATCGCTCCGTGGAACAGTATTTCCTGCAGGGAGAGACCCTGACACTCCACGATATCCACACCATCCTGGATGAGGTCGAGATGGACCGGCTCACCGAAGCGGAACGGGCGGCGTATTCTACCTCGTTCCAGTGCAGCCTATACGACGATTTGACCATCCATTTGGAGGATGTCTTCTCTCGATTGATTTGAAGCAAAGAAAGCCCGCCTGCTGGTGTCTTAACCGGCAGGCGGGCTTTGGCTTAGTCCTCTTTTTTCGTACCCTGATTCTCGATCAGCTTTTTCAGCTTGGCCTTTGCTTCGTCAAGGTCCTTGCAGCCGTCGAGGATCATGTCCACCATTTCGAGGATGGTCTTAAACTGCTTATCTGTCATAACTTCAACCATATCCTTTCCTCCTATTCTTGTACATCCGAAGGGATACACCGGATCTGGAGCCATCCTTCTTTATAGATAAGTATAAGGCGGAGCGCCCCAAATAGCAAGCGCCGCTGTCCTTATCCCGCTTTTTTCCTCCCCTTGATCACGAGAAACACAACATAGCCCACGATGAAGCCCAAAATGGTGGGGACCACCCAGCCTAGACCGTAGCTGTACAGGGGCAGCCACTTCGCGATCCCCATAACAATGGCGTGCTCCGGCCCCAGCACCACCCGGGCCAGCTCCAGCACCGCCGCGAGGAAGGTAAAGACGATGGTCCACTGATACAGCGGCCGGCTGTGTCCCAAAACACTGCCCAAAATCCCCAGCAGGATCAGGGCGATGGCCAGGGGATAGAGGAAGTAGAGCACTGGGCCGGAAAATTCAATGATCTTCGACAGGCCCACGTTGGAGATCAGGAAGGATACCCCCGTGAAGATCACGGCCCACTGCCAATACTTCAAGCCCTTGGGGAACATCTCCCCAAAGGTCTCACTGCAGGAGACCACCAAGCCAATGGCCGTCTTCATGCAGCACAAGGTCACGGTAGCCGCCAAAATCAAGCTCCCGCCTTTTCCGAAATAGTGCTGGGCGATGATGGCGAAGGCATCGCCGCCGTTGAAGCCGGGCTCCGCCAGCCGGTCCATATACAAAGCACAGCACTTGGCCCCCACCACGGCGGTGGCGGTGTAGATGACGGCCATGAGGCCCATGCTCACCACGCCGGCCTTGACGGTGTTCTTGGCCACCGCCCCCGGCTCCTGGACCCCTAGCTGGCGGACCGTCTGGATGACGATGATACCGAAAGCCAAGCTGGCCAGGGCGTCCAGGGTGTCATAGCCCTGGAGGAAGCCGGAAAAGAACGCGCCGCTCTCGTAGGCTCCCCTGGGGGCGACGTCGGCAATGGCGTTGATGGGGTTCACCAACGCCGTCACCAGCATGATCCCCAGGAAGACCAGAAAGGCCGGGTTCAAAAACTTCCCGACAGAGTCCAGGATTTTTGACGGCTTCAGGGCGAAGAACAGCACCGCCGCGAAAAACAGCAGGGAGAAGATCAGCTGAGCCATCGTCGCCGTCTGCTCCGAGACCAGGGGCTGGACCCCGATGGTAAAGCTCGTCGCCGCGCAGCGGGGGATGGCGAAGAGGGGCCCGATGGTCAGGTACAGCGCACAGGTGAAAAAGAGCCGGTACGGCTTGGAGACCCGCCCGGACAAGTCCAGCAGTCCTTCACTGCGGGAGATGCCGATGGAGACGATGCCCAGCAAGGGGATGCCCACCGCCGTCACCAGCAGACCGATGAGCGCCGCCGGCAGGGCGGTCCCCGCGCTGGCCCCCAGGATCATAGGGAAGATCAGGTTCCCCGCGCCGAAGAACAGGCCGAAGAGCATGGACCCCACCAGAACCAGCTGGCGCGCGTTTAGTTTTTCCGTCATGATAAAAACGCTCCTATCTCTCTTTTTTGTTGCTCTTTTTCACAGTATACCACAGAAGCGGGGCAAATGCTATGCCCGCGCAAGAGAAATTGCAAAAAGCGGAGGGGATCTCCCTCCGCTTTGACCGCTCACTCTGCAAACATCGCCGTAGAAAGATACCGGTCCCCGGTGTCCGGGAGGAGGACCACAATGGTTTTTCCCGCGTTCTCCTCCAGCTGGGCCAGCCCAAGCGCCGCATGCAGGGCCGCGCCGGAGGAGATGCCCACCAGGACCCCCTCCTCCTGGCCCAAGCGCCGTCCGGCGGCGTAGGCTTCCTCCTCGGTGACAGGGATCACCTGATCGTAAACCGACGGATCTAAAACCTCCGGGACGAAGCCCGCCCCGATGCCCTGCAAGCCGTGGGGCCCCGCGCTGCCGCCGGAGAGCACCGCCGACCCGGCAGGCTCCACCGCCACCACCTTAACGCCCGGCTTGTGCTCCTTGAGATAGCCGCCTGCCCCCGTGATGGTCCCGCCGGTGCCCACACCCGCCACGAAAATATCTACAGCCCCGTCGGTATCCTGGTAAATCTCCGGGCCGGTGGTGAGACGATGGGCTTTGGGGTTGTCCGGGTTGACGAACTGCCCGGGAATAAAACTGTCCGGCAGCTCCGCCGCCAGGGCATCCGCCTTGGCGATGGCCCCGCTCATGCCCAAGGCCCCCTCAGTGAGGACCAGCTCCGCGCCGTAGGCTTTCATCAGCTGGCGGCGCTCCAGGCTCATGGTGTCCGGCATGACGATGATCACCCGGTAGCCCCGGGCCGCCGCCACCGCCGCCAGACCTAAGCCGGTGTTGCCGCTGGTGGGCTCGATGATGACGGAACCGGGCTTGAGTTTCCCCGCCTTCTCCGCCTCGTCCAGCATGACCTTGGCCACCCGGTCCTTTACTGAACCGGCGGGGTTCAAAAACTCCAGCTTGGCCAGGACCCGGGCTTTTAAGCCCAGACGCTGTTCCAGATTGCACAGCTCCAGCAGCGGCGTGCCGCCGATGAGCTGATCCACTGCGGTGTATATCTTTTCCATTGCTTCCTTCCTCCTCCTGGATGGTTGACTTCTTATCTCCTCACAGCTTCGGCAGCCAGGGACGGTGAGAAAATCCCGCGGTGTCCAGCATCCGCTCCGCCTTGGCCACCGTCACCCGGCCGTGGGGACGGATGAGGCCGTTGCCGTCTACCGTGAGCCATGTGTTATAATACGCCCACTCCATGGCCTCCATGGCGTAGGGGGCGATCTGGTCCTTGTCCGCGCAGTGAAAGGACGTGTCGCAGCGGACATCCGAGATCCGTTTCGCCCGCAAGAGCACCGTGACCACCTGCTGGCGGTCCATGGGCGCGTCGGGACGGAAGGTCCCGTCAGGATAGCCCCGCATAAAGCCCTCGTTGGAGGCCCAGCGGATGGCTTCGGCGTTGGCGTCACGTTCGGAAACGTCAGAATACCGCATGAGGTAGTTCACCACCGGACTGTCCTGGGTGAGGTGGAGCATGGCGGCAAACTGGCCGCGGGTCAGTGTCTTGGTGCCGGGGGTGTCCAGGACCATGAGGCGGTGGATCGTCTCGTCCCGTGTGCGGCCATCCCCCGAGAGGTCCAACCAAGCCAGGACATTTCCCCGCGCAGTTACGTCGGCCAGGGTGATCGCCCCGCCGGAGTAGGTGTTGACCGGGGTGTTCGCCGGGAGAGAGAAGCTGTCCCAGGCGTCCGGACCAGGGGCGGCGGAGCTTATTGTGAGATAGTGGGCCGTGGGTCCATCGGGGACGGGGTTGCGCAGGACCCCACGGGCCAGGGTCTCCACGGGCTTCGTGGGATAGAACATCCCGTTGCTGAGGACGACGATCCGCTCCCCCGTCTCCAGGGTGTCAGGGTCAAAGGGGACGCCGCTGCGTTCATCCACATAGACTGTGTCATAGTAGACGTTCACCAGACAGGCTCCGCCGCCGTCGGGGGCGACCTGCTGGATCATATCGACCCCGAATGCCTCCACTTGCAGCTGCGTCACTGCCCCGTCCTGGTCCCGTATGACCTCCTTGATGACTGCGGAAAAGGGAGGGGTATAATCGTTGGTGAAGCCCAGAGCGGTGGGAGCCTCCGCCGCCAGGGCCGGGACGGCGAGCCCAGTGAGCAGGGCCAGGAGCAGGGCTAGGAGCGTGCAGATCCGTTTCATATTTGATGCTCCCTCCTTACTGGGATACCCCAGCGATATAGGCGTCAATGATCTTTTTCAGCTCTTCTACGGTATAGGTCTTGTCGGGGTCGGCTTCTAAAATCTGCTTCAGGTCGAACATGGTGGCCTTTTGGATCATCAAAATCTCTTTCTCGGTCGGCATACCGCCGCCCCCCTTCTTTTGTTTTTTACAAAATCAGTATACCACAGCGATGATGGGATGTCTAGCTCGTTTTTTGCTGCCCCACCCCCATGGCCTGCAATGCCGCCAAGTAGAGCAGCAGCCCAAAGACCATGGCAATGCTGGCCGCGGCCAGCGGGGACAGCCCGCCCCCCAGCAGCACCGTCTCCATCAGCTCCCCGCAGGAGCTGCCCAGACAGGCCGCCAGCACCGGCGCGGCGAACCAGGAGAAAAAGGGCAGTTTCAAGCCCGTCTCCCGGGCCGCAAGAAGGAAACTCAGCACCGCCCCCAGCAGCGTACTCAAGGTGAAGCTCAGGGCATAGCCCCCCATGCCCATCCGGCTGACCAGGACGCAGGTCAAGACCAGCTGCACCCCGTCGCAGATCAGGGACACCGCCGCCGCCGCCGTCTGGCGGTTCAGCCCCGTGAGGACCCAGATGAATAAACTCTCCCAGCAGGAGAAGAGCACCCCCAGGGCCAGCAGCGGCAGATGCGCCCCCACCCGGGGCTCCTTGTACAGCGCCGCGCCAATGGCGCCCCCCAGCACCGAGAGCAGGGAGAGGGCCGGGATGAGGATCAGGTTCGACGCCCCCACGCTCCGACGGACCTGGCGGCGGATCTCCTCCCGGCGGCCCAGGGCCGCATATTCCGAAAGCTTCGGGGTCAAAACTAAGCCCAGGGCGCTGAGGAAGGCCGTGGGCAGGAGGAGCATGGGCAGGGTCATGCCGAAGGTCACGCCGTAGGCACTCACCGCCTCGCTCTGCTCCATCCCCCCCTGGACCAGGAGGCGGGGGATGAGGATGGCGTTGGCGGAGGAGAGCAGATTCCCCAGCAGCGCCGCCGCCCCCAGGGGCAGGGCGATCTGGACGCAGGCCCGGGTGATGGTGCCGCGGGACTGCCCAGGCCCCGGCAGGGCCTGGGGCGGACCCAGGCAGAGCCGGAAGAGGACCAGCTGCAGGAGGGCGGAGATCAGCTCACTGCACGCCATACCCAGGACGATGGTCCCCACCGCCCGCTCCGGGGTGTCCGGCTGGAGGATGAACAGCAGGGCCAAAATCGCTCCCGCCCGGAGGACTTGCTCTAATAACTCCGTGAACGCGGCGGGGTAGACCCGTCCGGTGCCGTAGAAATAATGTTTGTGGAGGTTTTCCGTCCCCGTCAGCAGCAGACAGGGGACCAGGAGCATCAGCCCCAGACGGGTCCGGGCATCCCCCAGGATATAAACCGAGGCCGCGTCCGAAAAGATCAGCAGGGCGGCACAGGGCAGCACTGCCAAAAGGTAAAACAGGCGCAGCGCGGCCCCCCGCAGCTGATGGATGGCCCGCAGGTTCCCCAAAGCCTGATAGCGGGCAGACAGGTTCGACACCGCCGTGTACAGTCCCACCGCCGTGAGGGAGGCCAGGACCGAATACAGCGGCAGGATCAGTTGATACAGCCCTAAGATCTCCGCACCCGCCTGACGGGTGAGGAGGATGCGGAAGAGGAATCCCACCAGCTGGGACAAAACTCCCGTCAGCGTCAGCACCGCGACAGCACGCATTGGCGCCCACCTCCCTTTCCCCAAAGACTATGCCCCAGGGAGAAAATCCATGCTTGCTTTTTCCCGTCGGGAGGACTATCATTGAAAGGTCTCTGATTTGGGGCGCGGAATCTCTCAACAGAAACGGAGGGCTTTTTTATGCCTGCTGTCCTCTTAAACTGCGCCGTGGTCCTGGCCTGCGGCGGACTGGGCCTCGTATTGAAAGAACGCCTGCCCAAAACCCTCCTGGACGGGCTGATGCAGGCCATGGGCCTGTGCGTGATGGTCATCGGGATCTCCGGGGCCGTGGCCACCAACGATATGCTCTGTGTGCTGGTCTGTCTGGCGGCAGGGACTGTACTGGGGACCCTCCTGAACATCGAGGGCCGCCTGGACCGTCTGGGGGAAACCCTGCGCCTACGCTTTGACCGAGGGGGCAGCGGCAGCTTCACCCAAGGCTTCGTCACCGCCTCCCTGATGTTCTGCGTCGGCGCCATGGCCATCGTGGGCAGCATCCAGGCCGGGCTGGAAGGCGACTGGTCCATCCTATTGTCCAAAACCGTCATCGACGGCGTCACCTCGGTGAGCTTAGCGGCGGCCCTGGGGGCCGGCGTCCTCTTTGCCGCCGCCCCGCTGCTGCTCTACCAGGGCGGGGTGGTCCTGCTGGCGGGCCTGCTGTCCGGGGTGCTCTCCGACGCCGTGGTAGGGGAAATGTCCGCCGTCGGCGGGGTGCTGATCCTGGCCCTGGGGATCAATATGCTGTCCATGACAAAACAGCCCCTGAAAGCGGGAAATATGCTCCCGGCGATCTTCCTGCCGCCCCTGTATTTGGCTGTGACGGGTATCCTTGCATAAATCCCCAAGAAAAAGACACAGAAATGGCGGATTGCCTGCCGATTTTTTAGCTAATTCAGCGAACACTTTCGCCTTGTCCATACTAGGATTATGCAGTATACTTATTCTTGAAGTTTTATGCGGTGGGACCACCTGCCGCGGGGGTTGGAGCAAGCCTCCCGCCCCAAGTCTTTACTATCCTATTATGGATCATCAGGAGGTTTTTGAAATGGCTTTAGTTGAAGTCACCAAAAAGGACCATGTGGGCATCGTGACCATGAACCGTCCCGAAGCCCTCAACGCCTTGAGCAAGGCCGTGTTCGCGGACCTGAGCCTTGCCCTGGACGAAGTGGAGAAGGACGATGATATCTACGTCGTGGTCATCACCGGTGCCGGCCGTTCTTTCATCGCCGGCGCGGACATCGGCGAGATGGCAACCATGAACGTGGAAGAGGGCCTGAACTTCTCCGAGCTGGGCAACAACCTGCTCATGCGGGTGGATATGTTCCCCAAGCCCACCATCGCGGCTGTGAACGGCTTCGCTCTGGGCGGCGGCTGTGAGATGGCCCTGGCCTGCGATATCCGCATCGCCTCGGAGAAGGCCAAGTTCGGCCAGCCCGAAGTGGGTCTGGGCATCATCCCCGGCTTCGGCGGCACCCAGCGTATGGCCCGGATCATCGGCACCGGCAACGCCATGGAGCTGATCTACACCGCCGACACCATCGGCGCAGAGGAAGCCCTGGGGATGCGTCTGGTCAACCACGTCGTCCCCGCCGACGAGCTGATGGACTACACCCTGGCTCTGGCCGGCCGCATTGTCAACAAGGCCCAGGTCGCCATCCGCACATCCAAGATGGCCATCCGCCGGGGCATCGACTGTGATATCTCCACCGCCGTCTCCTATGAGTCCCTGGCCTTCGCCACCTGCTTCGGCACCGAGGATCAGAAGGACGCCATGAAGGCGTTCATGGAGAAGCGTAAGCTGGAAAAGTTCAAGAACAGATAAAGTTTTCGTCCACCTTTTTCAAAAGG
>JAAWAE010000013.1 GCA_022792035.1 Ruminiclostridium sp. | reverse complement strand
CACCAACAAGCCCCCCTTCCACACGGTATTCATCCACGGCTTGGTCCGGGACGACAAGGGCCGGAAGATGTCCAAGTCTCTGGGCAATGGTATTGACCCCCTGGAGATCGCCGAACAGTACGGCGCGGACGCTCTGCGCTTCAATCTGGTCACCGGCAACAGCCCGGGCAACGATATGCGCTTCTACACCGAACGCTGCGAGGCCATGCGCAACTTTGCCAACAAGATCTGGAATGCCTCCCGCTTCCTAATGATGAACCTGACCATTACGGAGAACGCCCTGCCGGAGAAGCTGGAGCTGGAGGACAAGTGGATCTTGTCCAAGCTGAACACCGTAGTGTCGGAGATCACGGAGAATATGGACCGCTACGAGCTGGGCGTGGCCGCGCAGAAAATCTATGATTTCATCTGGGACAGCTACTGTGACTGGTATATCGAGATGACCAAGCCACGCCTCCAGGGAGAGGACGCCGCCGCCAAGGAACAGGCGCAGAAGGTCCTGTGCTATGTCCTGACGGACATCCTGAAGCTGCTGCACCCCTTCATGCCCTTCCTGACAGAGGAGATCTGGCAGGCCCTGCCCCACGAGGCAGATTGCCAGGGCGGCTTCCTGATGATGCAGAGCTGGCCCGTTTACCGGGCGGAGCTGGCCTTCCCCCAGGAGGAGAAGGCGGTGGAGATGCTCATGGACGCGGTGAAGGCCATCCGGGCCCGCCGCAGCGAGATGAACGTCCCGCCCTCTAAGAAGGCCCATTTGACCATCGCCACGGCGGAGGGCGACGCCTTCACTGCCGGCATCCCTTTCCTCAAGCGCCTGGGCTACGCCAGTGACGTTACCGTGGTGGGGATCAGCGGAGCCGGCTCCTCCGCAGAGGAGGCCAAGGCCGGGAAGGTGGAGATCATCACCGCCGCCGCCCGTCTCTTCCTCCCCCTGGCGGAGCTGGTGGACCTGGACAAGGAGCGCGAGCGCATTGCCAAGCAGCTGAAGAAAAACCGGGACGAGTTGGAAAAGCTGGAAAAGAAACTGAATAACCCCGGCTTTGTGGCCAAAGCCCCGGAGAACGTGGTAGCCGCCGAGCGGGAACGGGCCGAAAAGCTCTCCGCCCTCATCGGCAAATTGGAGGAGCAGGCGGCTTCCCTCTAAACATTGACCTTTGGGAGGACGTGCCATGAAACACACCCTGCGCCCCACGGCCCAATATACCGTCATCCAGGGGACATATTGGGCCAGCTACTGCTGCGTGGTGGCCTTCTCCAGCGTGTATCTGCTCTCCCTGGGCTTTACGAATGTGCAGATCGGGACCCTCATCAGCGTGTCGGGGCTTTTGTCGGCGCTCTTGCAGCCCCTGGTGTCCAAGCTGGCGGACGGCCTGCGGCGGATGTCCCTGCGGCAGTTCACCGCCCTGCTGACGGCCTTGTTCCTGGCGGGAGGAGCGACCCTGCTCTTCCTGCCGGGGAGGCAGACGGGAATGTATGCCTTCCTGCTGATCCTGGTCCAGCTCATCATGCCCCTGACCTCCGCCTTGGGGATGGCGGCCATCGACGGGGGATTTCCCCTAAACTTCGGCGTGGCCCGCAGCGCGGGGTCGATCCTTTACGGAGCGGCTTCCGCCCTGTGCGGACGACTGGTCTTGGAGTTTGGGGAACGCTCCATCCCGGCCGCGATGACGGTGCTCAACGTCATCCTGCTCCTGGCGATTTTGGCTTTCCGCTTTGCCGACACCGGGCGCAGCGCCGCCCCAGAGCCCCAGGAGGAAACACCGGAAAGGAAGGGCGGACTGTTCGTGTTCCGCTACCGTCACGCCCTGCCGCTCCTGCTGGGCGTGGTGTGCCTATTCATCAGTCATAACATCCTGAACGTGTACACCTTTCAAATCGTCCAGCCCCTGGGCGGTGACAGCGAGGCCATGGGGGATCTGCTCTTCGTGCAGTCCTTGCTGGAGCTGCCGGTGATGTTCCTCTTTTCCTGGATGCTGACGAAAAAATCCAGCCGCTTCTGGGTCCAGCTCTCCGGGACGGGTTTTTTCTTCCACGCCTTGGGGATGTGGCTGGCGCCGAACATGACCGTGGCCTATCTCGTCCAAATCTTCGAGATGACGGGCTACGCCCTCTACACCCTGGCGGCGATTTATTTCGTGAATGAACAGGTGGAGGAGGCGGAACGGGTCCAGGGACAGGCGTGGTTTGCCATGGCCATCACCCTGGGCAACGTCCTGGCCAGCTTTGCCGGCGGGGCGCTGCTGGACTGGGCCGGAGCCTGGATGCTCCTGGCCTTCGCCACCGTCACCGGCGGTGGGGGGATGGTGGTGCTCGCCCTCCTGCTGGGAAAGAACAGCCGGGCCCTCCAGCCCAAAGATCCATGAGAAAGGAGGCACTGCCATGCACATCCCAACCTGCCCCACCCAGGACCTGACGGTCCTGGGTTTTCAAGAGGCGCTTGTTCCCACCACAGACGACTACGACCGGGAACGCTGGCTCTACGTCCCGGACCACTATGCGGACTATCGTTACTTGCTGGGTACCCGGGGAGAAAACCCGCTGATCTGCATCGGCATCAATCCCTCTACCGCAGTCCCGGGGGACCTGGACAACACCTTGAAGTCGGTGGAGCGGATCGCCGCCGGGAACGGCTTCGACAGTTTTTTGATGTTCAACGTCTACGCTCAGCGGGCCACCCGCCCTGAGGACATGGACCGGAGTTTTAATGAGACCCTCCACCGGGAGAACATGGAGGCCTTCCGCTACATCCTGGCGCGGGTAGGGAAGGCGTACCGTCCCGCTGTGTGGGCGGCCTGGGGGACCATCATCGAAAAGCGGCCCTACCTGCCGGACTGCGTCCGGGATATGGTGTCCATCGGGGCGGAGTATGACGCCCGGTGGCTCTGTGCGGGGAAGTGCAGTAAGAAGGGCCACCCGCACCACCCGCTGTACCTGCGCAAGGATGAGGCGGTGCGGGAGTTTGATGTGGAGGCGTATCTAAATACCTTGAAATAAAGAGGAGCACCCGCGGGGCCTTAGATCAGCCCTACGGGTGCTCCTGCTATCTTCAATGTTTCCGCCCTTTATGCCCCCCAGACCTTTTTCGGTAGCATTGATCACAAATCCGTCCCCGGTGATGCAGAGGAAGGGCCGCGCCGCAGACCGCGCAAAATCGAATGTTGCTGCGCAGGTGATGCAGCAAGATCTCGTTGATCTCCTCCGCGGCATCCTCCCGGAGCTGATATAAGGCATCCTCATCCACCGAATAGCCAAACGCTTTGGCAAAGGAAAAGTAGAGGTCCAGCTTCCGGCAGTAAAGCTCCAGATGAGGCAGGGTCTTTTCCTCCTGGGGCAGGCAGGGCGTTTGGAGGGGTTCCCCCGCCTGGTCCTGACGCAGGAACTGGAAGAAAAGGGCCCGCAGGGGTTCTTCCGTCTCGTCGAAGGGGATATTTGCGGCTTTCAGCTCCTGTTCCTTGGAGAGCAGGAAACCCGCCTCCCGGATCTTCCCGATGATGGTCAGATAGCGGGTGATATCCAGCTTCACATAGGGCTCCACGGTAGGCATCTGGTTCCACTGGGTGAGGACTTCCAACAGGTCAAAATCTACTTTGAGCACCAGGTCAGAGAATCCGACGACCGCCTCCTGCAAAGGCGGCACCACGGATTCCAGCCCGGCGCGGATAAAGTCAATATTTTCCGTAGAGCCCACAAAACCCTTGTCATACATCCCATAGCGCCCCGCCCGTCCGGCGATCTGCTGAATCTCGGCGGGTTTCAAACTCCGGCGCTCGATGCCGTCGAACTTTTCGGTATCCATGAAGATGATCCGCCGGATGGGCAGATTAAGCCCCATCCCGATGGCGTCGGTGGAGACGACATACTGCATTTTCCCCGCCAAAAACCCCTCCATTTGCCGACGGCGGGTGGCGTAGGGGAGAGCGCCATAGATGATGGCCGGCTCCTTCCCGCGCTGCCGCAGGTCCTCCGCAACTCGGAGCACGCCCACTTTGGAGAACGTGATCAGAGCGTCCCCAGGCTGGACGCGGGTAAAGTCCAAAACGTGATTCATACACAGCAGAGGGGTACTGCGCTGATGGGTCTGGACCTCGTAGCTGTCCCCGCAGCTTCGGATGAGTTTTAATAGGAGATCCTTGGCCTCCGGGGCGGCGCAGAGATGGACCTCCGGGGCCTGAACCCCCAAAATGGCACGGGTCCAGGCATAGCCCCGCTGGCGGTCCGCGATCATCTGACACTCATCGATCACCGCCACCTGATACGCGGTGTGGAGGTCCAGCTTTTCCGCCGTGGCGGCTACATGGGTGTCGCCCTCCCGGCGGTCCTCCTCCTCGCCGGTGGTAAGGCTGCAATCCACTCCGGCGTCCAGCAAAGTCTCCTGGGCCTCCAGGGCCAGGAGACGGAGGGGAGCCAGATAGACCCCGGTCCGGGCGGCTTTCAGACGCTGGAAACCGGCATAGGTCTTACCGGTGTTGGTTCCGCCGATGTGGAGGATGAAATGCCGCTGCATCGCCCGAGCCTCCGGGTACTCGTCCTTGGGGTTTAAAGCGATGAGGAAGGACAGGGAAGAGCGGATGGCCTGGGGGACATAGTGTACCGCGTAGATGGAATCCAAGGTGTGCAGCAGGAGCAGGTGGGCGGGGAAGTCCGGCAGGCGCAGCAAAGCGGAGGCGTTCTCCACCCCCTGGCTTGCTGCGAATGCCTCCAGCACCCGCTCCGCCGCGCCGTGGAGGATTAGGGGGTAACGGCTTACCACCTCGTCGATCAGGGGACTGCGGGCCTTGAGCCGCCGTCCGATCCACTGGCCCATTCTGGAAAAGCGGTTGAGCTCCACAGGGAAGCGGCTGACCTCCAGTTTGTCTTCCATGGCCAGAAATTGATAAAAAGCCCCCTTGGCCTGGGGCGGACGCAGGTTCGTTTTCGGCGCGGCGGGGATGCGCTTGGACAGTGCGGCGTGATAGTGTCCCGCCAGGACCCAGGCAAGGTCCTGGGGGTCCTTGGGGCAGGCGTCCCAGTTCTCCTGCATGGCGTCCATGGCCCGACGGGCATCGGTCTGGGCGGAGCTCTGGCTGGGTTTATGGGGTTTCTTTGGCATAGAGCGGCAGACCTCCAAGATGTACCGTCTTGATTTTAGACGGTGCGATAGAATACATCGTCTATCCTGATTTCTAAGTCGTCATACAGACTGCATTTGAAATGAGTCTTTACAGCGGAGCGTTCCTCTTCCGACATCTGCTCCAGCATCCAGTCTGGATAGAGGGTATAGGCTCCATGGAGTACGAACTGACCATCCCGCAAGAGATATTGTTCGATGGATTTGTCTCCTGGGCTGACAATCCAGTATTCCGGGACGCCGCATCCGGCGTAAGTATCTTTTTTTCGGGTTCGGTCGTTTTCCATCGTACTGGGGGAGAGCACTTCAACCACTAGCTCAGGGGCGCCATACACACCATTGGGCTTGATTTTATCGGGGTCACAGACCACCATAAAATCCGGGATGAAACGATCCTCTTCGCTCAGATAAAGGTCAACACCATCGGGAAAAGGCTCGCATTGTTTGCCTTTCAAATAGTTTCTGAAAATGCCAAATATATTCCCGGACACCCGTGTGTGGTTGATTGCCGGCCTGGGAGACATCGCAACGAGCTTCCCACCGATCAGCTCGTCCCAAACCTCTTCTTGATATGCTGAGTTTTCATTCACAGGAACACCCCCTCTCATGATTGATGATAGCATCGCGGCAGGCTTCTGTCAACAAAAAGCCGTGGAACGAGCCCGGACTGCTCAGAGGACTGCCCTCAGTATGCCAGCCCAGGGAAGGTGATATTCTCCAAAAACGCCCGCCGACTTGACACGCCGGGCAGACGTGGAGTATAGTGAGAGAAAGGAAGGGGTAGGGAATCATGCGAGAAAAGGGAAAGAAGGGGCATCCGCCCCTGTGTATGCCGCCAGGACGCCGGCCCCGGGTCCTGCTGCTGGGCAACGGACTCAACCGGGTTTACGGCGGGGCATCCTGGTCGGGACTGCTGGAAAAAATCAACCGCACAGACTATACCCAGGAACAGATCAAGACCATCCCCCTGCCCATGCAGGCGGTGCTGCTGAGTCAGGACCATGTGGATGAATCCCTCAAGGACCTGCGGGAAGAGCTGACCCAGTGCGAGCTCCATCCCTGGTTGGAGAAGCAGCTCCAGCGTCTGCTGGCCCTGCCCTTCGACTGTATCCTCACGCCCAACTTCACCTACGAGCTGGAGTGCGCCATGGACCCGGATTTTTTGAACGTGCCCTATCGCATCCGGCGTATGCGCCGGCATACAGCGGCGGTGAAGCAGTCGGAAAAACGCTTCATGCTCCATACCTATTATGATCTGCCCCTGGCCCACGGACCCACTCCCCTCTTTCACATCCACGGGGAGGCCCTCAAGCCAGACTCGGTGATCCTGGGCCATTACTTTTACGGGACCCTCCTCTTTTCCTACGACAACTATCTCACCAGACGGGCGCCCCAACAGTGCTACCGCATGGAGGGAGGACACCTTCTAAGCTGGCTGGACTATTTCATCTTGGGGGACGTGTACACATTGGGCTTTGGCTTCGACACGGCGGAGATCGACCTGTGGTGGCTCCTGTGCCGGAAGAAGCGGGAGCGGGCCAGCCACGGGGCCATATATTTTTTCGAGCCGCGCCGGCAGGTATCCGAGATCAAGCGGGGGCTTTTGGAGGCTTACGACGTGCGCTGTGAGAGTCTGGGGACCTCGGAGCCGGACAACGACGGCTACCGTGTTTTTTACGAAAAGGCCATCGGAGAGATCGGACACCGTCTGGGCCGGTCTGTGTAGGTCTGCTGGCATTGTGTGCCAGTGATCCTCTTAGTCAGGATTCATGTGGGGCAATACCATCACTGGAGGATGCTATTTCTTATGGAATGGGAACTATGACAGTCTCAGAGGGAGAGTAATTGCTCTCCCTCTGATTTTTATTTTTTCTTGCGGGAAACGCTGCCAAGGGGCTTGACAAAGGGACGGAAAAGGTGTATACTCCGGACATAACGATTGAACAAGTGCTCAATCAATAAAACAATAAAAAGGAGATCATCTCATGAAAAAGACCTATAAGATCGACGTGGACTGTGCCAACTGTGCCAACAAAATGGAGGCTGCCGCCCAAAAGACCGACGGTGTGAAGAACGCCGTGGTGAACTTCATGACCCTGAAGATGAATGTGGAGTTCGAGGAGGGTCAGGACCCTAAGTCCGTTATGGAGGAGGTCCGCAAGAACTGTAAGAAGGTGGAGTCGGACTGCGAGATCTTCCTGTAACAAGAAGGGACGCAAGGAGGAAAAGACGATGAACAAGAAGCAGAAAAAGATGCTCCTGCGCATCCTCATCGCGGCGGCGCTGATGATCGCCCTTGCCTTCGTCCCGGCGTCGGGCCTGCCCCGCTTCCTGCTGTACCTGGTCCCATACTTGACGGTGGGCTATGATATCCTTTGGAAAGCGGGGAAGGGCATCTGGAACCGTCAGGTTTTTGACGAGTGCTTCCTCATGGCGGTGGCCACCATAGGGGCCATGGCCCTGGCGATATGGCAGGACGGAGATTACACCGAGGCCATCGCCGTCATGCTCTTTTATCAGGTCGGCGAGTGGTTCCAGAGCTACGCTGTGGACCGCAGCCGCCGGAACATCAGCGAACTCATGGACATCCGCCCGGACTACGCCAATGTGATGGTGAACGGCAAGCTGGAGCGGACAGACCCCGATGAGGTAGCCATAGGCACCAGCATCTTTGTCCAGCCTGGGGAGAAGATCCCCATTGACGGGGTCGTCCTGGAGGGCTGCTCCACCCTGAACACCAGCGCCCTCACCGGGGAGAGTTTGCCCCGGGACGCGGCCCCTGGGGATGAGGTCATCAGCGGCTGTGTGAACCTCAGCGGGGCGCTGACCATCCGCACCACCCGGGCGTTCGGGGATTCCACCGTCTCAAAAATCCTGGACTTGGTGGAGAATGCCAGCTCCCGGAAGGCCAAGTCGGAGCATTTCATCTCCAAGTTTGCCCGGGTGTACACGCCGGCGGTGTGCCTGAGTGCCCTGGCCTTGGCGCTCCTGCCGCCCCTGGTCCGTATGCTGTTCCTGGATATGACGGCAGGCTGGGGGGATTGGGTCTACCGCGCCCTGACCTTCCTGGTCATCAGCTGTCCCTGCGCCCTGGTGATCAGCATCCCGCTGAGCTTTTTCGCAGGCATCGGCGGTGCCAGCAAGGCGGGGGTTTTGGTGAAGGGGGCCAACTACCTGGAGCTGCTGGCCCAGACCCAGCGGGTGGTGTTCGACAAGACCGGGACCCTCACCCAGGGGACCTTCCAAGTGACCGCGGTCCATCCCCGGGGCATGACTGAGGCGGCGCTGCTGGAATACGCCGCCCTGGCGGAGAGCGCATCCACCCATCCCATCAGCCGGAGCCTGCAGGCCGCCTGCGGCGGGGAGGTGGAGCACAGCCGGGTGACAGATATTCAGGAGCACAGCGGCAAGGGAGTCCTAGCTCAGGTGGACGGCCACAGGGTCGCCGCCGGGAACCGCCGTCTCATGGAGGAACTGCAGGTTTCCTGGGAACCTGGGGAAGAGGTAGGGACCTTGGTCTATCTGGCGGTGGACGGGGCCTATGCAGGCTATATCGTCATTGCCGACGTGCTGAAACCCACGGCCCCGGCGGCGATCCAGGACCTGCGCCGCTGCGGCGTGAAGCAGACCGTGATGCTCACGGGAGACCTGCGTCCTGTGGCGGAGCAGGCAGCCGGAGCGCTGGGCATCGACCAAGTCTACAGTGAACTCCTTCCTGGGGATAAGGTGGCGAAGGTGGAAGAGATGCTCGCAGAGCAGAACGGTCGGGGGAAGCTGGCCTTCGTCGGGGACGGCATCAACGACGCCCCGGTTCTCTCCCGGGCGGACATCGGCATCGCCATGGGGGCCATGGGCTCCGATGCGGCCATCGAAGCCGCTGACGTGGTGCTCATGGACGACGATCCCCAGAAGTTGGTGAAGGCCATCCGGATCGCCAAGAAGTGTATGGCAATCGTCCAGCAGAACATTGTCTTTGCCATCGGCGTCAAGCTGCTGTGCCTGGTGCTGGGGGCGGTGGGATTGGCCAGTATGTGGCTGGCGATTTTCGCTGACGTGGGCGTGATGGTGCTGGCGGTACTCAACGCCATTCGGGTCTTGTTTGTGAAAAACTTATAAAATCAGGAGGCTGTCTCGTGGGGGACGGCCTCCTGATTTTATAGTTTCAGCGCCTTCTTCGCACACACATCCGCACACTGCCCGCAAAGGATACACTCCGTCCCATTGACCCGGCTGCGGGCATGGTCGGTGATATCCACATCCATAGGACAGACCTTCTTGCAGGCCCCGCAGTCGTTGCACTTCTCCGCATCCACCCGCACCCGAAGCAGGGAGAAATAGCTCATAGGCTTCAGAAACACGGTGATCGG
Source organism: Ruminiclostridium sp. (assembly GCA_022792035.1). Classification (GTDB taxonomy): domain Bacteria; phylum Bacillota; class Clostridia; order Oscillospirales; family Oscillospiraceae; genus Evtepia. Next base: position 205 of record JAAWAE010000013.1, on the reverse strand, counting down.
ACAGAGATACTTACAAAACGCCCGGTTGTCCTTGAGGACATACGCCAGGGCGATTCCCGAGACATAATAGACCTCTTGCGAAATTAAGCAAGGCGGTCAAAGTTGCAGATACCGGCAATCAAGGAAAAGCGGAGAGCAAAGCGCTTTCTGCGGTTACGGTAACGCTCCGAGAGGATACGGAATCTTTTAAGAAAACGGATGGCGT
>JAAWAE010000012.1 GCA_022792035.1 Ruminiclostridium sp. | reverse complement strand
GCCGAAGTAGTGGCTGGTGCCGGCCTGGAGGGCCTTGTGGTCGTGCATCATGCACTCCACGGTGTAAGTCTCCTCGGCGCCGTTGAACTTCTCCTTCTCGGTCTTCTGCCCCTTCACCACGGGCATGGCCAGGACGTTTTCCAAAAAGTCGGCGTAGATGTTGAGCATCTGCTGGGTCTCCTCCCGGGCCTCGTCCGCCTCGGCGTGCATGGTGTGGCCCTCCTGCCAGAGGAATTCCCGGTGGCGCAGGAAGGGACGGGAGGTTTTTTCCCAGCGCAGGACGCTGCACCACTGGTTGTAGAGCTTGGGCAGGTCCCGGTGGGACTGGATGACGTTTTTATAATGTTCGCAGAAGAGGGTCTCGCTGGTGGGGCGGATGCAGTACCGCTCCTCCAAAGGCTCGCTGCCGCCGTGGGTGACCCAGGCGCACTCGGGGGCGAAGCCCTCCACATGGTCCTTCTCCTTCTGGAGGAGGGACTCGGGGATGAGCATGGGGAGGTAGACGTTTTCGTGTCCGGTCTCCTTAAAGCGCCGGTCCAGCTCGTTCTGGATGTTTTCCCAGATGGCGTAGCCATAGGGGCGGTAGATGAACATCCCCTTGATGGAGGAGTAGTCGATGAGTTCGGCCTTTTTGCACACGTCGGTGTACCACTGGGCGAAATCCTGCTCCATGTCGGTGATCTGCTCTACGTTTTTCTTCTTGTCCTTAGCCATAGTATTCCATCCTTTATACAGCATTTCCCAAGCGGGGATATTTTCTCATAGTTCCTCTATTTTATGTCCCCGAGGGGAAAATGTCAAGGATTGTATCGGGGCGGGACGCCCTCACAGCACCACGTCCCCCCGCAGGGTGTCGCTGCTCTGGCAGGACTCCAGGGCCATGAGCAGGCCCAGGCGGAAGCCGTAGCGGAACTGTTCCAGGGTTTCCATGGTTTCTATGGTGCTGCGGCAGGCCATCAGGGTTTCGTATCGTTCTATCTGTTCCTTGCTGAGGGTCTGGCAGAGTTCCTCCTCCCGCTTTGCGACCTCCCGCACCTTTTGTTTGTAGCTGTGGGCGTTTTGGAGGGTGCGGTCGCTGGGGTTGATCTCTCCGAAATACAGTTTGGTCAAAATGCTTCTCATGATAGGACTCCTCTCTTTGTACGCGGTTGTCATCTTATTGACACCACTTTGCCGTCAATTATAACACTGCATCAACGTGACGTCAATATGCCGACTTTACATTTTTCCGAGTTGGTGTCATACTGACACCAAAAGGAGGATTTCATGTGACAAACTATGACCCCTATACCCGCTATGACCAATCCCGTTTTACCATACGCATCAACACAGAACTGCTGGAGAAAATCAAAGGGGAGGCCGAAAAAAATAAGCGTTCCACCACCAAGGAGATCGAGTATATCCTGGAAAACTATATCGCCTCCTTGCCTAAGGAGGACCCTCCTGAAACGCCCATTTGACACCGTATGGGATCTGTACTATAATCGTCGTGCAAGGAGGCGATTCTTTTATGGACAGTAACATGAGCTTCCATATGGACGCAGACGTGAAAGCCCAGATGACCGCTCTGTGCGCCCAGCTGGGCATGACCCCGTCCACCGCGTTCAATCTCTTTGCCAACGCCTTTGTGCGGGCAAAAGGGATGCCGTTTGCGGTAACGGTGCAGGAACCCCTGACTTTCCTCCCGATGGCGAGCGCACTGGCAGATGCCGACCAGATCCTCACGGAGTATGAAGCCGCGTACAAGAGGATGGCGGAATGATTTGGCTCGACGCAGAGGTCGTGATCCAACTCCACAGCAGGATCATACAGCGCAGCGGCGGCCTGGACGGGCTTCGTGACCGGGCCGCCCTGGAAGCCGCCCTGGCCGCGCCAGCGAAGAGGATTTGCTGACTTGGCTCCAGACACTGCTGGTTTAGTGGCAAAACCCCCCATTCGTCAAAAAATAGTCTTTACTTTTCCCGGCACTGGTGCTATACTACAAAGTACCTGCGCATTGCGCAGCCATAACCCTTGACTGAGTCCCTGGGCTTTACGCCTGTTGTCCCCTCTGCCCGTCACCCGGTCAAAGGCATTTTTGAAAGGTGGAACGCAACCCATGATCCGTAAAGACGAAAAAACAGCCGTCATCGAAGCCAACCGTACCCACGAGTCCGACACCGGTTCTCCCGAGGTACAGATCGCCATCCTCACCGCCCGTATCAACGAGCTCACCGCGCACCTCAAGGTCCATATCCACGACAACCACAGCCGTCGGGGCCTGTATAAGATGATCGGTAAGCGCCGGAAACTCTTGGATTATTTGGCCAAGAAAGATATCGAGCGTTATCGTACCCTCATCGCCAAGCTGGGGATTCGTAAGTAAATTCTTTCACATAATAAGGGGGCAGTGTGGCCGCACTGCCCCCTTATCCCACAATGGGGGAGGATCGGTCCTGCTTTAGCCTTTGAACGTGTGCCCGCGGCGCGGACGCGCCTTCAAGTGCTAAATCCGGGAGGTCTCCCCCCAACCGAAGTTTTGTTTCATGAAAGGAGACACAACGATGTCGACCATCATCACCCAAAAAAAATTCGATTCCCATCTCTATCAAACCCAGATCGCCGGACGCCCCTTCTCCCTGGAGTTCGGAAAGATCGCCGAGCTGGCCAGCGCCTCCGCCATGGTCCGCTATGGCGACACCTCCGTTTTAGTGGCCGTCACCGCCGCGCCCCGGCCCCGGGACGGCGTGGACTTCTTCCCCCTGTCCGTGGACTTTGAGGAAAAGCTCTACGCCGTGGGCCGCATCCCCGGCTCCTTCCTGCGCCGGGAGGGACAGCCCTCCCTGCCCGCCGTCCTGGCCTCCCGGGTCATTGACCGCTCCATCCGCCCCCTCTTCCCCGGGGACTTCCGCAATGACGTGGTGGTCACCTGCACCGTCATGAGCGTGGACCGGGCCTGCTCTCCCGAAGCCGCCGCCATGGTGGGCGTGTCCGCCTGTCTGGCCGTGTCCAACATCCCCTGGGGCGGTCCCATCGGCTGTTTGGAAGTGGGCTATGTGGACGGCCAGATCGTCATGAACCCCACCCAGGAGCAGAAGAACGTGTCCAAGCTGGACCTGACCGTGGCCGCCACCGGCGAGAAGGTGGTCATGATCGAGGCCGGAGCGGACCAGCTCCCCGACGACATCATGTACGACGCCATCCTCAAGGCCCATGGAGAAATCCGTGCCCAGGTGGACTTCATTCAAGCCATCGCGGCAGAGATCGGCAAGGAAAAAATGACCTACGAGCACGCCGACTTCGACCAGGAGCTGTTCGATAAGATCGTCGAAGCCACCCTGGACGAGGCCAAGGCCGCCATGGACACCGACGACAAGAACGTGCGCGAGGAGCGTTGGAACAAGCTCATCGACCACTGGCACGAGCTCTTCCTGGAGGAGTACCCGGAGATGGACCAGTACCTGGAAGAGATCACCTATAAATTCCAAAAGAAAATCGTCAAAGCCTGGCTCCTGGAGGGCCACCGGGTGGACGGACGGCAGAAAAACGAGATCCGTCCCCTGGCCGCTGAGGTGGGCGTCCTGCCCCGTGTCCACGGCTCCGCCCTCTTCACCCGGGGCCAGACCCAGGTGCTGTCCGTGGCCACGCTGAATACCCTCTCCGCCTGCCAGAAGCTGGACACCATCTGGGAGGAGAGCGAGAAGCGGTATCTGCACCACTACAACTTCCCCTCCTACTCCGTGGGCGAGGCCCGGGGTGCCCGGAGCGTCAACCGCCGGGAGAAGGGCCACGGCGCCCTGGCCGAGCGTGCCCTGGACCCGGTGATCCCCTCCGTGGAGGACTTCCCCTACGCCATCCGCGTGGTCTC
>JAAWAE010000011.1 GCA_022792035.1 Ruminiclostridium sp. | reverse complement strand
GGCCATGAGGGTGCGGTAGGTGTCTTCGGAGAAGTCCTGGTGGCCGGGGGTGTCCAGGATGTTGATGCAGAATCCGTCGTACTGGAACTGGAGCACCGAGGAGGTCACGGAGATCCCTCTCTGTTTCTCGATCTCCATCCAGTCGGACACGGCGGCCCGGGCATTTTTCTTCCCCTTGACCTGGCCTGCCTGGGCGATGGCCCCGCCGTAGAGCAGGAATTTTTCCGTGAGAGTGGTTTTGCCGGCGTCGGGGTGGGAGATGATGGCAAAGGTGCGACGCCGTTTGATTTCAGCTTCGTAATTGGGCAACAGATACGCCTCCTCGGATCTTGGGATGCAAATATAACCATATTATTTTACCACGCTTCCCGCGCTATCGCAAGGAATAAAATTTTTGGTGACGGTAGGCAAAAAAGGACCCCCAGGGAGATAGCAGCTCCCCGGGGGTCCCGCCTTTTCATGACGGAGTTGATAAATTCCCTTTCGGGCAAGGGTAGTATAGCACAGCTTTTTGAAAGATGCAAGGGAAAATTTGATTGGTGAAATAGCATCCCTGCCGCCGTTGTTTTTGGAGTGATTCAAGAAGGTATGATGATTTGACGAAAAAGGAGAGAAGCCCCCTTACAAATGGGGCAAATGCTCTCGATACTGCCGCAGCTGTCCCTCGCTGCCCACCCGGACGATCTCCCCCAGGAGGGTGGACAAGGTGGTTTTGTCCTTGGGCAGGGTCCCTTGGATGGGGATGGCGTTGGAGGCCCCCAGGGCCGCGAACCAGACGGGGATCTCCAGCTGTTCCACCAGGGTTTTCAACTCCTGATACTTCTCCAGCTCCCCCGCCTCCTGCCACCGTCCGGCCTGGACCTCCTGGTAGAGCCGGGATTCCGGATACAGGGTGAGCATACTGCTGCCGATGCGCCGGGGATGGAGCTGGTTGCAGAGCTGCGCCGTAGCCCGCGCCCCGGCCTCTCCCCGGCCCGCGCCGGAGATCCCGGCCAGATAGAAGAAGTGGTAGCCGATGCCCGCCTGATCCAGCCGCCGGCATTGGGTGAGGATGTCCGCGGAGCGATAGCCCTTGTCCATGAAGGCCAGGGCGGCATCGTCGCCGGTCTCGATGCCGAGGGTGAGGCCGTCATAGCCCGCCGCCTGGAGCTGGGCCAGCTGGGCGTCGCTTTTGGGGGAAACGTCCGTCACCCGGGCGAAGCAGCCGATGCTCTCCACCTTGGGGAAGCGGGTTTTGATTTGCTCCGCGATTTCCAGCAGGCGGGCGGAGGGAAAGACGAAGGGGTTCGCGCCGGTGAGAAAGACCCGCCGTACCGTGTGGGCCTCTCCCCAGAGGGACAGCTGGGTCTTGGCCTCGTTCAGGTCCTCCTCGATCACCGACAAAGGTGTCTTTTTGAAGGAGAAGGGCAGGTCGTGGTAGAGGGTACAGAACTTGCAGCGGTGGTGGGTACAGCCGGCGCTGACCTCCAGGAGCAGGGACTCCGCCTCGTAGGGGGGCCGCCAGATGGTTCCGGTGTAGTGCATGGTATGGGCTCCTTTCGTTTTTCTTTACCATACCGCAGAACCGGGAAAGGGACAAGTACGGTCATTTTTTGGCGGTAGTATCCTTTTTTGTACGATGATGTTGACAACAACGGGGAAATCGCATATGATAACTTTGCAAACTACGATAAAATCGTATAGGGATGGGTAGGTGACAGCATGACAAGGACATTCGTTTATACAGCGTCGTTTCGGCGGTGCTGGGAAAGGATGGGCTTGCATGATGCACAGCTGAACCTTTTGGAACAGGCCCTTTTGGAGGACCCCAAGCTGGGGGACGTAATAGAGGGAACTGGTGGCGCGAGAAAAATGCGGGTCCAGTTGAGGGGACGTGGGAAACGCGGCGGCGGCAGGGTGATTTACGTCGATATGTTTGAAAGAAAGAATTTGTATCTGCTGTTTGCATACCCTAAAAATGTCCAAGAAGATTTGCTGCCGGAGCAGAAGAAGGCGATTTGTGCAATGATTGAGGCAATCAAGGAGGAGTAGCACATGGAGGAATTGAACCTTGAATCCTCGTTGTCCATCGAGGAAATTGAACGAAACTTCCAGGATGTCGATTTCTTTTCCGGTATCATGGAAGGTTTGCAAGAGGCCCTTGCAGTGAAAAAGGGAGAGGCGGCAGAAGATACGTTGATTCGCAAACGATCTCTGCCAAATGTTGATACGACGGCGGTGCGGCTGACCTTGGGTATGACACAGAAGGTGTTTGCACAGGTGCTGGGTGTGTCTTGCCGCACAGTAGAATCTTGGGAAAGTGGGCGGACAACGCCAACCCCAACGGCCAAAAAACTGATTTATCTTTTGCAAGAGGATCATACACTGGTCCAAAAACTCTTATAAAAGGGAGGCCCTCCATGCCCACCAACAAATTCTCCACCGACGAGGCCCTGGCCCGCTGCGAACCCATGACCCGCCTGCAAGCCCTCATCGGCGGCAAGTGGAAGATCCTCATCCTCTGGTATGTGGCATTTTACGGCGTCCAGCGTTTCGGGGAGCTCCAGCGCCGCCTGGAGGGCATCACCCAATCCACCCTCACCAAGCAGCTCCGGGAGTTGGAAGCCGACGGCTTCCTCCACCGGGAGGTCTACCCGGAAGTCCCGCCCCGGGTGGAGTATACCCTCACAGACTTCGGCCGCAGCTTTTTGCCGGTGCTGGACAGTATGATCCAATGGAGCGAGACCCATCTCTGCCCCGACTTTGTGAACCCCTATGGACCATAAAAAAAGAGCGTTCGTCCTTCTGCGATTGGGAGGACGAACGCTTCGTTTTTATAGGCTCAAAGCTCCTTTTTTTCAAAAATACGGCAGCTGATCTGGTACATGAAGAAGGCGAAGACCAGGACCAGCAAGGGAGAGAAGGCGAGGACCTCGGTAAGCGTCTGATCCGACAGATGGACACCGAAGTTTTCCGCTGTCTTCAGGGCCAGAATCAGCAGCACCGACGGGATGCAGAAGGCGGCCATGAGCAGCAGCCGAGCCTTCTCCGCGCCAAACTTGAAGATCAGCGGGATGGAGAGACTGCCCATGAACAGCGAGATGGAAAAGGCAGGGAAGAGGTAAAACACCTGCTCGTGCAGATCCAAGGTCAGGGAGGGGAGGAGGGTGCAGGAGAGCAGGCCCAGGACGAAGCCCAGGACGGTCCCCGCCGCGCAGACTAGGAGGAGAAGGGCGAACTTTCCCCGTACCACATCCTTCCGGGTGATGGGCAGGATCATGGCGTAGGGCTCCCAGTTGGAGAGGTGATCGAAGGAGAAGGTGGTCACCACCAGCATGGAGCTCATGATGGCGCAGAAGATGTTGTAAAACCCGGTGTCGCCGTTGGTGGTGAAGGAGAGGAAAAAGCTCATGCCTACGATCATCACCAGGAAAGCCTTGGAGTTGTGCAGCACAGTATAGAGGTCTTTCAGCAAGAGACTTTTCATTTCTTCTGGGCTCCTTTCACATACAGTACGAGGATGTCGTCGATGGTGGCGTCGTCCACCACGGCGTTGGGATACCTGCGCTTGGCGGCGTCCTTGTCTGCCACCAGGACGCTGTATTGATAGTCCTCCTTCCGCCAGACCAAGACGTCCTCGGAAGCGATGGCCTGGAACTGCTCGCCCCCGCAGCGTACGACGCCATACTGATAGCGCAGCTCGTCCTTACTCTTGCAGAAGAGGACTTTGCCCTGGTGGATGAAGGTGATGTAGTCTGCGATTTTTTCCAAATCTGTGGAAATATGGGAGGACATGAGGATGGAGTGTTCTTCATCCTGGACGAAATCCAGGAAAACGTCCAGGATATCGTCCCGGATGACAGGGTCCAGGCCGCTGGTGGCCTCGTCCAGGATCAGCAGTTTGGGGTGATGGGAGAGGGCCACGGCGATGCACAGCTTGGTCTTCATCCCCTTGGAAAAGCTTTTGATCTCCTTGTCCAGAGGCAGGCCGAAGCGGGTGAGATAGTCCCGATAGAGTTTGTCGTCCCACTGACGGTAGGCGGCGGCAGAGATCTTGCCCACTTTGGCGGGGGTGAGGGTCTCGTAAAAATTGATGCCGTCAAAGACCACCCCGATGTCCTCCTTCAGGGGCGGAGAGGAGGAGAGGGTCTGGCCCCAGAAGGTGACCGTTCCGGCGTCGGCATGGATGAGGTCCAGGATGGCTTTGATGGTGGTGCTCTTTCCCGCGCCATTCTCCCCGATGAGGCCCATGATGGAGCCTTTGGGGAGGGTGAAGGATACGTGGTCCAGCAGGAAACCGGGGTACTGTTTGGTCAAATTCTCTGCCTGTAAGCTGGCTTGCATGGTTATTCCTCCTTATAAAAGATAGTCAGCAGGTCGATGAGCGTTTTCAGCGAGATCCCGCTGCTGCGGGCGATGTCCACGGCGGCCTCCAAGTGCTGCTCGGCCTGACGCTGCTGCTCCTCCTGATAGAACTCTTTGTTTTGGGCGGCGACGAAACTGCCCCGGCCCACGGTGGTCTCAATGAAGCCGTCCCGCTGCAGGTCCTCGTAGGCCTTCTGAACGGTGATGACGCTGACGTGGATGGATTTTGCCAGAGCACGCATGGACGGGATGGGGTCGCCGGTTTGGAGCTGGCCGCTCATGATCATCGCCTTCATTTGCGATGTGATCTGTTCATAGATGGGTTTGCTGGTGTTGCTGCTGATGATGATCTCCAAACAGCTCCTCCTCTCTGTTTGTAGTGTACTGATTGAACAAGTACATTATAGTCAGATAGGGTAGGCTTGTCAAGGGTTTTTGAAAGAAAATATGAAAAGAGATTGGGGAGGAGGCGGAGCGTGCCACAGCGCGGCTGTCTCTATGGAGCGGGAGGCACAGCGGGGAGGGTCCTTTGGACATCAAAAGAGGCCCCGCCAGACAGCGGAGCCTCTTTTGATGTTACTGGTATTCTAACTTCGTTACGTCGGGAGTCAGCGGCTGTGGTCGTCAGGGACTGCCCTGCATTCAAGTTCAAACTTGCTTCCGTCTGTAATATAGACAGTAAACGTGTTGGCTCGTTCGTCCGACTCAATTTCCGCGAGATCAAGCTCACTTTCGTTGAGCAGATCGAACAGCTGATCCTTGAAATAATTAAGCTCCACGACATGGTCCTCCTCTGCCTGTTGTTTTTAGTACCATATCATTATACTGCATTGTCCCTTAAATGCAAGGGAAAGAAGGGATGTTGCATGATTAAAAATGAGGGGTGATAAAAGAATATAGCGGTCAAAAAGAGAAAACCGCCCGGCGGTCCGATTCAAGGCGTTTTTTTCTGTCTGCGGGGCAGACCATCCCAAAAGAAGAGCAGGAGCGCCGTCAGACACAGGGAGAAGAAAAAGAATGGCTGCGCATTTCCCGGGGAAAGCAGGGTATTGAGCAACTCGGCCAGGATCTCTGCGCGCAGAGGGTCCTGGGGTGTGCGGAGTGCAAACGGCTGCAGCAGGGAAACGATCAGGAACCGCAGGGAGACCGTAAGCCCCATAGAGAGGGGATAGGCCAGGAGGACCAGGATCAGCGCCGCTGTCCGCCGAATCGTGGCGGCTCCGCGGCTTTTTTGCGGCTTTTGGGGTGGGGCAGCGGGGAGAGCCTCGCCGGCGAGAAGGGCGTCCATGCTGACATGGTAAAGCTCCGCCAGTTTTTTGAGTTTGTCCAGTTCGGGTTTGCCCTGACCGCTCTCCCACTTAGAGATCGCCTGCCGGGAGATGCCCAGCTGAGCGGCCAGCTGTTCTTGAGAATAACCGGCCTGTTTTCGCAGGGATTGCAGGTGTTGGGCAAAGTCTGCAGAGTTCATAGAGCAGACCTCCTTTCCTGGGGCTATCATACCATGGCAGGGTGGTTGCGGTCTACCAACCAGCCCTGTCAAGGGAGGCAACCGGCGGTTGCAGACTTTGTAGAATTCTGATATACTGGTTTTGCTGACCCTGGACCCGATACTGTGCAGTAGAGGGAGGTGAGGAAGCAATGACGATTGTCGTTGAATTTGCAGTGTCGGTCGCGGCTGGTGTGGTGTGCTACTACATCTGCAAGTGGCTTGACCGGCACAAGAAGGGTAAGTAAGCCCGCTACTTAGCAAAGGGACCCCCCTGGAGAAATAGCCGTTCTCCAGGGGGGTCGCCTTTGTTGGTGAGGACAATGACGATTGTCCCGATTGTCGTTGCACCTTTATTATAGCACAGGGTCTCGTGTATTGCAAGGGGGAACTGGTTCAAATTCTTTGGTTCGCAGCTGGTGCGGTAAGTTACTGCATCTGCAAGTGTTTAGCGGGGGCTCACCGAATTCCCCAAGCAGGCCGCAGCCCCTCCAGCTCCCGGACCAAATGCTCCGGCATGACCCGGTCACAACCCAGGGTCTTCAAATGAAGGGTGACCGTCGCCAGCTGCTCCAGACATTCCATCCGGTGCAGGGCCTGCTTCATATCGTCCCCCCAGGTCACGGCCCCGTGGAACTCCAGCAAAAGGGCGCGGCTGTCGTGACAGTAGGGGACGATCCCATCCGCCACCTCCGCCGACCCCGGCAGGGCAAAGGGGACCACCGGCACCGCCCCCAGCTGCACCACCGCCTCCTGCAGCACCGGACGGTCCAGAGGGATTCCCGCGGCGGCAAAGGCCGTAGCGGCGGGGGGATGGGCATGGACCACCGCCCGGGTGGCGGGGTCCTCCCGGTATAGGCGCAGATGAAGTTTCGTCTCCGAGGAGGGCTTCCAGCGGCCGAAGATGACATTGCCGTCCAGGTCCACCTTGGTGAGCATCTCCTCCCGCATGGCGCCCTTGGAGACGCCGGTGGGGGTGACCCACAGGGCGTCCTCCCCCACTCGGACGCTGAGGTTGCCGTCGTTGGCGGCGACCAAGCCCCGCTGCCAGAGCTGCACGCCGGCGGATAAGATCGCCTGCTTGGCGTCCCGGTCTGATAGGTAAGTCATTGTCCCGCCCCCTTCCAAGCCTCGGGGAACTGTTGGGCAAAGCTCTCCTCAAAGGGCGCGCGGCAGATGCCCTTCTCCGTCACGATTGCCGTGATCAAGCTGTGGTCCGTGACATCAAAGGCAGGATTGTAGCACTTCACCTCCGGCAGCGCGGACGGCTTCGTGAAAAATTTATCTTTGATCTCCCCGCCGTCCCTCTGTTCAATGGGGATATGCTCCCCGTCGGGACAGGTGAAATCGATGGTGGAGGAGGGGCCCAGGACATAGAAGGGAATCCCATAGTGCTTGGCCAGGATGGCCACCCCGGAGGTCCCGATCTTATTGGCGGTGTCGCCGTTCCGGGCCACCCGGTCACAGCCCACGAAGCAGGCGTTGATCTTTCCCTCCCGCATGACCAGGCTGGCCATGTTGTCGCAGATGAGGGTGCAGTCCACCCCGGCCCGCTGGAGCTCGTAAGTCGTCAGCCGCGCCCCCTGGAGGAGGGGACGGGTCTCGTCGCACCAGGCATGGAGGGGGATGCCCCGCTCCTGGGCCAGGAAGAGCGGCCCCAAGCCCGTCCCATACCGGGACGTTGCCAGAGGCCCGGCGTTGCAGTGGGTGAGGATGCCGTCCCCGGGCTTCACCAGGGAGAGTCCATATTCCGAAATGGCCCGGCACATGGCGATATCCTCCCGGTGGATGGACAGCGCCGCCTCCTTCATCGTCTCCTGGATGGAGGACACGTCCATGCAGGGCGCGGCGGCGGCCACCGAGACCATCCGGTCCAGCATATGGCGCAGGTTCACGGCAGTGGGGCGGGAGGCATTGAGATAGCGGCGGATCTTCCGGCAGTCCTCCAGGAAGGGGGCGTAGTGGGGCGCGGGGCTTTGCCGGGCCAGGACATACATGGCATAGGCGGCAAAGATCCCGATGGCAGGCGCTCCCCGGACCCGAAGGGACGCAATGGCCTCATACAGCTCCTGGGGCTGGGAGAGTTCCAGATAGACCGTCTCGTTGGGCAGACGGCTTTGGTCCAGAATGCGCACCGCGCGGCCGTCATCGGAAAGGCGGACGCTGGCATCCCGGGGAATGGGTTCAATCATCATTGGTGGTTCACATCCTTATGTATCAATTCGGTGCCGATCCCATGTATTGTAACAAGCTTTCCTAGGAAAAGCAATGCGGCAAAGACGGCACTGCGGCAGAGAGAGAAAGAAATCGGAACGCAAAAATTGGAATTGGGCAAAATGCCGAAAAGCAAAATGACAAAAGGAGACGAAAAAATCCCGGCCCGGGAAGGCAAAAGCGTAGAAAAGAGCCTTTTTCCGGAAATAAAAGCAGATTTTCCCCGGCAAATGAAAAAAAAGAGGGCGGGTGAGCGTCAAAAGTGCAGGAATACTTGCACCCTTGGACTGCTTTTTGCAGGAACCATGCTGGAATAATTTGTGCAAAAGGTGTATTTCCTTTTTGGCTGAATGGTGTTATTATGTACACGAGTTACAGGAAGTGCAATAAAAAAGTCCTGTATTTCACACGATTCACAACAGCGTGGTTTGAGTGCCCGCTGTCGCGAATACTGGTCCCGGAATGAGCTGGGGCCAGCGATCCCTAAATTATCTTTATTTGAATGGGAGGAAATCTATTATGAGACTGAAAGACACTGGCATGACCGCTGCTGAGCTGAAGGCCCAGGTCAAAAAGTACATGATCGAGACCTATGAGCGTATGGACTTTGTTGCCGATACTGCCGAAGGTATCTATATGTATGACGAGAACGGTGTTCCCTACCTCGACTTCTATGCAGGTATCGCCGTTAACTCTCTGGGCAACTGCAATCCCAAGGTCGTCGCAGCCGTCATCGACCAGGTGCAGGACATCATGCACACCTTCAACTATCCGTACACCGTTCCCCAGGCTATCCTGTCCAAGGAGATCTGCGAAGCCACTGGCATGGACAAGATCATCTATCAGAACTCCGGTTCTGAGGCCAACGAGGCTATGATCAAGATGGCTCGTAAGTACGGCGTTGACCATCACGGCAACGATCACTTCGAGATCATCACCGCTAAGAAGTCCTTCCACGGCCGTACCCTGGGCGCCATGACCGCTACTGGTCAGCCCGAGTCCGCCATCCAGGTTGGTTTCGGTACCCTGCCCGTCGGCTTTAAGTATGCCGAGTACAACAACGTTCAGGCTTTCGCCGACGCTATCACCCCCAACACCTGCGCTATCATGTTCGAGCCTGTTCAGGGCGAGGGCGGCGTGTTCCCCGCAACCCAGGAGTTCATGGAAGG
>JAAWAE010000001.1 GCA_022792035.1 Ruminiclostridium sp. | reverse complement strand
GAACCGTCGGAGATATACTCCCCCCAGTTGTAGACGTTGAGCACCCGGGTCCCGCCGCTGCCGGCCACGGAGGTCACCGCGATCAGGGCCGCCGCCGCCGCCAGCACGCCGCCGGCCAGACGGCGGGCGCCCTTGTCCGACAGGCGCTTGCGCCGGTTCTCCCTCTCGCCGCTGGCTTCCATGACGTTGTTCACCACCAGCAGGGCCAGGATGGCAAAGAAGATCAGGGTAGCCAGGGCGTACATCTTCGGCGTCACCGTCTTCTTGGTCATGCTGTAGATGCGGATGGGCAGCGTTTCAAAGCCGTTGCCGGCGGTGAAGTAGCTGATAACAAAGTCGTCCAGGGAGAGGGTGAAGGCCATGATCATCCCCGTGAGCACCCCCGGCATCAGCTCCGGCAGCTCCACCTTGAAGAAGGCCCGCAGGGGGGTGCAGCCCAAATCCTGGGCCGCCTCCGAGAGGGAGGGGTCCAGCTGGCGGAGCTTGGGCAGTACCTGCAGGATCACATAGGGCAGGCAGAAGGTCACATGGGCGATGAGCATGGTCCCAAAGCTCAGGCTGGCCCCCCGGCCCATCAGCTGGCCCACAAAAACGAACATCAGCATGAGGGAGATACCGGTGATGATATCCGGGTTCACCATGGGGATATTCGTCACCGTGTGCAGGGCGGAGCGGACGTACCGGCTGCGCAGCTTGTCGATGCCCACGGCGGCGGCGGTGCCCATCGCCGTGGAGAGCAGGGACGCCGTCAGGGCCAGCACCAGGGTATTTTTTAAGGCCCCCAGGGTGTTGGCGTCCCGGAACAGCTCCTGGTACCAGTGCAGGGAGAAGCCGGAGAACACCGATAAGCTGTTCCCGGCGTTGAAGGAGAACACCAGCAGGATCAGGATGGGGGCGAAGAGGAAGAGGAGGATCAGAGCCGTATAAATTTTTGCTGCAGGACGCATCACACACCGCCTCCTTCCGTCCGCCGGGCCGCCAGGAGGTTCATCGCCGCCATGCAGGCCAGCAGCACCACCATCAGCACGAAGGCGATGGCCGCGGCGAAGTGGAGGTTATTGGCCACATACTGCCCCTCGATGGCGTCGCCGATGAGGAAGAACTTCCCGTCGCCCAGCTTTTGGGAGATATAAAAGGTACTGATGGAAGGGATGAGCACCATGGTCACCCCGGAGATCACCCCCGGCAGGCTCAGCGGCCACACCACCCGGCGCAGGACCCCGAAGCTGCCGCAGCCCAGGTCCCGGGCGGCTTCCAGGAGTTTCCCGTCCATCTTCGCCATGATGGAATAGAGGGGGAGGATCATGTAGGGGAAGTAGTCATAGACCATCCCCACCACCACCGCCGCCTCGGTGCCGATGATGTGGAGGCGGCCGATGTGCAGGGCGGCGAGAAAATTGTTCAGAATGCCGGTGTCCTGCAGGATGGTCATCCAGGCGTAGGTGCGGATGAGGAAGTTCATCCACATGGGGATCATGATGATGGTCATAAACGTCTTTTGGACCTTGGGCTCCGCCCGGGCCATGATGTAGGCGATGGGATAGCCCAGGGCCAGGCAGATGGCCGTGGAGATCAGTGCCAGCTTCAGGGAGCGCCAGAAGATCAGCAGGTAGGTGCGCACTTCCCGCACCGCCCCGCTGTCTGTGGTGGTGCTGGACGTCGCGGTGAAAAAGCGCTGGACGTGCTCCAGGGTGAAGCGGAAGTTGTCGTCCGTGAAGGCGTAATAGGCCACGAAGACCAGGGGCACCAGGATGAAAATCACGGCCCAGACGCTGTAGGGACCCAGCAGCAGGCCCACGGTGCGCCGCCGGGGCGTCGAGGTCAGCTGTTTCATGCTTCCTCCTCTCCCAATTCCGCGTCGGAGAGTTCTTCCAGCTCGTTGGAGAAGGAGGAGTAGTCCCCGTACAGGTCCGAGTATTCCGATTTCTTCATGATGTGGATGGCGTCGGGCTCCAGCTCGATGCCGATCTTCTCGTCCACGTCCACGAAGTCCGTGGTCTGGATCATCCACTTAAAGCCCCCCACGTCCACGATGATCTCGTAGTGGACCCCCATGAAGGTCACGGAGGTCACCACGCCAGTGAGCTGGCCCCGCTCCACGGGGACGATGTCCACGTCCTCCGGACGCACCACCACGTCCACCGGCTCGTTCTTTCCAAAATCCTTGTCCAGGCACTGGAAGGTCTGGCCGGAGAAGCGGACCTTGTAGTCCGAGAGCATCACGCCGTCGAGGATGTTGCTCTCGCCGATGAAGTCCGCCACGAAGGCGTTCTGAGGCTCGTTGTAGATGTCCACGGGGGTGCCGATCTGGTGGATCTTGCCCTCGGACATGACCACCACCGTGTCAGACATGGACAGGGCCTCCTCCTGGTCGTGGGTGACGAAGATGAAGGTGATCCCCGTCTGTTTTTGGATCTTCTTCAGCTCCACCTGCATATCCTTGCGCAGTTTCAAGTCCAAGGCCCCCAGGGGCTCGTCCAGGAGCAGGACCCGGGGGTGGGCGATCAGCGCCCGGGCGATGGCCACCCGCTGCTGCTGGCCTCCGGAGAGCCGGGTGACGCTGCGGTTTTCAAAGCCCGTCAGGGCCACCAGGCAGAGCATCTCCCGCACCCGGCGGTCGATCTCTTCCTTGTCCACCTTCTGCTCCCGGAGGGGAAAGGCCACGTTCTCATAGACGTTCAGGTGGGGGAAGAGGGCGTACTTTTGAAACACCGTGTTCACATGGCGCTTGTGGGGGGGCAGGTCGTTGATGCGCTGTCCCAGAAAGAGCACGTCCCCCTCGTCCGGGGTGTCGAAGCCGCCGATCAGGCGCAGCAGGGTGGTCTTCCCGCAGCCGGAGGGGCCTAGGAGGGTCAAAAATTCGTTGTCGTAAATGTCCAGGTCGATCCCCTTGAGGACCGGTTCGGCGTCGAAGGACTTGGTGATGTTTTTCAGTTCTACGATTTTCTTCATGGGCGGACCTCCGCAAAAAAAGCTGTATGCCCTAGGCATACAGCTTGCAAAAGTCGACACGTCCGCCGTCCCAGGGGTAAGACCTGGACAGAACGGGGAGAGGCTGAGAGAGTCTATATAGCAAGAACCTTACTTTTACTACTCTTATTGACCATTTCACAAGTTTGTATGCCGTCAACGGCACTGGTTTATAGTTACCAACTTATAAAACTTGGGCTTTTCACCCATGGGCTCTTCACCCAATCAATAAGGCAACAGAAGTTGCCGCCGCATCACGCGGAACTCGGCATTCGACCCGGCTGTCCGTATGGCCTTGGCTGGGGGCGGGACCCCCGGCGGTCGTCGTTCTTTGGAAAGACTCAAGATAGTGATTCTGTTTTCCAATGAAATAATAGGTACATCATAGCAGAAACCGGCGGTGCTGTCAATGCCCCTGACAGCAGTTTTTGGGGAAGGACGGGGAAGACGGACAAAATAAAGAAAAAAAACGCAGACAGGACGATCCTTTTCCCCTCCCGCTCCGTTATACTAGGTGAGAGAGTTCCCGGCGGCACCCCCGTCAGGAAAGGTCGTAGGCGTGACCGTGTGAAAAACGATCATCCCGTCGTAGACCTCCCCCGGCACCGCCTTCACGGCAGCAATGGGCGAGAAGCCCACATTCATGGCGCTCATGGTCTGCTCCTGTGTACACAGCGGCTCCCAGTCCGGGCCTGCGGTCCGAAAGTCCACATAGTAACGTCCTTCCTCCGTCTCCTGGGCCAGCGCGGTCAAGTCGTTTTCGTTCTCCACCGTGGTTTCGGTAAAGCTGCCGTCGTTGCCCTGGGCGTTGTAGCTGGTCACGGCGGCGTCTGTCCCGATGGCAAAATATGCCTCTCCCAGCTCCTCGCTGAGGTGCTGTCCCAGACAGACATACCCGGCGGTACTGTGCTTGCCGATGTGCCCGTTATGGCCGTTGAGAAACAGGAGACTGCCGTCCCCCTGGTCCAGATACCACTGGACCTTCTCCGCCATGTACTGATCCCGCAGGGTGTTGTATTGCAGGTCCGGCCCGCCGCGAAGGACACAGCAGGCCCGGAGACTGTTGGCACACTCCCGGGCGTAGGCAAAGGCCTCCGCCCCCACCGCCAGTTCCAGTTCCTCCTGAACAGCATCCATAGCTTGCAGCAGCTCCTCCGCCGCCGTCTTACCCTGGGCGAAGTCCTCCGGCGTCTGGTCAAAGAGGGTGTCATCGGTGAGGAAGGACAGCCGCTCCTGATAGGCCGCCCCCAGCTGCGGCGCGCCCTGCTCCAGCACCTGGAACAGATACGCCTTGCTCCCGTCCACCTGCTGGAAATCCATCCCCCGGAAGTGCAGGTCCGCCCCTTCCGGGGCGCTCTGGTTGTACTCCCGCATCCAGGTGAGCAGGTCCGCCATCTCCTGGGTGCGGTAGATGCGAAAGCCGATCTGGGCGGCGGCTTCCTGGGCGGTCCCGTCTCCGCCGTGGATATACTCGTCCACCGCCAGGGCGCTGCCGAAATCCCCTTCGATGATAAACGTCCGGCAGCCGTTGTTTTTCACCAGCGCCTGAAAGACCTGTGCCTTCATCTCCTGGTACTCCTTCACCCCATGGCTGGCCTCACCCAAGGCCACCACGGAAACGGAGTCCGGCACCGTGAGGGTGCTCAGGTCCGTCTGTACATCGTCCAGCACCGCGCCCCGACCACAGCCTGAAAGGCACAGCAGGAGCAGCGGCAGCAGCAGACAACCTCGTTTCATTTACTTTCCCTCCTTCAATCGTTCCGCCAGGGTGGGGTCCGGGTCCACATAGGCGGTCTGGTAGGTGGTATAGATGACCATCCCCGGCCGGGCCCCGGCGGGCTTTTTCACAAACTTCACCGGGGTATAATCCACCGGGACCTTCCGTCCCTCCCGTCCCTGGGAGAACCAGGCGGCCAGCTGGGCGGCCTCCTGTAAGCTCTGCTCATCGGGGGGCGTCCCCTCGGTCCAGAGGATGACGTGGGAGCCGTGGATTTTTTGTGTATGGAACCACACGTCTCCCTTCCCCGCCTGCTTGGTGGTGAGCTGATCGTTCTGCAGGTTGTTCCGGCCCACGCTGATCCGCAGTCCCGCGCTGGAGCGGAACTCCATGGGCTTCGTGCTGGGACGCTTCATCCGCTCCTTGGCCTTGGCCCGGCGGCGGAGGTAGCCAGTGTCCACCAGCTCCTGGCGGATCTCCTCCAGATCCCGGTCCCCCTCCGCCCGGGATAAACTGTCCAGGACGCTTTCCAGGTAGCGCAGCTCTCCGCCCCCCTTCTCCAGCTGGACGGTGAGCATCTCTTGGGCGGTCTTGGCTTTGGTGTAGCGTTTATAGTAGCGGGCAGCATTCTGCTGGGGCGTTTTCAGCGGGTCTAGGGGGATGGTGATCTCCCCGCCCTCGGGGTCGTAAAAATTTTCGGTGGTCAGGCTCTTCTTTCCCTTCTCCATCCGGTAGAGATTGGCGGTAATAAGATCTCCCGCCATGCGGTCCCGGTCCCGGTTGGCGGTCTCCGCCAGCTCTTTTTCCTGTAAAGCCAGTTTTCGTTTCAGCCGGTCCCGGGCAGCGGTGACGGATTTGATCAAATCCCGTCCCCGCTGCTGGGCCTTGCGCTGGGTCTCCCGCTGGCCGTAGTAGGCATCCAGAAGGGCGGAGAAATTGTCAAAGCGTTTCAGATCCGTTCCGGGGCCGTATTGCAGGATGGGCCGGAAGGAAAAGTCCACCGGCTTGTCCTCCCGCAGGAGCATCGTAGGTTGGACGTCGCCGGCGTCCAGCTTATCCAGCAGGGCCTGGAGTTTATTCAGCAGGGCTTCCGGGTTCTCCCCTATGGGGGCGCTGGGGTCGCCCAGGGCTTCAAAGGCCACTTCCCGGGCGATCAGGGGGGACAGGCCCATGAAATGGTCCAGCAGGGCTTTGTCTGCCGGGGTATCTGGGGGCCAGCTTCCTGGTTCCACCGTTTCTCTTGGGGAGACTTTTCCTTCCTGAGGAGGCGGATAGGTATAGAACATCCCCGGCAGCAGGGGACGGGTCTGGGTCAGGTCTGCGCCGCTGCGGCGCAGGCAGTCCGCGATCCGCCCCGCCTCGTCCAAGAGCAGCAGGTTCGTCTTCCGGCCCGTGGCTTCCAGGACCAGGCGGCGAAAGACTTTATCGCCCATTTCGTTGCTGGTCTCCACCACCAGCTCCGCGATGCGTTCCATGGGCGGCTGCTTCCATTGCGTGATCCGGCCTCCGGTCAGGTGTTTGCGCAGGAGCATACAGAACATGGGCGGCTCGGCGGGGTTCTCTCGGGGCAGCTGGGTCAGCTGGAGCCGCGCGGCGGCAGGGTCTGCGGAGAAAAGCAGGCGGCAGGGCCCGTCCTTCCCCCGGATCTGGAGGAGGATCTCGTCCCGGCTGGGTTGGTAGATTTTGTCGATGCGGCCTCCTACAACGGATTCTCCCGTCTCCCGCAGCAGCGCGGCAAGGCACAGGGCGTCCATCGGCATGGGCTCACGCTCCTTCCATCATGGTCTCGAAGAGGCAGTTCAGCCGCTCCGTTTCTCCCTGGAGGTAGAGCCAGCCGAAGAGGGATTCCAGGGCCGTGGCGGTCTGGTATTCCTGGCGGGTGGCGGCTTTGGGCAGGGAGTGGGGGCTGGCGTTGCGTCCTCGTTTGAATATGCGCAGCTCCTCCTCGCTCAGCAGGGGGAGGAGCTTTTGGGTCATGGCTGCTTGTTTGGGGGCGGCCACGTAGGCAAGGGCTGCGCGGTGCAGCTTCCCCGGCGTGAGTTTACCGTGGAGGCAGAGCCAGCCCCGCACCATCACTTCAAAGACGGCGTCGCCCAAATAGGCCAGGGCGAGACTGCTCATGTTCAGCAGGTCTTCCCGCTCCTGGGATAGGTGAAAGTAATCCATAGTCTGTGTCTCCGATTTGAAATTGGGAGCCCTCAACCTTGTTACGGGGGGCTCTGCCCCTGTCCCCCGCCAGGGCTCCGCCCTGGACCCGCCACCTTTCGAGAAAGGTGGACGAAAGCTTTATCCCGGCCTCCCCCCCGGGTGGAAGTGGAACACCAAGTAAGGCTGTCCGCCCAAGGACTGCACATGGGCAAAGCAGAACAGCGGCGGCAGGGGGAAGGGCTCCTCTGCGTTCCAGGGCCAGGCCAGCTGGAATCCTTCGGGGCGGGGCCGGACCAATGGGCGGGGGGCGTTTTGTATCGTTTGGGCTAGGAGGGGGTCTTGGAAGAGCAGCTCCGCTCCCAGTTCTCGGGACCATCCTTTGGGGGCGGAGGCGGCGGGGTTTTTGGGGGGGCGCACCAGTTGTGCTCCGGTGATGGGCCAGCACCCTTGTTTTTCCAATGTGCTTACCAGGAAGCTGCGTTCCAGGCACAGGCACTCCCCTTGGGGGATCAGCGGGCCCAGGTCCAGGGAGCCCCGCTCTCCCAGGAGTTTTCCCCGGCACAACCCTTTTCCGGGCACCGCCAAGCACAGCCGGACCCGTTCCCCCTGGCGCTGGCAGGTCAGATGACCCTTCTCCACCGGAAATCTCCCTTCCATCCCCTTCCCCCCTGTCTGCGTTCCTTTGAGGAAACCTTATGCGGGAAGCGGGGAAAAAATCCCCCTCAGGGTGTTTGCAGGTCGCTGTAGTAGCTCTCGGCGTTGTAGAGGACGGCGGCGGGATTGTGGCCTGTCACCCGGTCTTTGGTGACCAGGGTGGTGGTGATGCCTTTGGCGTGTTTATAAAAGAGGCTGTCATGGCCTACGCACAGGCCCATGACGATGTTTAGTTCTGTTCCGGCCTCGTTCAGCAGCTCCGCTTGCAGGATAGGATTGCAGGCGATGTCTCCGGGGCCGTGGTGTTCGGGTGGGATGCCCAGGTCGTTTTTGGGCAGCTCCCCTACTTTGCATCCTACACCGTAGACTGCAAAGCCGTGGGCTCGCAAGATTTTTGCTAAGGTCCGGCTCTCCCGGATCAGGCCCACGCAGGTGGCGATGCCGATCTTATGATAGCCCATGCGTTGGGCAAAGACGATGGTTTCCTGAACCCGGGGCCACTTCCGATAGCCGTCGGCCTCCACCCCTGCCGCCGCTTGGGCCAGCTTTTGGTCCTCGGGGTCGTTCTGGTACTGGGCCAGTGCGGCTTCACGCCGATCTTTCTCCAGGGCTTGGCTGGGGCAGAAGGCAGGATAGGGGCGCTGGCTGTGGTGGGCATCGCAGCGGGTGACGGCGCAGTCGATGCACGAGTGTATCTTCCCGGCGCTCATGCCTTTGCCTCCCGGTCCCGCTGGATGAGGCATTTTACGGCCTCAACGCTCAGTCGGACGGAACGCTCCACGTCCTCGGATTCTTTTTGGTCCAGGCCGGCCTTTTCCCGCTCCTGGTTCCAGATGACGTGGAAGGCGGAGCCGCAGCGCGCCCCCAGGGCGGCGGCCACGGTGAAGAGGGCGGCGGATTCCATCTCACTGGCCAGGACCCCCAGGCGCTTCCAAGCCTCCCACTTGTTCTCCAGCTCGTAGGATACGGGCATCCGGTGGGGGGAGTGCTGGCCGTAGAAGGAATCCTTGCACTGCACCACCCCGGCGTGCCATGGCCCGCCCATGGCACGGGCGGCGTCCACCAGGGCGCTGAGCACCTCGTAGTCCGGTACGGCGGGGAACTCCAGGGGGGCGTATTCCCGGCTGGTGCCCTCCTGGCGCACGGCTCCGGTGGCGATCACCAGGTCGCCGCTCTGGACGTCCAGGGCGATGCCGCCGCAGGTCCCGGTGCGCACGAAGGTGTCCGCTCCGCAGGCGTACAGTTCCTCCATGGCGATGGCGGCGGAGGGGCCGCCGATGCCGGTGGAGCAGACGCTGACGGGTTCCCCCAGCAGGGTGCCGGTGTAGAGGTTGAACTCCCGATTGTAGGCGATTTGCTTGGGATTGTCGAAGTAAGCGGCGATGGATGCACAGCGTCCGGGATCTCCGGGCAGGATACAGTAGCGTCCCACGTCGCCGGGGGCGCAGTGGATGTGAAATTGCAGGGTGCGCTGCTCTTGTTTCATGCCTTTGCCTCCTGTTCTCGCTGGTACCGTTTCCGGTCCAAATAACCTTCCAGGATCAAACTGGCCGCCACGGCGTCGATCTTATCCTTGCGGTGGATGCTGCGGATGCCCTGCTCTCCCAAAATACGGTGGGCATCCACGGTGGTGCGCCGCTCGTCCCAGAGGACCACGGGCAGCTCTCCTTCCGCTTCCAGGCGGCGGGCCAGCTCCTCACATTTTTCGGCCCGGACGCCCACGGAGCCGTCCATATTCACCGGATGTCCCAAGACCAGCTCCTCGGCCCCCTGCTCTTTGGCCAGGGCCAGCAGGCGCTCCACCACCACGTCCTGGCTGCGGCTTTTGATCAGGAACGTCTGTCCGGTCAGGAATCCGGTGATGTCGGAGAGGGCAACGCCGGTGCGGCTGTCGCCATAATCTATGGCCATGATCTTCATAGCGATTCGATCCTCAGTTTCTTTGATTTTCCCCTGAATGGGGATGGTACCATTATAACAAATTGCGGTGACTTGTCAATCTAAGGGCGGCATTTGCCACAAGCGCCTGCTTGATACCGGAATCTTTTGAGCATAAGGAAGCACCCACCCTCCGCAAAGGAAGCGGGTGCTTTTGGCTTAGAGGCAACACTGGAATCGGATAACTTTTTCTTGAAATGCGGGAGTATATATGGTACTATGTTCATAAGGGGTGGTCATTGTGATTATACAATTAGAAAAACAGCCCAAAAAATATCTCGCTTCTGTGGACAAAGCGACCCGCGCGAAGCTATATCGCGCCTTGGAGCAGCTCAAACACTTCGATGAAGCCCCCTTCAGCGGTAACATCGTCAAGCTGAAAGGAACACCGGATCTATTCCGCTACAAGCTCGACACCCTGCCGGAAGAAGAACCCGACGAACTGGACCTGGCTATGCTCGCCGAAGCCCAGGAAATCAACGACGGTTCCACCATCACCCTGGAGGAATTCCAAAAAAACGTCGGGGACTACAGCGGAAAGCTGAATATCCGCATCCCCCGCAGCCTCCACCGGCGCCTGAGCCAGGAGGCCAAGGACGACGGCGTCAGTCTCAATCAGTATATCCTTTACAAATTGGCGCAGTAAGGACCTTCGCGCCGTTCACCACAGACTGCCACAAAAACAGGCCGCTGTTCTCCCCGAGAAAGGGGTGGACAGCGGCCTATTTTCTATTCAGCGGGCTCAACCCCCGCCTTCATCGTGTTGCCGCCAGGGCCACCCATCCATTCTTCTCCAGCCGGCGGAGGATGCGCAGGCCGCTGCGCTCCAACGCCGCGGCCACCTCATCCCCCCGCTGGTCGATGATCCCCGAACACAGGAAGGTCCCGTCCGCTGCCAGGAGTTTCGGGACCAGAGGCGCCAAGGGGATGATCACATCCGCCACGATATTGGCCAGCACCAGGGGGGCCTGAACCGCCGAAAGCTCCGTGACCAGAGACGTGTCCCCAAGGACGTTCCCCGCCAGGAAACGGCAGCGATCCCGGCCCAGGCCGTTGAGGGCGGCGTTCTCGTAGGCCACGTCCACGGCCTTGGGGTCGATGTCCACCCCTGTGGCATGGCTGGCCCCCAGAGCCAGGGCCGCCACCGCCAAAATACCGCTGCCGCAGCCCAGGTCCAGGACCGGTTTTCCGGGGACCACATAGTCCTCTACGCCCTCCAAGCACAGCTGCGTGGAGGCATGGGAACCAGTGCCGAAGGTGAGGCCGGGGTTCATCAAGAGACGGCTCCGCCCCTCCGGTGCCGGGGATGTCTCCCGTTCCCACGCCGGGACGATGTACAGCCGCTTGCCGATGGTCAGGGGGCGGTAATATTTCTGCCAGCTGTGGGCCCAGTCGTATTCCCGCAGGCGCAGAGAGGTGTAGGGCCGGTCAATCCCCTCCAGGTACTGCGCCAGCTGCTTCTGGCCGTCGGCGTCG
Source organism: Ruminiclostridium sp. (assembly GCA_022792035.1). Classification (GTDB taxonomy): domain Bacteria; phylum Bacillota; class Clostridia; order Oscillospirales; family Oscillospiraceae; genus Evtepia. Next base: position 6,114 of record JAAWAE010000001.1, on the reverse strand, counting down.
TCGGTGACGTAGAGCTTGACCCGAGATACGCCCTTCATCTGCTCCAGCAGCTCATCGTCCACATAGTCCCAATATTGGCGGTTCTCTTCCAGGAATTTCTGAAACTCCCCCTCTTCCTCCGTCACCAGGCCGGGGACGCCGTTGGCGATCAGGCGGGCGCAGATGGCGTCCAGTTCCTCCGCTTTGGCGTCCAATATGATCTCTAGCCACATACTATCTTCCATGGGTGGTATCCTCCTCTTGTTTCCTGCGGTTGTCTCACCGCGCATCAATCCCGCGCAGCGTTCATACCCGCTTCAAATGCGCGAACAAACTTGTCCATACTCTTCCGAGCTGTCTTCATGGCCTCGACCGTCTCTTCCGCCTTTTTGATTTTATCCTTGAGCTGCTTCTTTTCCTCTCCCCTTGCCACATCGGCTTTCAGATGCAGCTCCACCAGTCCTTTTTCGATTTCCTCTATGTTTTTGACGTATTCCTCATAAACGTAGTTGGAATAGGCAAGGTCATGCTCATCGTTGAGGAAGATCTCCCGCATGGAAACGATGAGTTTCGCCGATTGCAGGATCGTGGTTTTCTTCCCGGCCAAGCCCGCTGCTCCCACAGCACCGCCGACCCCAGCGCCCACGCCCAGGCCCAGGACTGCGCCGCCGCCAACAACCGCAATCGTTCCGCCAGCCATTCCCAGTCCGCCCACCGCAACGGCGCCGCCGCCCAGATACGCCAGGCAGGCACTCGTTAACGCCGCCCCGCTGAGTCCCGCAAAGTTGGACCCCACCAGGGCAACGGCAATCGCCGGTGCAAAGGCACCCGCTGTGGCAACGGCTGCAATGGCAATCACCGCTGTGATCGAGAGCGATGCCACAACGGTCTTGAGGACTTCATTCAGCTCACGAAACACCTTGTCATAGCATCTTCTCAGCCGCTTGATGTAGCCCTCCTGGTGATGCCGCTTGGCAAAGAACAGCTCCAGGTATCGGTCCCCGTCCTCCTTTTGGTAGCCAAACACAGGATTTTGAAGGTCCTTGTATTTCTTGCTGGGTACATCAACGCCCCGCTTATCCTTTTCCAGGCTGAGGGGGTAATACGGCTCAAAGAGCATACCCTCCAGCAAAATCAGGCGAAACCATAGACCGCTGGGGTCATGCTCCGCAATCCTCTGATGCAGCTCCTCCTCACTGTACCAATGCAGTTCCGCGTCCTCTACCTGGAGGAATCCCGAAAACCCCTTTGTCATGTACTCCTTCCACTCATCCAGCCACGCCTGCTTCAAGGTCTCCACCCTGCCGCGCTGTATGGGCAGTTTCGTGCGCTGAATGTCGTTGTGTACCTTATAATATTCAACATTGTATAGAAGCTCCGTCTGCGCAGCCGTCAGGCCAAATTTGTTCGTATCCATCCAGTCACTTCCAATCCTCTCATACCGTCGTCCATCCTCCCGCATAAAGGCAAACCGTTTGATCTCCTCATACATCGCCTTGATCCGCTGGAGGTCCCGAGCCTTCAAACACCACGCAACGTCCTGCCGGATGGCAAGGGCAAACCGGCCAACGCCGGCATAGTTGACCGCCACCCAGCATCGCCCACCCTGGGCCAGGATCGCTTCCCCGACATCCACCGTGGTGAAAACCCCCGCCGCGATGACAAGCATCCGGTCCACGGTGGGATTGCCCACCGGTCTCACCGACTCCCAGGGGATCTGCTTCATCTCATCCAGGGAATGAATCTCCTTTTCGCGTACCTCCATGGCAAGATGACGGATCCAATAAAACACCCGCACAATACACTCGTTTGCAAGGACCGGGAGCGCCTGCCGTCCCTGTTCCGCACCAACGCCGAGCTCTCCCCGCAAGTCAAAGCGCCCGTCTTTTTGGATCGCACCGGACGGACCCTGCCTTGCCAGCAGCGTGCCGTCGAACAGTTTTAGCAAAAACACAGACAGGCTATTTTCCCCCACCTGGAGATCCCGAACCAGGGGAAGGACAGACAGTTCCTTTGCCAGCGCCAGGATCGGTCCGGGAAGCCCTGTCCCCCCGCTCTCTCCGGCACAACCGCTTGACCCGGCAACGTCACTCACCAAATGACCCATCCATATCAGGGTCCCATAGAGTATTTTGGTGGGGGTGTCCTTTCCCAAGAAGATCCGGCTCTTCTCCGGGACATCCACCACCCGGAACTTCCCCTCCTGGTCTGTCCCGTATGCCTTGCCGCTGAACTGCGTCAGCAGGGAAAACGCCAACCCGGCCAGGGTGGGGTGATGGGCGAAGTCACGCAAATGATGCTGCGATCCCCCGCCAAAATCCCCTGTGTTCCCGTCGCTGGGGATGGGAAAGCGCCTCTCCAAAAAGCGGACCGCGGACTTCATGCCGTCCGCCTCACAGCCAAGCAGCCGGGCCGTTTTTTGAACGAATCCGTCCACTGCATCGCTTGCAAACCCGCGTCCTCTTTCCAGGCTGAACATACCGGTCCACAGCACATCCAGCGCCCCGCACAAAAGCCCGGAGGAAATGGACAGCAGATAATCCAGGGTGTCTGCCTGGCTGGACAGCCATTCCAACTGGCAGTCCAAATCATACAGCACCCGGTCAAGGTCGACCCCATCCTGCTCCTCCAGTTCATGATCGGGGAGCAGGTCCACTGTCACGCCCATCAAATCCTCCATAGAATCCCCCCTCCTCATCCCCTCCATTATACCAGCTTTCCCCCTCTTGTAAATCAAAAACTACAAGAAAAGCCCCCGGCGCAGTGCCGGGGGCCTTTCTATCAAACTTGTCAATCTTAGAAACCGCAGTCCAGGGTCCACAGGGAAGCCATGGAGGGGCCGCCGCCGACGCACATAGAAGTGCCGCCGATGGTGGTGCCCTGACGCTGCATCTCGTAGAGCATGGTCACCAGAATCCGCATACCGGTGCAGCCGATGGGGTGGCCCAGGGAGATGCCGGAGCCGTTGACGTTGGTGCGCTCCAGATCCACAGTCCAGCCGTGGTTCTCCTTCAGCTTGCGGCCGGCGCCCAGGAACTGGGCGGCAAAGGCCTCGTTGATCTCCCAGTAATCCACGTCGGAGAAGGTCATGCCCGCGCCCTTGAGGCACTTGGGGATGGCAAAGGCAGGACCGATGCCCATGTACTTGGGCTCCACGCCGGCGGAGCAGCTGTTGATGTACTTGGCCATGGGCTTGAGACCCAGCTCCTTGGCCTTTTCCACAGACATGATGATGGCTGCGGCGGCGGCGTCGTTGATGCCGGAGGCGTTGGCGGCGGTGGTGACACCGTCGGGGGTGAAGACGGCCTTCATCTTGGAGATGGTGTCATAGCTGCAGTTGCGGATGGGATGCTCGTCGGTATCCAGGATGATGTCACCCTTCTTCTTGTTGTGAACCACGACAGGCACGATCTCGTCCTTGAACTTGCCGCCGTCGATGGCGGCGCAGGCGCGGTTGTGGCTGATCACGGCCAGCTCGTCGCACTCCTGACGGGTGACGTTGCACAGCTTTGCCACGTTGTCGGCGGTGACGCCCATGTGGCCGGGGACCAGGGCATCATACAGGGCATCGTGGATCAGGCTGTCAAAGAGCTCTGCTCCGCCCTCGGTGGGGATGCCGCCCATGCGGTAGCCCATACGGGCCTTGGGGAGCATGAAGGGAGCCTGGGTCATGTTCTCCACGCCGATGACCAGACCGATGTCGGTCTTGCCCAGAATGACGTTCTGGCAGGCGATCTCCATGGCCCGCAGGCCGGAGGCGCAGTTCTGGTTGACGGTGACGGCGCCGCTCTCGATGGGCAGGCCGATGCGCATGGACACCTGGCGGGCGGGCAGGGAACCCTGCATCCCGGGATAGCATTCGCCCATGACGCACTCGTCGATCAGGTTGATGTCGATGCCGGCGCGCTTGATGGCTTCCTTTCCTGCGGTGATGGCCAGTTCTCTGGCGGAAACGTCCTTAAACTGACCCTGGAACTTGCCGATGGCAGTACGGCAAGCGCTGACGATGACTACCTCTCTCGTTTGCATGATGAGATATCCTCCTGTACTTATATTTGTTCATTTTATACTAAAATGGACTGATTCAAACTTTTGGGTGATTATATTATACACCAAAATGTTCCCCTGTCAAGGGAAGATAGAGTATTGAACCGAAAAAAAGCTGATGTTTTTGCAGGGTAATTCCTTGAATTTCTCATACGAATTATGTATAATAGCTTCAGATTCATCCCCTGCCGCCTTTTTTCGCGGCAGAGACCATCCCCAATGAAACGGAGGGCATCGTCCGCCATGCGCAGAATCCCCGAAAAATTTTTCGACGCCGCCCTGGGCTTCTCCCTGGAGCTGGCCCGGGACAGCGAGAACTTCCCCAAAAAAGTCCTCTCCCTCTTTGACAAATACTTCACCTTCCGCCGCTCCATCTTCTTCCCCTGCGGCAGCGCCCTCTCCCCCGGAGGGCAGCCCCGGCGCACCGGCACACTGAGCAACTACGTCACCTACGGCATCCGCTACGGCCTCATGTACAACTACAAGGACCGCCTCCATCGGGAGGACGCCTTCCGCTATGCCCGTCTCCCCTCCCACCTCAAGGGCCAGCGGGTGGTCTTCACCCAGGACCTCATGGAATATGATGACTTCCTCCTCACCCCCTTCGGCGCCCATCTGGCCGAGGAGGGCATGGACTACCAGGCCGTGCTGTACTTCTACGCCGGGGAACGGGTCATCGGCTCCTTGGGCCTTTTCCGCTCCAAGGAGGAGGGGCCGTTTCAGGAGGAAGAGCGGTCCCTGCTGATCTACCTCTCCGAGCTGGTGGAGGCCAATTATCAAACCTATCTCCACCACAGCGGCGAGGCCCGCTTCCATGACAGCTTCACCCTCTTCTATCAGGACATCAAACTGGGGGCCGTCATCCTCAACCAGGACATGACCGTCCTCCAGGCCAACAACGCCGCCAAGGAGATCAGCCAGATCTTCTGGGAGCAGTACCGCCACAGCCAGGGGCATTTCCTGCGCAGCAATTATCAGGGGGACGCGCAATTCCGAGAGATCCAGACCATGATCAACGAGGTCAGCGACCGGCTCAGCACCCAGGGCGGCAGCAGCCAGACCCTGACCTCCCTCACCGGGGACATCACCTTCTATCACACTTCCTTCCTCTCCACCGGGGCGGCGGGGCTCATCCAGACCTGGCACCTGATGCTCATCACCTGCCAGACCAAGCAGCTGCCCAAGAGCCGGAACCACCCCTATAACGCCCTGACCCAGCAGGAGCGGCGCATCGTCTACTATCTCTCCTCCGGGATGAAAAACGAGCAGATTGCCGAAGAGCTGCACATCAGTATTTATACGGTACGCACCCATATCGCCAACATCTATAAGAAGTTCGAGGTCAACAACAAAGTGGACCTGCTCATGCGCTTGCAGCCTATGCTGAAAGATCAACCGGGAGAGTTTTAGTGCTCTTCCGGTTTTCGTCTGCCGAAACACCCACTTTGGTTCCAGCGGGTGATCACTACACAAGTTCCTTTACACCTGATAGGTGTAAAATCACCGCAATGGATTCCAATTGTTGTATAATCACTTAACTGCAAACCAGCATTTAGGAAGTGTGCAGCGAATCATGCAAAGGAGAGCATATCATCATGCGTTCAACGTCAACAGGCGGAGACTGGGAAAACTTTTCCCACAACATCCTCTGGCTCAGGCAGACCCATCAGCTCAGCAAAACAAAAATGGCTAAGCTATTAAGAATCAGCGTCAAAACCCTCAACCGTATCGAGGCCGGGGAAATGCCGAAACGCCTTTCCGTGTCGGTCTTCTTCCGTATCTGGGCTGCATTCGGCATTCATCCCACAAAACAACTGGGCACCCGCCTCTGGGAAAAGTAGAAAAAGCGCGTTGCAGGCTCACCCGCAACGCGCTTTTTATCCATAGATAGAATCCTCTGATTCGCAATCTTACTTCAGCTCGACCTTTGCGCCGACCTCTTCCAGCTGCTTCTTCAGAGCCTCGGCGTCGTCCTTGGACACGCCTTCCTTGATGGCCTTAGGAGCAGCCTCAACCAGAGCCTTGGCGTCAGCCAGACCCAGGCCGGTGATCTCACGCACAGCCTTGATGACCTTGATCTTCTCAGCG
>JAAWAE010000010.1 GCA_022792035.1 Ruminiclostridium sp. | reverse complement strand
TTTTTCCCCTGCATCTTTTTCATCAACACAGGCTGGTACGGTAGGAGGGACTCGAACCCCCGACCTACTGGTTCGTAGCCAGTCACTCTATCCAACTGAGCTACTACCGCGTATCGCTCTTGGCGACTGGTTTATAATAGCACATCTCGCGGGAAAATGCAAGCATTATTTTCCCTTTTCCCGCCCCGATTTCACTTTTTTTGTGAGATCGGGGCGGGGATTTGGAAAATACTAGGATTTTGAGCGCCCGCTTAGAAGAAGAAGGACTTGATCTGCGTGCCAAGCACCAGGAGCATGACAGCAGGAACCACAATACGGAAGCAGACCTTGAAATAGGTCTCGCCCTTGAACTTGTGTCCGCTGGCCTGACACTCCTCCTTGACCAGCTTCGGCAGCAGCCAGCCCAGGATGATGCTCATGAACAATGCGCCGATGGGCATCAGCAGACCCTCTGTGATCATGTCATAGAAGTCCAGCCAACAGTCGTTCCACATGGCGGAGGCTTCGCTGAGCCCCATCAGCTCGAAGGGAGCCTTGATGGCCGCATCGCCGCTGCCCAGAGCGTCCAGGGAGACGGGGATGGCGATGAGGAAGACCAGGATGCCGAAGATGCCCGTCACAGTACGCCGCTTGGGCTCCTGTCCCTTGTCCAGCTGCTTGTCCACGATGAAGGCGGTGCAGACTTCCAGCAAAGCAATGGAGGAAGTAACGGCCGCGATGAACACCAGGAAGTAGAACAGGAAGCCGATGACGTTGCCGGCCATCCCGCCCATGCCGTCCAGGAAGACCTTCTGCATGGAGGCAAAGAGCAGGCCAGGGCCCTGGGCGTAGTCCACGCCGAAGGCGGCGCAGGCGGGGAGGATCATCATGCCGGCCAGCAGAGCGAATACGGTGTCCGCCACCGGGACGATGACGGCGTTGCGCTGGAGGCTGCGGTCCTTGCTCAGGTAGGAACCGAAGGTGATGTTGATGCCCATGCCCACGGACAGGGAGAAGAACATCTGACCGGAAGCGGTCTTGAGCACTTCAAAGAAGTCTCCGGGGGTAGAGAGGACCTCCGGGTTGGGCAGGAACATGAACTTGTAGCCCTCGATGGCACCGGGCTGCAGGGCCACGAAGACGATGATGACCACCAGGATCACGGCCAGAGCAGGCATGACGGTCTTGCTGAAGCGCTCAATGCCGCCCTTGATGCCGCCCATGACGATGAACATGGTGATGGCCAGGAAGATGGCCAGGAAGATGAGCATACTGCCGGGGCTGTAGAGCAGCCAGCCGAAGAAGGAGCTGCCCTGTCCGGCGAAGCCGTCCACGCCGAAGATCTGCACCAGGAAGCCCAGGCAGTAGCGCAGCACCATGCCGCCCAGCACGCAGTAGAAGCCCAAGATGAGGAAGGGCGAGATGACCGCCATCCATCCCACGAAGCTGTACTTCTTGGCCAAGGCAGCGTAAGCGCCGCCGGCGCCGTGGCCGGTGTGACGGCCCAGGGCGAACTCGCCCAGCATCAGCACGATACCCACCAGGACCACCAGCACAAGATAGAGGGCAAGGAAGGCGAAGCCGCCGCTCTTGCCCATCTTGTAGGGGAAGGCCCAGAGGTTGCCCAGGCCGATGGCCGAGCCGACGGAGGCCAGGAGGAAGCCGAGATTGCTCCCCCACTGTCCGCGTTTGTTGGAATCCATTTTCTCTCACTCCTAATTACGATTTGCTCTCTACTTTACAGGAAAACGGGACAGAAAACAAGGGTAAATTGCATAAAAAATTGCATACAAAAGGGAATTTCTATTTTTTTGTCGGAATCCTTGCAAAAGGGACAATTCGTCAACTAAATGAAGGAGGTATCTTCCTCTCCTGTCAGATCTTCAGTCATTCACACCCGCTCCGGGGGAGATTGTCAAGCCGGAGGGCGGGATTTTTGTCAGCCTGGGGCGGATGTTGCAAAAAGAGCTGCCGGCGGTCATGCCAGCAGCCCATATTTGATCTGGATGCGTTCCAGTTTCTCCAAAAACGGCTCCGCGCCGAACCAGAGAAAGAAACAGGTGGCGGCGGCTTGGACGGCGTCCATGGGCAGACCCGTGAGGCAGTAGCCCAGCAGGATCTTCCCGTTGACCTCGTCCAACCACAGCAGGGCGGAGGCGATGTTCAGGGGCGCGCCGTAGAGCAGCAGCGCCGCCAGGATGCCATAGACGGCCAGTGCCCCCCGGCTCCGCCGGAGCAGGCCCTTTCGGAAGAGGAACCCGGCGAAAAATCCGGTCAGCCCCATGGCGAACATCTGCCAAGGGGTCATGGGTCCCTGACCGAAGAGGGCGTTGGAGGCCAGCATGGTCACGGAACCCACCAGAAAGCCGGTCTCCCCGCCGAAAGCCGCCCCCGAGAGGATGGTCAGGGCCATGACGGGCTTGCACTGGGGCAGCATGAAAAACGCCGCCCGTCCCGCCACCCCCAGAGCGCAGAGGGATGCCAGGAGGACCAGCTCCCGGGCCCGGGGCCTGCGGCCCTCAAAGAGGAGGAAGAAGGGGAGCATCCCTTCCAGAAGGAGGAGCAGGGAGAGGAAGTAGTATTTCCGCTCCCCCAGATAGGCGTGGCCCAGAAAGAGGGTCAGGGGGATCAGCAGCAGGACCAGTCCCGCCGCCCCGCCCCGCCCCCAGGTCATCCCTTTTTTGGGCGGCGGGGGAGCGGCTGCTTTTGGCGCTGGCGCGGTGGGCAGGGGTGGAAGCTCTGCCGATTCCATCTCCGGACCAGGCGGCAAGGTCCCGCCGCAGGCGAGGATCAGGTCCTCGGCGGTCACCGCCTGAGGCAGGAGGGTGCGGGCCATGCGGTTGGCGGCGGTGGTGTAAAAATGGTTGCCGGAGAAAAAGGCCCGGGGCGGGTCGGATGCCGCGATGCTGCCGTCGAAGAAGAGGGCGCAGCGATGGGCATGACGGGCACAGAACTCCACGTCATGGCTGACCATGAGCACCGCCGTCCCCCGCCGCAGCAGGGCGGTCAATATCCCGGCCAACGCTTCCTTGAAGGAGGCGTCCAGGCCCTTGGTGGGCTCGTCCAGGAGGAGGACCTCTGGCTCCAGCAGGAGCACCTGGGCCAGGGCGGCGCGCTGCTGTTCCCCTCCGGAGAGGTCGTAGGGGTGGCGGTCCAGGAGGGGTTCCAAGCGGCACAGGCGGAGCACCTGGGCCAGCCGGGTTTCCCGCGCTTCTTTGGGCACGTCCTCTAAGCGGGCATATAAATCTTCCCGGACGGACTTTTTGACAAAAAGGGCTTGGGGGTCCTGGGGCAGGAAAAGGGTCCGGCCCAGACGGCGGATTTCTCCCCGATAGGGCACCGCCAGCCCCGCCAGCAGTTTTAGGCTGGTGGATTTCCCCGTGCCGTTGCCCCCCAGCAGGGCCAGGAACTCCCCCCGGCGCAGGTGCAGGGACAGGCCCCGGACCACGTCGGGGGCCTCTGCCTCGTAGCGGAACCAGACCTCCCGGGCCTCCAGGATAGTTTCTCCCAGGGGGGGCGGTTCCGGCTCCGGGGGCAGGGGCAGCAAGGGCGTTTCGGCGCCGCGCTGGTGCAGCCACTGCCGCCCCTCCCCCACGGTGACGGGACAGGGCGGGGGGGCCTGCGTCGCGGCCCAGACCCGCATGGGCGCGGGCAGGGCGGCCAGGGTCTCCTCTCCCGCCGCCCGGAGGGCGGCTTCCTTGGGGGGACCTTGGAAGCGAAGGCGTCCCTGGTCCAGGAGGACCATGCGCTGGGCCAGGGGCAGGGCCTCTTCCAGACGGTGCTCCGTCAGCAGGACGGTGACCCCCAGCTCCCGGTTGATCCGGCCCAGGACGGCCAGCAGCTCCCCGGCGGCGATGGGGTCCAACTGGCTGGTGGGCTCGTCCAGCACCAGCAACTCCGGACCCATGGCGAGGACAGAGGCCAGATTCAAAAGCTGCTTCTGTCCCCCGGACAGCTGCGCCACAGGGCGGTGGAACCAGGATTGGATGCCGAAAAAGTCCGCGGTCTCCGCGGTGCGGCGGCGGATCACGGCGCTGTCATAGCCCAGGCTTTCCAGACCGAAGGCCAGCTCGTGCCAGACCTTGTCGGTGACCAGCTGGCTCTCCGGGTCCTGGTGGACGAAGCCGATGCGCTGGGCCTGGGCCCGGGGGTCCAGGGTTTCTATGGGCTGTCCCTGGAAGAGGACGCTGCCGCTGCGCGTCCCGGCGGGGGACAGGGCAGGCTTGAGGTGGCGCAGAAGGGTGCTCTTCCCAGACCCCGAAGGCCCCCACAGGACCAGGAACTCCCCGGGGGATACGGTGAGGGAGATCCCGTCCAGGGAGGGGGCGGAGGCGCCGGGGTAGGTGAAGCGGAGGTCTTGCAGGGAGAGTAAGGGGGTCATGATCCTTCCTTTCCAGAGAGGGCTTGAAGGGAACGGGCATAGGCCCGGCGGGCGAGATGGTCCAGCACCAGGGGGGTGGCGCACAGGGCCAGGCAGGCCCCCTGGGCCAGGGCGGTCCAGGGGGAGAGGGCGCCGTCCACCTGGGGGAAATAGTGCCAGGACAGGACCCCGCCTGCCCAGGCCAGCAGGAGCACAGCGGCGCAGAGGCTGAACCACAGCAGGACCCGCCGGTCCCGGCGCTCCAGGCGGTAGGGGGTGTAGGCGCTGCGCCCCGGGAGACCGTAGCCCCGGCTCTTCATGCTGTCGGCGGTCTGGACGGCGTCCTCCAGGGACCAGGTCAAAAGGATGGAGAGCAGGGAGAGCCCCCGCCGGAGCCGGCGGACCGGTCCTCCCTGGCGCAGGTCCTGGCCCAGGGCCTGCTGGGCCTCCAGCACAGTACGCAGCCGCCGCTGGAATTTCGGTACGAAGCCCAAGGTCATGGACAGCAGCAGGGACAGGGCCGGGGCGACGCGTCCGAAGAGGAAGAGGAACTTGTCCGCGCTGAGCACCACGGTGCAGCAGGCGAACCACGCCAGCACCGCCGCCAGCATCCCTCCCGCCGCCAGACCGTAGAGGATGCTCTCCAAGGTCAGAGGGTTGCCGGAGGGGAGGTAGGTGAGGATGGTGGCCCCCCGATGGTTGAACAAGGGGTTGAGCAGCGCCGCCAGGGCCGCCGTGGGCAGCAGCCAGAGCACCGTCCGCTTCCGGGTGAGGCGGAAGCAGTAAGCCAGGGCGCACAGCAGGGAGATCCCCAGGCTCACCGGGTGCAGCAGGCACATGGTCAGAAGCAGCACCAGGGCGAAGAAGAGGAAGTTCACCAGGGGGTGATAGCCGGAGAAGGTGTCGCGGGGCATAGGCGGGGTCTCCTTTCCAGAGCGGGTCAAGGGGGAGCTTAGAAGATGAGGTATTCCCAGGCCACGGTGTCCCCGTCCTGGAGGACGGCCTCGCTGCAGCCGTAGTTGGGGGATTCGCCGTTGAGGTAGTAAGTCCAGCCGGAGCGGTCGCCGCAGTCGAACTCGTAGAGATTGCCGATGCCCTGGATGTAGGCGCTGTCCATGCCGGGGGCCTGGTCGAACTCCAGATGGATCTCCTGCTCCCGGCAGAAGCGCTGGAGGAGGTCGAAGGCCGTCTCGCCCTCGGTGAAGGAGACGGTGGTGGCGGGCAGGATCCAACCGTCCTCCGGGAGGAGGCCGGCCTTCTCCGGGGGGAGTTGATCCAGGACGGCGGTGCAGGAGATGGAGAGGGTGCAGGTGAGGTTGGACGCGGTGTCGGCGGGGGCGGCGTCCTGTCCGCAGGCGGACAGGAGCAGGGCGCACAGCAGGAGGGCGCAGAGGGCCCGGGTTTTCTGACAAAGATTCATGTTGCTCTCCTTTCTGGGATGGCATGGTGTGATGGGTGGTGTTCGTTGGTGGTTTTTCCGGCTTACGTCTGACCGGTGAGGCTTACCAGACGCTGGAGGACCGCCGCCACCTGGGCCCGGGTGGCGGGACCGGAGGCGTCCAGGGTGGTATCGTCCTTCCCGGTGAGCAGGCCAGCCTTCACAGCCCAGGCCAGGGCGTCTGCTGCCCAGGGGGAGGCGTCGGAGGCGTCGGCGAAGGCGCTCAGCTGCCCGTCGGGGGCGGTGGTGTCTAGGTTTAAGAGCTTGGCGTAGCGGCAGAGCATCACCGCCAGCTGTTCCCGGGTGAGGGGGACGTTGGGCCCGAAAGTGTCCGGGCTGTAGCCGGTGACGATGCCCAGTTCACTGGCCCAGGCGATGCCGGGGGCGTGCCAGGCATTCGCGGACACGTCGGCGAAGGGGATGCTGCCGCTGTCCGGGGCGCCGCTGAGGCGGTGGAGGACGGTGGAGAGCATCCCCCGGGTCATGGGGACGTCCGGGGCGAAGCGGTCCGGGGCGACGCCCTGGAAGAGGGCATGATCCGAGACGAAGGCGATGGCGTTTTCTGCCCAGTGGGCGGCGGTGTCGGCGTAGACGGGCGGGTTTTCTATGGGGGTCAGGGTGATGGAGACGGCGGGTTTTTCGGTCTGTCCCGGCTGCTCCGGCTGGACGGGCGTGACCGGCTGGGCGGGCTTCCCAGAGGATGCGCCGCCGGAGCTGCCGCCGGAGGAGGGGGGCGTCCAATCCCAGACGTCGGTTTCCTGGCTGGCGTCCCGGGTGTAGAAGACCTGGACGGCGTCGCCGTCGTGGAGGGAGAAGGTCCCGGCGGACTGGTTAGGGATCTGACCGTTGACGCGGTACATCCAGCCGGAGTTTTCCCCAAAAGTCTTTTCCGTCAGGGTCCCCTTGGGGGAGGTGACAGCAGTGATGTAGGAGCCGTGGCCGGCAGAGGAAAAGCCGCTGTTCTGGGCCAGGATGGCCTGGAACACATGATAAACCGTGGCGGACTCCTCTAAATCCGTCAGGGCGGTGGTCCCGATCCAGACCTCCCCGTCCAGGCCCAGGAGGGAGAAGGTGACGTTGAGCGTTTCTGTCACAGGGGTGCTGCTCTCCGGGTCTCGGGTACCCCGGACCACCATGGTGTCCAGGGCGGCGGTGCGCAGGCGGGGGGTGGGCTGCGGGATGGTGTCGGTGCTGACCTTCTGGCAGTAGAGGGGGGCCAGGGCTTCATACTGGGTGTAAGTCACCGGGTCGCTCTTGTAAAGCTCGCCATACCGCCCTAAAGTCTCGCTGGAGAGGCAGCTGGTGACGGTGACGGCCTTGGCCTCGTTCTGCCGCTCCACCAGGAGGTTTTCGTGGCTGATGACGTTGGGGTTGCTGGAGCGGAAGAGCCGCCACTGTTCCAGCTCCTCCCAACCCTCCATGGGGACGGGGACGATACCCTGGCCGGTCTTGTCCTGCACGCTGCGGACCCAGACCAGCTGGCCGTCCTTTTCATAGACCTCGAAGAAGGGGGAGAGGTCGAAGCGCACGTTGTCCCGGGCGTCGTTCTGGCCTTTGATGCCGTCGAAGTAGCTGGCTTTGACCCGTTCCATCAGGGCCAGTTCCGTGTCAACTTCCGCCTGGGCTATGGCGGGGACTTTAATTTGGAAGGTCCGGGAGGCGGTGATGTCGCTGTCGCGATCCTTGAGGGTGACGGTGATGGTCCCCGCCGCGTCCGCCTGCCCCGGACCGGGACGGCAGACCGCCACACGGGCGGCGTTGTTTACGTCAGGAGCTTGGAGGAGTGCGGCGCTGCTGGTGGTGATGGTGACGGGGTAGTACTTGCCGTCCACGCCGAAGTCCCGGGTGGTGGGGAGCTGGATATCGTCCGTGGTGGTGTAGACGCCGTTTTCCGGGGTGAGGGTCTCGCCGGTGAAGGCGCTGCGGAGACCTTTCGAGGAGAAACCGGCGTCCAGCTTGGCCAGGAGGGTCTGGCGGGTGGCCTCGGCCTGCTCGTCGCCCAGCGGGGGGACGGTGAGGACAAAGGTTTTATATAGGACGATGGGGGCCTCGCTGCCGGTGACGTCATTGGTGAGCTGGAAGGTGAAGGCGGCGGTGAGGGTGACCTCCTTGGCCGTCTCCCCCCGCTTGACGATGCCCGCATAGGGGGCGAAGAGGGTGTCGGCGGTTCCTTGGTTTTTGCCGCTGATGGAGAGCGTGTTGGGGTCGGAGGAGGTCCAGGCGATCTGGGTCCACAGCTTGCCGTCGACCACCTTGGGCAGGGAGAGGTCTTCGGTGACGGGTTTTGTGGTGTCCAGGACCACCTGGTCCAGGATCTCCGCCGTCATGGTCTCCTTGACCTTGTCCGCGTCCCAGTAGAGAAGGACGGGGATCTCCTGGTCGGTGCTCACGCCGTCCTTGGTGAGGGTGAAGGTCACCTGATAGCTGCCGAACTTGATGGAGGGGGTGGTGTTGGGGTCAGCGTAGAAATAGGTGATCGTGCCGTCGTCGGCAATGCCCGCGCCGCCGTAAATCTCTTGGATGGAGCGGATGGAGACCTGGACGCCGCTCTGTCCCAGCTGTTCCAGATAGGCGGAGAGGACGTCGTTGACGTTGCGGTCCTTTCCGCAGACAGGATACATCTTGTATTGGTCCAGGGAGGGCAGGGACGGCGTTTCCGGTGGGGTTGGGGTGCTGGAAGAGGTGCTGTCGTTTCCTTCCGGGCACCAGCCGGCGGCGCTGTCTGTCCCGGAGAGGGCGGCGTCCCAGTGGCAGTTCAGGATCTGCCCGGAGGCATAGCCGACGATGGCGCCGAGCTTCCCCGTCCCCGCTATGGACACCGGGGCGTCGTTGCGGCAGTCCGTGATGGTGGAGGCAGCGTTTTGCATATAGCCCGCGATGCCCCCTGCGTAACTATTTCGGCTGGCGGTGGTGGTGACGCTCCCGCTGTTGTGGCAGTGGATGATCTCGGCGGGGGCAGAGCTGGAGCCGATGTGTCCCGCGATGCCGCCGACACGAAGCGTCCCGGAAACGGAGGCCGTGTTGGTGCAGCTGCGGATGACCCCCTCGCTGCATCCCGCGATGCCGCCGGTATAATTGCCTGTGGCGTGGATGCTGCCTGCGGTGGTCAGCCCCGTCACTTCGCCGCCTGGGGCGAGGTAGGCGAAGGCCCCCTGATAGGTGGTCCCGTTCAGGGCAAGGGTGATGGTGTGCCCGTTGCCGTCAAAGCGTCCGCTGAACTTCTGGGACGCGCTGCCATAGGGGACGGAGAGCTGGATGTCCTCCATCAGGATATAGTCCCCTCCGGGGTCCATGGCCGCGAACTGCTCCGGGGTGCGGATCTCCTGGGTGCCGGCGGCCCAGGCCGTCCCCGGCGCCAGTCCCAAGACCAGCGCCAGGGCCAGCAGCAGGCTCAGCCCTTGCTTGATGGTTCGTTTCATAAAAAACTTCCTCCTTTGTACTCCCGCAAATGAGTGTTCCTTTGCCCAGCGCGCCGAAAAAACGGCCGCGGCAGACCACAAACGGGTCTGCCGCGGCCGACTGTTTCCGCGGGGATATGCGCACGCTGACGCAAGCCTTTTTTGAACATCATAGGTCTTCCGGCTCGCGCGGTGTGGGACCATGGGAAAGGCCCCGTGCCTGCCGCTCCGCCTTCTCGGGTCCCCCCAATGACCGGCTCACGCCACGAGCGGCAGCCTCCCACGCATACGGCAACGGGTATTGCGCCGGATTCTCACCGGCTTCCCTCATCCGCGCCTCTGCCGGAGGCAGACACGCGGACATGATGCTGTTTGGCAGGCTTATGATAGCACGCCTGGAAGGGCTTGTCAATCACTGTTCTCGGCGCCGGCGGCCCAGGCCAGGGTCTGCTCCACGCTCACCGCCTGGTGCATCGTGTAGCGGTGCAGTCCCAACAGGCTCTGGGGCAGGCCCCGGATGAGGGTGTTGCCCCCCTCCTCGGTGGTGAAGGTGGTGTCGAAGCCGTTTTCCACCAGCGTCACCTGGGACAAGTCGCAGTAGCGCCCGGCGGGATAGGCCAGGACGTGGACCTCCTCCCCGGTGCTGCCCTGGATGGCGTTGCGGATCTTTTCGCAGTCTTGGGACAGCACGCTGCGGTATTCCGCTTCCGTTTCATCCTCAAAGGGGAGGATGTTCTCCCGGGCCCGGCCGCTCTCGTAGTCCGGCCACTGGTGCAGATCGAAGGTATGGCTCTGGACGGAGATCACGCCGCTGTCCACCATCTCCCGGGCCTGTTCCCAGGAGAAGTGGGGGGTGATGGGGTAATCGGTGTCTTTGTAGTGCTCCGTGTTCCCGGCGGTGGCCCCTACAGCAAAAATCGTGGCCTGCTGACCGTACTTTTTCAAAATGGGCCAGGCGTATTCGTAGTTGCTGAGGTAGCCGTCGTCAAAGGTGATGACGATGGGTTTTTCCGGCAGAGGGGTGCCCTGGATGACATAGGCCCGCAGCGCGTCGGGGAGGACGGCGGTGTAGCCCGCCTGGGTCAGGGCCGCGATCTGGGCCTCGAAGTGCTCCGGGGTGATGGCGGTGGAGTCGTTGCCCTCCTGGTCCAGGTGGTGGTACATGAACACCGGGACGCTGGCGGTGTAGTCCTGCGCCGCCGGGGGCTGGAGGGAGCGCAGAGCCTCCCAATGGGCCTGGGCGTTGTCCGCCGTGACGTAGGTCCCGAAATCCTCGGGGACATAAATGCTCGTATCCCCAAAGATCCGGGCCAGGGCCATGTCGCCTACGCTGTTGCGAAAGTGGGTCTCGTCGTAAAAATACCGGGGCTCGAAACTCACGGAGCTGTAGGAAAAGTCCCAATATGGCACCACCTGGGCCAGCCGGATATAAAAGGAGGCCGCGTCGTCAAAGTCGTAGTAGTTCAGATACTCGTGATACAGCGGGGCGGTGAGGACCAGCAGCTCCACGCCCTTCTCCTGGCACAGGTCCCGGATGCGCGTTAAACTCTCCAGGGTGCCGGTGATGGCGCTCTCGTCGGTGCGGCAGTCCGCCTCCGGGTAGTTGGCGAATACGGGGTAGGCTTCATAGTAACGCTCCAAATCCCCGATGGCCTCGGCGTCCCGGACCTTTTTGTCATAGGCGCCGGTGCTCTCGTGGAACACGTCAAAACTCTGGGTGAGGTAGGTGTCCTGCCCCATGGCCCGGAGCTTGTCCACGCTGTGCCGGGGGTCCGCGAAGAGGTATTTTAGATAGAAGGCCCCGGCGTTTTCTCCGGTACACTCCGGGGGCATGGCGTAGGAGAGGGGGTCTGGCAGGCTGTCGTAGACGGAGGCGTTGTCCAGGTAGACGTTCACCACCAGATGCTTCACCTCATAATGCTCTAAAAGGTACACCGCTTGCTGCTCCACGTCCAGCAGATCCGCGCCGTACATGATGAGGTTATAAAAGCGGGCGTTCAGATACTGGTTGAGTTTGTCCACAGGGAAGGAGCTGGTGGAGGAACAGCCCAGGAGATAGGAGTCGTATTCGTCGTGATGCTCCTTCAGATAGGTCATCTTGGCGGTGCGGGGGTTGATGGTCATCTCATAGGAGGGCCACTCCAGAGCCTTGTGGGAAAAGACGCCGAAGGGGTCCACGAGAAAATTCAGTCCCGCCACACAGGCCCCCAGGGCCAGCACTGTGGCAAAAAACAGCCCCAGCCATTTTTTTGAAGACATAGGCACTCCCTCCCGTCAGAATTGCTTGTAGATGAAGTCCGAGGAGATGTAGTCCGCCCGGAGAACGCCAAAGCAGAACAGCACCACCAGGGGGACCAGGATGGCAAGCCACTGCACCACCGGCGGTTTCGTCTCCAGGGCCAGACGGATCTCTCCCCGTTTCTCCTGATGCCACTCCGCCCCCAGCAGTACCGCCACGCCCAGGAAGAGCAGGAGAAAATCTCCGCCGGTGAGGCCCAGAGTCAGCAGGGTGCCGTCAAAGAGCTGATGGAGCTGGGGGGCGCGGAAGGTCTGTTTCACCATCCACACCGCCGTCAGCAGCCTTGGGGCCCGGGTGATGTAGCGGCCGAAAAAGACCAGCACGTTGGTCCGGACCATCTGGAACAGCCGCCAGAGGGGGGCCTTGTCGTCGATGTGCAGCGCCGCCTTCCAGGCCGCGAAGCGGGGGGCCAGGAGGAGGGATGCGGTGATGATGGCGCCGTTCCAGAAGCCGAAGGCCACATAGCGCCAGTTGGCCCCGTGCCAGATGCCGATGACGAAGTAGATGATAAAGGTGGCCAGGGAAGTGGGGATGATCTTTCCCAGCTTCCCCTTGATGTGCCGCCGGGTGAACTTGCCCAGGCGGGAGAAGGGTTTTGACAGGGAGAGGGGATAAAAGAGGTAATCCCGCATCCAGGCCCCCAGGGTGATGTGCCACCGCCGCCAGAAATCCGTCAGGGAGGTGGAGAAGACCGGACGGCGGAAGTTCTCCGCCAAGTCGATGCCAAAGAGTCGGGCTGTCCCCCGGGTGATGTCGATGCCCCCGGAGAAGTCCCCGTAAAGCTGGATGCAGTACAGCAGGATGGTGAAGGCCAAAACGCCGCCGCCGTGGGACCAGGGGTCCCCCATGACGGTGTTCACCAGCACAGCGGCCCGGTCGGCGATCACCAACTTTTTGAAGTAGCCCCACATGGCCAGCTGGATGCCGTATTTCAAGTCATCGAAGTCCAGCTTCCGCTGGGCCAGCAGCTGGGGTCCCAGGGCGTCGAAGCGGCTGATGGGTCCCTGGACCATTTGGGGGAAGAAGGACACGAAGAGCAGCAGCTTGAAAAAATTCCGTTCCGGCAGATACTTGTCCCGGTACACGTCGATGACGTAGCCCACCGACTGGAACATGAAAAAGGATACCCCCAAGGGCAGCACCAGCTCCGACAGGGGGAGGGTCACCCCGCCCTGGTCCGCCAGGGGCTGCAGCAGGTCGGCGGTAAAGTTCCAGTATTTCAGGACGTAGAGCAGCACGAAGTTTGCCAGACAGGCGAAGGCCACCACCGCCCGGCGATGGGTCTTATATTTGGCCGCGACGGCCTTTCTCTCTTCCTTGGGGGCACGCCGCTTTTTCTCGTGGAAGTGTCCCAGCAGCAGGCCGGAGATGTAGACGGTGAGGGCGGTATAAAAGACATAGCCGATGGTCTTCCCGCCGCCGATGGCGTAAAAGGCCATACTCACCGCCAGCAGCACCGCCCACTGGATTTTCTTGGGCAGCAGGTAGTACAGCAGCACCGCGCCCGCCACCAGTCCCAGGAAGGGCAGGGAGGTAAAGGACATTATGCCATCCGGGCCTCAATGAGGTCCGCCATGGCCCGGAGAGAATTAAAGTTTTCCGGGACCAGGTCGTCCACGGTGATCTCCACGTCGAACAGGTCCTTGATCTCGGACACGATGGTGACAATGTCCAGGGATTCCAGCAGCTCGTCGTCCACCAGAGCGGTCTCTTTCTCAAAGTCGATGCCGGGGACGGCCTCGGTCAACAGTTCCAGCAATTTTTCCAGCATGATACAAAAAACCTTCTTTCTCAAAAATAGGGGTCAGTCCCGACAAAGGACGATGGAACGCCAGCCGTCGGGGGCGTAGCCCAGGGCCTCGTAGGCGTTTTGGGCGGCTTGGTAGCTCTCCCGGGCCCAGACCAGATGCTTTTTCTCCGCCGTCCGGGCCAGGTATTGGGTCAGGAGGGGACGGGTCAGGCCCCTGCCCCGGACCTCCCGGCGCAGGGCCAGGTGACGGATCTCGCTGCTCTTGCCCTCCAGGGTGTAGTGGAGCAGGCCGAGCAGGGTCCCGTTTTCTTCCAGGAGGAGAAACCGGCCCTGGTCCAGAGCCTCCTCCAGCTCCCGCTGGTCGGGGAGGCAGCCGGTGAGGGGAGAAAAACTCTCCCGCAGCAGGGCCTGGACCCGCTGGGCATCCTGGGGCCCGGCGATGAGGACCGGTCTGGCAGGGAGCGCCTGCTCGCCCGCGCCCCGGATCAGGCGGCAGCGGGTGAAGAGACGGCGAAAGCCCTGGGTCTCCAGATAGGACGCGGCCTCCTGCAGGCCGGTGTCCCGGGGCCGGAAGGGGATCTCTGCCACCACGGGCTTGGACAGCCCCGCTAGGGACAGGGCCTTGCCCACATCGTGGAGGAAGAAATGGAGGCGGTAATGGCTCTCCCAGTCCTGGAGGAGGAGAAGGGCGGCGGAGGTCTCCTGGACGTACAGCCGTCCGGCGGCGGCCAGGGGGGCGAACTGGGCTTGGGTGACCAGGACGTTGCAGCGCACTCCCCGGGTCAGGTGGGCGGAGACCCGCTGGGAGAGGAGTTTATAAGATTTAATCTGCTCCATGGAGCAGCTCCTTTCGCAGCCGGGGCCGGTCGATCTTCCCGTTGGGGTTCATGGGCATGGTTTCCAGTTGGTGGTAAAGGTTGGGCAGCATATACTTGGGCAGCAGCTCCCGGGCCGCTTTGGCCACGGCTTGGCTGTCGGCGCTGCCGGTATAGGCGCAGTGGATGCGGTCCCGTTCCTCGTCGAAGAGGCAGGCCACCTGCTGGAGCTCGGCAAGGCTGTTGAGGGCGGTTTCGATCTCTCCCAGCTCGATGCGGTAGCCCATGTGCTTGATCTGGCCGTCCTGACGAGAGAGGAAGAAGAAGAGCCCGTTTTCATCCTGCATGGCAAGGTCCCCGGTGCGGTAGATGAGGTCGGGATAGTTGGGGTTGCGGGGGTCTTGGATGAAGGCGGCGCGGGTTTTGTCCCAGTCACCGAAATACCCCCGGGCCAGGCCGATGCCCCGGACGCAGATCTCCCCCGGCTGTCCCGGCAGGACCGGCTGTAAATCCTCATCCAGAAGAAAGACTTCTTTGTTGGCGCAGGGGCGGCCGATGGGGATGCGCTCGGTGTCGGGGAAGGCGCGCTCAATGGGATACCAGGTGCAGTCCACGGTGACCTCCGTGGGACCGTAAAGGTTAATATACTTCACCCCCGGCAGGGCCCGCCGCCAGCGGTTGAGCTGCTTGGCCTGCAAAGCCTCCCCGCCCAGGATGGCGGTGCGCAGATGGGAGGGGGCTTTCTGCTCCAGGACGCCGGAGTTGGCCACCAGATGGAAGGCCGAGGTGGCCCAGACCAGGGCGGTGACCTCCTTTTCCTCCAAAAAGTCGATGAGCAGGGTGGGGAACAGAAACGCTTTCTTGGGGATGATGTGGGTGGTGGCGGCGCACTTCAAGGTCAGGTAGATGTCCTTGACGGACAAGTCAAAGTAGAAGGGGGCCTGATTGCCCAAAATGTCCCGCTCCGAGAAGCCGCAGGCGGGGGCCATCCACTCGATGAAGTCGATGACGCTGCGGTGGGAGATGACGATGCCCTTGGGGGCGCCGGTGGAGCCGGAGGTGAAGATGGCGTACACCGGGTCGATGTCCAGGACCTTTGTCCGCCGCTGGAGCAGACGGTTTGGATAGGCCAGCTGATGGAAGGCGGTCCGATCCAGGAGGATGGGACAGTAATGGCGCACCGCCTCTGCCGCGGCTGCGGTTTTTTCGGTGTAGATGAGGGCGGCAGGGGAGAGGGTGTCCAAGATCCCTTTCAGCCGGGGCAGGGGCATCTGGGCGTCCAGGGGGACGTAGTAGTTGCCCGCCGCCAGCACCCCTTGAAAGCTCACCAGATTGGCGGCGCTGTGGTCCACCAGGACCACCACGGGGGCGTTGGGGCGGATATTCAAAGCGGCCAGGGCGGTGCCCAGGCTCAGGGCCGAGGAGAGCAGATCCGAGAAGGAAAAGGCTTCTCTCTCATCGGCGAAAGCAGTCTTATTGGGGAAGCGGGCGGCGGCCCCTTCCAGGTATTCCAACACGTTCTTTTGCAGCACAGCAGACCCTCCATCCGGGGATTTTTAGGGTATCATATCATATTTGCCAGAAAAGCGCAATCCATACCACGGCCGTTGCGGGGGAAAGCGGAAAATTCGCTGTGGGGGCGTCAACGGCCCCGATGTTTTTCCTTCCGTTTCTCCTGGCGCAGGGCATAGCGCAGGGCCTGTTCCGCCTCCCGCTGGGCTTTGCTGCGGGTTTGTCGGGCCTGTTTGTTCTCCTCCCTCTGGCGGTTCAGGGCCTGCTGGGCCTTGGTGCCGATGCCCCTTTGTTTCAGTTGGTCGTGGATGGCCCGCTGTTGGCGTTTGGGGTTGATCCTGCGTTCCGGGGCCGGCTTTGCCGCTGTGGGCGAGGTGAAGGGGAGGCTGCGCCAGTGGGTGAGGAGGAAGTCGTAGACTTCAAAATCTCGGGGCTCCGCGCCGAAGGTGACCTTGCACACGCTGTAGCCCTCCGTGTCCCAGCGTTGGAAGAGGCCCACCCAGAAGGGCGGCTCAAAGAGGATGGTGAGGCTGCTACGTCCGTCCATGGCGCAGCTCCTCCCGGAACTCCTCCAGCCAGGACAGGAGGGCTTTGTAAAGCGTGATCTGCTGGCGGAAGATGGTCCGGCCTGTCAGGGGGATTTCTGAAAATTGGTCGGCGTAGTCCTCTGTCGTTTGGAGGCTGGCCTGGAGGGAGGCTTGGAGGGTGTCCAGCAGGGCCAGAGCCTCCGGGAGGCTGACCTTGTTCAGGTTGGCGATGACCACGTTGCAGTCGAAGCACAGCGGGACGGGCTGCGCGGCGCACTGGTGGAGGAGGGTCTGGAAGTACGCCCGGCCCTCGGGGGTGATGGAGTAGACGGCTTTGCTGGCGAAGCGCGCGCCGGGGACCACCTCACTATGGAGGTAGCCTTCTTCCCGCAGGCGCAGGACCCGGCGGTAGACGGAGGCGGTGCTGATCTTGGTCCAGCGGGAGAAGTGGTGGGCGTCGACGTCCTGCTGGATGTCGTAGGCGCTCTGGGGCTTTTCCAGGACGATGCCTAGGATCACGAGGTCGATGGATGACATGGGGGTTCACTCCTTTCCTATCACTGATAATACTATCATTAAGAGTAAAAGTCAAGAGAAAAGCAGTGGCCCCCTAGACCAGGGACCACCGCTTATCTTGCCTTGTTTATTTGCTTTCCACCAAAGTCACCACGGCCTTGCCGTCCTGATCCAGCAGAGGGGTCAGCCCTCCAGCCGTTCCGCTTTCGTGGTAAAGATACTGCACGCCGGTCTCCCGGTCCAGGAGGATCTTCGTGACCTCGATGCTGAAACCGCCGCCTTGACGGTAGATTTCCTCGAAGCGGTTCTTCTTCTTTTCGGCCATGGGAACCCCTCCTCACATCTTTTCCGGCGCGGTGACGCCCAGCAGCCCCAGACCGTTGGCCAGCACCGCGCGCACGCTGTCCGCCAGCTTCAGGCGGGCGTTGAGCAGAGCGTCCTCTTCCCCCTTGATCCGGCAGGCATTATAAAAGCGGTGGAACTCTCCTGCCAGCTCTGTCAAATACCGGTTGATCCGGGAGGGATCAAAATCCCGGGCGGCGGCGTGGATCTCATCGGGGAAACGGGCCAGGGCCTGGACCAGGGCCTTCTCCTCCGCCGTGGCGAGCAGGGCGCCGTCGATGGACGCGGCGGCGGGGACAGCATATCCCTCTTCCTTCAGCCGCTCCACCAAGGTGCAGATTCGGGCATGGGCATACTGGACGTAGTACACCGGATTCTCGCTGTCCTCCCGGACCGCCAGCCCCAAGTCGAAGTCCACGGGGGTGGTGGCGGCGCGGGCGTTGAAGAAGTACCGGGCGGCGTCCACACTGACCTCGTCCAGGAGGTCATGCAGGGCGATGGCCTTGCCGGAGCGTTTGGACATCCGCACCGGCTGGCCGTCCTGGAGGAGGTTCACCAGCTGCATCAGGACGATCACCAGACGGTGGGAGCCGTCCAGCCCCAGGCCGTCCAGGGCTGCCTGCAAGCGGGCCACATGGCCGTGGTGATCCGCCCCCCAGATGTTCACCACCAGGTCAAAGCCCCGGACGGCGAACTTGTTGCGGTGGTAGGCGATGTCGGCGGCGAAGTAGGTATAGAAACCGTTGGCCCGGCGCAGCACGTC
>JAAWAE010000009.1 GCA_022792035.1 Ruminiclostridium sp. | reverse complement strand
TGGACAGGGACTGGGCGATGGACTGCTCGTCGCCGATGTCCGCCAGCACCCGGCCGCAGACCCGGACACAGCTCTCGTCGGCGGCGGGGATGTGCAGGCCGCACTGGGCCATGAGGGTCAAAAGCCCGATGGTTTTCAGCGTCACGGTCTTGCCGCCGGTGTTGGGGCCGGTGATCACCAGGGTGTCGAAGCGCTCCCCCAGCTCCAGATCGTTGGCCACAGCCTTGGCCGGGTCCAAGAGGGGATGGCGGGCCTTGCGCAGACGCAGGGTCTTGCGGGACAGGGCCGGCTCCATGGCCTTCATGTTCACCGACAGCCGCCCCCGGGCGAAGATCACGTCCAGGAGGATGAGGATGTCATAGTTTTGATTGATGTCCTCCTTG
This sequence comes from Ruminiclostridium sp., assembly GCA_022792035.1. Lineage (GTDB taxonomy): Bacteria > Bacillota > Clostridia > Oscillospirales > Oscillospiraceae > Evtepia. The sequence continues at coordinate 3,049 of JAAWAE010000009.1, read as the reverse complement.
AAGGAGGCCGCTTCGGCGGAGAGTTCGGCCAGGATGCGGTCGATCTCCTTCTCCTCCTTGGCCTGGAGCTCCCGCAGCTCGTTGTTGGCCTTCACCACCCCCATAGGCTCAATGAAGAAGGTGGAGCCGGAGCCGGAGAGGTCGTGGACCAAACCCGGCACCTCGTTCTTAAACTCCGACTTCACCGGCACCACATAGCGCCCGGAGCGCATGGTGATGATGCTCTCCTGCAAATACTTGGCCTGGGAGGAGGAGATGATTTTTTGCAGGATATCCCGCACCTTGCTCTCCGTGGCCCGCATATGCCGCCGGATGGACGCCAGTTCGGGGCTGGCCGCGTCCGCCAGCTCCCCGTCGCCCACGATGGAGCTGGTGATCTTCTCCTCCAAAAAACGGTTGGGGCTCAGGGCGTGGAAGAGGTGGTCGATGACGCTCTTCTTCTCGTCCTCCCCCTCGCCGTAGGTCTTGACGCTGCGGGCGGCGGAGAGGACGGCGGCGATGTCCAGCAGCTCCCGGGTGTTCAGGCTTCCCCCCATGTCCGCCCGGTGGAGGGAGCCCAGGACAGGCTTTACCCCCGCAAAGGAGGGACTGCCCCGGAGGATCATCCGGTCCACGGCGGCGGAGGTCTCCTTGAGACGGTGGGCCACCTCTTCCAGGTCCCCCTCCGGCCGGAGGGCGCGGCAGCGTTCCTTGCCCTCCTCGGTCACGGCCTGAGCGGAGAGCAGTTCCAGGACCCGGGGCAGCTCCAAGGTCTGGATGGATTTTTCAAACAGGTCGGTCATAAGATCTCCCTTCTCTTGCGTTTTGATTTTCTCTATGTCAACGATAGGATTTGCTTATAGTAATCCAATGTACGCCAGCCCCGCTCCAGCTGGGTCATGAGGAAGGCCTCCGCGGCATCCCCCAGCATGGTGAGGCTCCCGGGGTCCAGGGCAAAGGAGAAGAGTTTTTTTCCTCCGTCCCCGGCGATGTGACGGGCCGCCGCCAGAGCCGCCGGGTTCAGGGGCATGGATACCCCCCGCCCCGCCTGGCCCGCGCAGGACTGGCAGTGAAGCACCCCCTGGCTCAGATTCAGCCGGGGGTGGAGCGGCTGGGCCGCGCCGCACACCACGCAGCCTTCCAACATCGGCTCGTAGCCCAGCAGGCACAGCAGCCGCAGCTCAAAGACCGCCTTCACCTGGGCCAGGGGTTTGTCCAGGCTGTCCAGAGCGTAGAGGCAGTTGAGCAGCAGGGACAGCAGCTCCGGGCAGGGCTCCCCCTCCTGGGCGCAGTGCTCCATGACTTCTGCAAAGTAGGAGCCCAGGGCCAGCTTTTCCAAGTCCTGGCGCAGGGACCAAAACTGGAAGCGGGGGTCCCCTTCGCTCAACGTGGTATACTCCCCCCGCTGATACAGAGTCATGTCCGAGCAGACCAGCAGCTGGCTGGCGGCGGTGAGCTTGCTGTTCTTCCGGCGGCAGGCCCGGGCCTTGAGGGTACACTTGCCAAAATCTTGGGTGAGGACGGTCAGGATCTTGTCCGCCTCTTTATAGTTTGTTTCCCGCAGGACGATCCCCTGGGTGGTGAGGTACACGTTCTCCCCCCTTCTCCTCCCGGCGACGGGCACGCTGGGAGAGGCTGTAAGCTTCCGGCAGGCCCGTCCGGAAGAACAGGTCCCGCAGAGATTCCGAGTCCATGGTCTCGCCTCCTGTCATACTTTTCTACTGCTTAGCCTGACAGGGGCGGTCCATTTTATGAACGGTAATTTTTAGTCCCGGCTGTCAAAGCCCAGACTGCGGATCAGGTTCAGGTTGTCCCGCCACTGCTCCTTGACCTTCACCCAGGTCTCCAGATAAACCTTCGCGCCCAAAAGACGCTCCATGTCCTCCCGGGCCATGGTGGAGATTTTTTTCAGCATGGACCCCTGCTTGCCGATGATGATGCCCTTATGGGTGGATTTCTCACAGTAAATGGTAGCTTCCAGGTCCAGGATGCCGTTCTCCCGCTCGGAGAAGCGGGTGAGCTCCACGGCGGTGCCGTGGGGGACCTCCTTGTCCAGGCAGTAGAGCAGTTTTTCCCGCAAGATCTCGGCGCAGAGCTGGCGCTCAGGCTGGTCTGTCACCGCGTCCCTGGGAAAGAGCTGAGGCCCTTCGGGCAGGAAGCCGGACACCAAGTCCAAAAGCTCCTCTAAGCCGTCCCGGCGCTTGGCGGAGATGGGGACGATGGCGGTGAAGTCGTGGACCTTCTGATAGGCGTCGATGACTTTGAGCAGCTCCGGCTTCTCCACCGTGTCGATCTTGTTGATCACCAGGACGCTGGGCGCCCCCAGGCGCTGGATCTGCTGGATCAGCTCCCGCTCCGGCCCGCCTGCGTTGGGGATGGGTTCCACCAGGAGCAGCACGGCGTCCACGTCCGCCACGCTCTTTTTCACCACGTCCACCATGTAGTCCCCCAGACGGTTGGACGAGCGGTGGAGCCCCGGGGTATCCAAAAAGACAAACTGGCTGTCCCCCCGGGTGAGGATGCCGCAGATGCGGTTGCGGGTGGTCTGGGGCTTGTTGCTCACGATGGCGATCTTCTCCCCCACCAGGGCGTTGGTGAGGGTGGATTTCCCCACGTTGGGCCGGCCGCAGAGGGTGATCATGCCGCAGCGGCGCACCGGCTCCTCCGCCGGCGTCTCCGGCTCCAGGGGCTGTTCCAGGGCCTCGTTCCAGTGGTCCCGGGTGATGCCCAGGCCCTCCAGAATGGCCTCCTCCCGGGCCCGCATCCGGGCCTTCTGGGGGCCTTCGTCCAGGTGGTCATAGCCCAGCAGGTGCAGCACGGAGTGGACCGCCAGATAGGCGATCTCCCGCTGGACGCTGTGGCCGAATGCTTCCGCCTGCTCCTTCGCCCGTTCCACGGAGAGGACCATGTCCCCCAGGCAGCACAGCCCCGTCTCCGGGTCCAGCTCGTCCTCCCCGGTGCCGTCGGGGGGCGTGCCGGGGGTCAGCTCCAGCATGGGGAAGGAGAGCACGTCGGTGACGGCGTCCACCTCCCGCTGCTCCCGGTTGATCTCCCGGATGCCCTCGTCCCC
>JAAWAE010000104.1 GCA_022792035.1 Ruminiclostridium sp. | reverse complement strand
ATGAAACAGCCTCCTTTTTTCGATATTTTTCTCGTCAGATTTCAACTTGGAAAAGGAATTGAATAAATGACGGCAAACGCTCAAACCCCTTGAAAATCAAGGCTTTTTCCGTTTGTCGTTATTATACCGTAACGGCATTCCTGTGCCACCCTGTTACTTTCCCAAGGCGCGGACATCAAGAGCGTACAGGAGATTCTAGGCCACGCAGACGCAAGTACCACGCTGAACTTTTACGTGAAGGCTGATTTGAATCAGATGAAAGCGGCAACCGAAAAGTATGCCGCCGCATTCAATCTATTATGAAATTATAGAAAAATTGACGCTGAGACGGCTTTTAAGAGCGAGCGGGGGTAATTACCTGGGGCCCGCTCGAAGCCGAAACAGCGTCAATTTTTATTTAATTATATAACAAATATGGACTGATATATTCCATCTATCTGACTGTAAATATATCATCTGCTCCTTGAATTTTGCCATATGAAACTAATTGTTTGAGTGCCATATTGAGCTTCTCGATGACGTTTGGATCATCTTGAGAAAAACCGAAGGCCCGTATAGATTCCGCAAGCAAGGCCGATTGAGGTAGTCCAGCGTGTTTGCCCAATACAAGAAGCATACCAGCGGCCAGTTCATCGTGACTAATCTGTTCTATTGTTCTTTCGCCCGCTTGTCGAACTGGGATATCCTTAAACTGAACAGGGTAGAAAAAGTTGCCTTTCCGTAGGATTCTTCCGTTCACATGGGCGAGTGCAGCGTAAACATCTTTTGAATCATAATTCTTTAGCTTCTGAAGCACCAATTTGTGATGGATCGGCCACTCATTTTGAACCAAAAGTTCAATACAGTCTCCCAAATAATGTATAGGAGATACATAGGCACTTTGAATCCGTGGAAGCACACAAAAATCTGTCTCAGTAGGTAGGTCAAAGTCATAAGGATTGGAGGTATCGTTTTCCCAAATCGTCATCTGATCTGTCTCTGTTTCAGATATTATGGGCTTAGGCTCAGATACACTGGGTTCGGATTCTGCAACAGGTGTTATGGGCTCAGGTGGAACGGGTTCTAATCCTTCCTCTGCATAACAGTTGATTGCATCTTCAACAGCATCCACCAACCGCTGGCCTTCTGCTCTTGGGTCTTTAATCCAGTCTGTGGACCAGATGCGATGAATTCTCCATCCCATGCTCTCCAGGACATCCTGCCGAAGCCGATCCCGTTCTCTAGCTGTTCGGGCCGAGTGGTAAGAGGCACCATCACATTCGATGCCCAGCACATAACGCCCGCTTAGAGTGGGATGCTTGACTGCCATATCGATACGGTATCCAGAGCAGCCAACTTGGGTTGCCAGCTTATAGCCCTTTCGTTCTAAGAAGGTATAAACAGCAGCTTCGAAGGGGGAATCGTGCTGTATATTGCTGGATTCTGTTACTTCGTTTTGCAATGCAGATGGTCCATGTATCGCAAATTCGATATAACTTCTTAGTAATTTGGGACCTTCATGTGTAACCTTTTCGATGTCAATATCTGTAGGGTGAAGGGAGCACACTAATTTTACATTATATTTAGCGCGGGTAATGGCAACATTTAATCGGCGCTCTCCGCCCACTCTGTTCAGCGGACCGAAATTTTGCCGCATAACACCAGTAGCGTCTTTTGCATAGCCGACGCTAAAAATAATGGTATCCCGTTCATCGCCCTGTACATTTTCCAGATTTTTAACAAAGAAAGCCTCATCCCGATCCTCACCAAAGAGAGCTTCGTATCGTTGGTCTTCTTTGCGGCGTTTGATTAGAGCCGTTTCTATGGCCTGCTGCTGAACGACACTAAAAGCGATAACCCCAATAGAACGGTTTGGAAATTGCTCAAAATGCTTAAAAACCAAATCGGCCACTCGGTCTGCTTCAATTCGATTCCCCTTTTTCCCACCTCGGTCATAGAATCCAGACTCGACATAGATGTGCTCTACCCCTACATTCGGAGCACGCTCCACATTGGAAGGGAATGTAATTAAATCTCCATTATAAAATTTCGCATTTGAAAATGCAATCAAATGCTCATGACGGCTCCGGTAGTGCCAGCGGAGGGTTCGTCCGGGGAGAGAAGCTGCCTCTGCCTCATCCAAAATGGAGTCGTATGCACCAATATCATCATAATTATCGTCACTGCCCGGTTCTCCATCAAAGTCATTCTCGGATACCATGGCGGAGAAGAAATCGGTTGGCGGGAGCTGTTTGCTGTCTCCGGCAATGATGACTTGTTTCCCCCGAAGGATAGAACCAATCGCATTTTCTGTACATACTTGGGACGCCTCATCAAAAATAACCGTATCGAAAGCAAAAGCATCTGCTTCTAGGAACATACTGACCGACAAAGGCGACATCATCAAACAAGGCTTCAAAGACAACATCAGATTCGGTATTTCCCGAAACAGGCGGCGAATGGGCATAATACGCCGTTGCTTTTTTAATTCTCGCTTGAGAATCCCAAGTTCGTCTCCCCCGCTGGTGAAATCATCCATAGATGGAAGATTCGCAATTAACTTGGAGCGGATACGGGTGCTGGCTATTTCAAATTGCAGCTTGTCCAGCTGGTTAAATTCCTGGATTACACTTTCTTGACTTTTTCGACGAAATGAAGCTACAACTGGGTATTCTGGCAAGACAGCATCCAACCATAAGCGGAAAAACCGTTTTTTGAATATGGGGACAATCGATTTGGCATCTATGTGCATGGTTTCAATTTGCCGGATATAATCCTCTAATCCCAATTCATAGCATTGGCTGCGAGCGGTTCGGAAGTCGATCCATTCTTCCAATGCTGCTAAGTCATTCGCACACCTGTGCAGACGAGCGGTCAGCTCAAAGAGGGGCATAGCGGTCCATTGATCCGGTATCTGGAAAAGATTCTGGAACCATGAAAGTTCAGGGTCAATATCCGCTAAAGTCTCTTTTATTTGAACGCTGTATAATTTGCACTGTTCGACTTTATCATCGTAGTTGCAGATGTTGCGGAAAAATGCTTCTCCATATCCGTTGCTTTGTTCTATCGTTTCGGAGAAATTTTTTGTCCAATCTAGCGCATGTTGAACGGTATCCCAATCTGTATCCAGTCCAGAATAAAGGGAACCGTAGTGTTGTTGAAGCTGAGACTCTTTTCCTTTGCTTTGCTGAATGAGACTCCGAAGCTCATGTAGGTGTTCTATACAGGTCTGCATGTGGGCATAGGCATCCAGAAGCCGCTCCAACTCTGTAAAATCTGTATTCTTTCCTTGATATAACGGGCCAAAAATCGCTTGCAAAGAGTCTTCATTTTCATCTACCCATTTTCTATGTTCGTCCATTTGCCGGAGTTGCTGGAGGACATCGAAAATTTCCTCATCCGTAAGTGTTGTACCCAGCCTGCGGGAGAGGTTTTGGATTTGCTTCTTATCCGCTCGATATTGGGGGTTTATAGCTTTGAAGGTAGATTGAGATTTTGCCTTAAACCGAAGATACAGTGCATTAAAATCAATGTCAAAGATTTCGTTTTCATAATTCTCAGAGATTTTCTGACAAATTATGTTATAAACGCCAACTTTTTCTGATGCGGCGATGTAAAGTGTCCTTGGGGTCGATGGATTCGACAAGCCCTGCCACTTTGCATAGCAAGGCTGAGAAGAGGACAGGTGAGTAGAGATGGCATCAATATGAGCGTCGATCTCATTCGTCGTTGTAAGGGTTTCAAAATTTGAAAAATCAGCTGTGGCATCTTTTTGCAAAATATCCTGGTGAAGCGCACGGATTGCTTCTCGCAGTTCCGTGAAGGTCCTTTGAGTTGCTTTTAGGTCCGCGATTTCTTCTGCCCATAAGGATATATCCTCTTGGTCGATAAGCCAGTGGATTGGGACTTTGGGAGCTTGTCCAGCCACTTCCAGAATCACGGCAGTACGTGCTAGAGTGTCACAGGAGGGAATCACAGAAATATCCAATGCAGATGCAGCTGCTTGGCTGAGCTCTGACAGACGATTTACTTTGGGAATGAGCCGCTCCAGATATGCAGAGGTGTTTGAACGCAGCTCATTGCTGACAAACGGTATATTAGTTCCATACCAAGGATTGCTTTGATAGTCGTTATTCATACTGGCAGCTATCGCGGCAAAGCGGTCCAATGTGTTGATATAATTTGTGAACGTCGGCTGAGTGATTTGCTGAATTTCTTCGATGGGAAATACAATATCTTCATATTGAGATAGATCAGCCAAAATTCCATTGACTTCATAAATGGTTTTATGTAGGGGTTCAATTACCGTAAATAAGGCACTAGAATACTCGTTCAGGCGGGCTCGGTCTGCATTTAACCGATCCAGTTTTTGATAAGCATCTTCGCGGACGGATGTACTTTGACCGGAAAGGTTCAGAACACGGTGCAGCTGAGCCAGTGTATTCTTTTTGTTCTCCTTATCGCTATGAAGAATCAAACAGAAATCATCTAATTCAGCGTTCTTCAGCCGTTTATATACAACATCCAGAGCAGCTGCTTTTTCCGAAACAAAGAGGACCTTTTTTCCATCTGCCAAACACTCTGCAACGATATTTGTTATAGTTTGGCTTTTTCCTGTTCCTGGTGGGCCCTGTAAAACAAAGCTGTACCCTTTCCTGGCACAGAGGATTGCGTCTTGCTGGCTGGCATCTGCGTCTACGATTTGAAAGGTATGCTCAGGTGATGAATTTCGGTCATGGTCAAAATGAGTGATGAAAGATAGGTCAGAGGCCACTGCGGAGTTATCTCCACCCAGAGCTCGAATAATGGGGTGGTTTAGAATCGCCTGTTGATGCTTTTCCAAGTCGTGATACATATTGATTTTATGGAATGACAACAAGCACAGTCCTACTTCCAGGACAATTTCCCAGTGATTGCGGGTAATCAATTGCTGAATCTGTGTAAAGTAATCCGCAAGCTCTTCTTTGAATTCAAATTCAGGGAGCTTGATTCCGAAATCATTGTCCAGTTTATAAGCAAGGGTTGCGTTGACGGAAATCTCATCCTCACGCAGAGACAAAACAAAAGGGGATGTTGCCGATTTACGAGTAATAGAAACCGGAACCAGCACGAGTGGCGAGTCAAGTTGTACCTTAGAATGGTCTGCTTCTGTCCAACGTAAAAAGCCAAAAGAGAGATACAGTATATTCACTCCCTGTTCCTCAATGAAGAGTTTGGTCTTCTTTCGAAGGTTGTCCAGCGTGAGACGTTGTTCCTTGATTGGCTGATTTGTCTGTACAGCCCCAAAGTCCTCTGTTTCCTTCTCCTTTGTGAGAGAAACCTTTGCTTCATCCTCCTCAAAGGGGAATTCCAGAGGGATATCATTGATTACAAAGCTGTCCCACAGTTCATAGATACCCGGTTTTTGAATCCGAAGGTTGGATCGGCGGGTATCTCGATAATTGAGCAGAGGATTCCTTTTGCTCATATCCAATAGCTTCTTTTTCCAGTTGTCAAGCCTGCTTTCTATATCTACCATTTAGACACCGCCTCATTCTGGAAATGTTGTTTATACTATGGGGTATTATACAGGAAAACTACCTAAATATCAACGGAGGAGGAAATGGGTTTAGGGATAATCAAAATTGAGCGTGGAATCATTTGCCGAAGTATTATGAAATCGTAGAAGGATTAACGCTGAAACAGCTTTTGAGATTGAGCGAGGGTAATTACCTGGGGCCCGCTCGAAGCCGAAACAGCGTCAATTTCTGTATGATTTTATAATCTTTCAAAACATAATATAGCTCTATCTACAGAAAGCGCCCCTAGTTTCGCCTAGAGGCGTTTTTATATTCTCACTTCAATGCGATTGATACATAATGATAAACAAGTGCTCCATCAAATCCAGAGACTCTTTTGATTGCAATTACATAGTTATCTCCCATAATTACTGAAAAAGCATCTCTATCTTCTTTGAAGTCAGTTAAGAACTTCTCAACTGCGGTCTCATATGTCTCGGTGCTCATTTCCGGCAAAATGACCTTTAAGTACCACGAAAGCAATGTCTCAAAGACATCAGTTGGTGTTTCTGTACTGCTCCATAGCATGATTTGCGATATTGTATCTGTTTCTTCAACGTACCCGAACGCAACATTAACCCCTGTGTTTCGGTTTTCACTTTTTGAGTCAGAATATAATATTGATATTTGAAGCATATTATTGAGAAATACATTATGAACCAACTCAGTATTTAATTCATATCCATCTGGCAATGTATTTCCAAATACTTCATAAAATTCGGACGGAGTAAAGTCAAAGGTAGAATCAACAATATGACTTTTCATTGCTGGTATATTCAAATTAGCATCACTATTTGCATTTTCTAGTTCATCTGTATGTTCTGTACAGGCACTTAAGCAACATACTGCCATAACAGCAAACAATAAAACCTTAATTCGTTTTCTCATTTTAGATATCACTCCATCTCTTGTCAACAGCTTTTCTTCAATTTATATAAATTAACATCCGTTCCAAGGCATTCGCCGACCTTGAATCCGCAGATTGTTTGCAATTCGGGCAAATACTAACGCCCTTACCAATCACTTTTCCACAGCTAGGGCAAAAACGCCACGACATTTCTTCCATTTTACATTCCCTTCTCCATTTTTATACTTACAGTGGAATCAAGAATGATAGGATATTTAACCCTATGCTGGGAACGTCCGGTTCAGCCGCACTTGGGGCAGATCACAGCCTTCACTGTCGTACACGTCAGCAAAATAACATACACTTTCTTCATCTTCTTTCACCGAAACGATCTCTGCTGATACATATACGGCATACTGATCAGAATCGTCACGGTTTACATAGGAATCTACAATCCTAATCGTCACACCATCCGCTCCAGTTCCTCCGGGTATTCGATTTCGATTTCTCCCTTCTTTTGCGCACTTTTGGCCTCTCCCACTTCTGAAAGGCCCTCACTTTGAGATTTCCCTTCGATCTCTTTCATGAACCTGTCCATTGCAGCATCGTCCTTCGCTGCAACGAGTACCCCGGGTGACCATCCACTTCACTGGTATACGGATAATCTGCCAACACATCGTCCGCAGTTCCTCCACCCATAAATGTTCAATATTTTATGTCACCATCGCTAATATAACATATATTTTTTGATATTTCAACTGAAAAAGACAAAAAATATTAGACTGCATGTATAGAAAAACAAGATAATATGAACGGATAGAGGTGATAACAGATGCAGGAAGATTTTGTACGGGAGCGTATCACACAGCTCAGACTAAAAAAGGGTGTCTCAGAATATCAGATGAGCTATGATTTAGGGCATAGCCGCGGCTATATTTATAACATTTCCTCCGGAAAAGCACTGCCTCCCCTCAAAGAGTTTTTTGCAATCTGCGATTACTTTGAGATCACGCCTCAGCAATTTTTTGATGAGTCAACGCAAAACCCAGAATTACTTCAAAAAGCATTGGATGGTATGCAGCAGTTGGACGAAAGTGATCTGCTGATGCTGTTGGGAATTATCAACCGATTCCTGCGTTCAAAGTAATATAACGCCAAGCATTCCTTGACTTGATTTTCATAATACTTTTACCGACCCATCCAGGGGTTATATCCCCCTTATCTTCCTAAATTTGCTCATATGAACAGGTATAGCTTCCTTGCCCTACCATGATGATATCAAAAAGGGAGCCGTCCAGCAATCCTTTTGCATTATATATAACACGTTTTGAAGCTTATAAATAAAAAGGGCAGTTTTTGCGCTCATTTCTTCTTTTATTTTCAGCATCGTCAGAGCAGTTCCCCTGTTCCGAAAAACGGATCCGCCCCATATTCAGCACAAAAAAGACCCTTTCGTATCGGCTCCATACCGATACGAAAGGGTCTTTTGCTGTCTTAGTGGCACTTTTGCACACAAATCACGGTTCCATTATTTCAGTCAGGCACAGCTGAGGAATCTTTTGAATACCCTATGAACTATGAAATTATAGAAAAATTGACGCTGGAACGGCCTTTGAGGATAAGCAGAGGTAAATACCTGGGCTTTCCTAGGAAGCGAACTAGCGTCAATTTTTGTATGATCTTATAACCTTTTAGAACATAATTTTTTGTAAATATGTATCTGGTTTTAGATTTGGAGGTGCACTTATTATTTATACTGCATATAATCCTTTTAATGATTTATGTAGATTAGTGACTGAGACACTTCTACATAATGGAGTGGGGTTGATAATTGGAATACGTCCAAATGCAGGGGGAATGAGATCGTCATAGTCTTGAGCAGTAAATTTGAACTTCTCCATATGGGCACCCATATATTTTATAAACGTATTAGATAGATTGTCAGCCAGTCTTTGGGGGTCTGCTGTTTTGAGATCATACCCAAGATACTCGTTAATTTCCTCATCAGTTCCAGTTACTTGATAAGATACTTCCCGCCAAATAACATCACAGCCAATTAACCAGGGATAATAATCCTTTTCTAGGTTATAATATGTTTTTCTGTAAATCGGATTATCAAAAAATTTATAATCATTGGGGACTTCATTTACAGGCGGAAGACATTTCATTTTTTTGCACTTTTTTATAGTAAGTTGTCTCATAAATACCCCTAGGTTATAAATTGCCTCCTCCTGTTGTTCCGAAGCAAGAATAGGATGTCTTTTAACCTTTTCCAATGCCAATAAAGATGTATAGTCGTCGTAGCGTAGCGTATTTATCCATTCATCCGTAAAAATATGCAAGCAAGTAAGTGCTTTATGTGTTATGGCGCAGTTTTTATCCTCACGTATCTCTGCCCAGAATCGTTCCATTCTTGATAAATCAGCATGAATTGCCACATTTTCTTTCGCTCTGGAGTATTTTGTGCCTTCAATATCGAACGTTACAGAAGGAATAAGCATGTGATAATAATTCCATTTAAGAAGTCCAGCCTTTTGGAGAGCATTCAAATTCTCAATAAAGATTTTGCGCTCTTGATAGAAAAAATTGCGTTTATATTCACTGACAGCGGATGTATCATCTTCGAGAATCTTCCAGGGGTTATATTCATATGGATCCATCCTATTTAGGTTAGAAAAAACATTTGAGTTTTCCATTAGATGGTGGACATACCTACCGATGACACCAGCCTCATTATAAAATCTATGGATTTTACCGCTAAACTCAGACTTCATTAGAATCAATGGCCTTAAAAAATCCGAATAGGAGCCACGCCTTCCTCTGTTTTCCTTATAAGCTAGTGGTGTATCATATATTTCAAGTATGATCAGTTTTCTTTCTGATTTCTCATTCGGATCAGTATTTCGCAAAAAGTCATACTTGAAGTGTCGACAAAACTCCCTTTCTGCGGATTCTTTGTTACCTTTCCCACCTCCAAATTTTTTACCAGTAACGGTGAAATACAACTCGTTGAAGCTTTTGAAAATTTGCCCTACATACAGGAAACTCAAATTACTCTCATTTAATTTCATCTTTGACTTTCATAGCCCTCCTTTTATCATAAGAATCTCAATAAAATAAATGGTATTTCTTGGTTGTATATAATATTTTTATATAACTATATATACACATAAAATATACCACAATTTGTTTAAAGCTTTTGGTCGAAATCTTGGTATTTATTACTTTGTAATAAATAATTAGATATCAGAAATTTCTTTGGTCGCGAGTATCTTTCCTATGTAGGATACCATAATTGGATCAAATTGTCAATATATTTATCAAAAATTATAAAAAAATATGTAAATAACGGGCAGAAACCGGCGAAATAAATGATACTGCAGAATGTTAACTATATCAAAATACTATTCCCACCTCTGAAGAGGTGGCGGTTTTTTCGAGATAATTTTGAATTATCATACTATTTTCACGGGTTTCCTTTTGATTGGCAGCATACATTCTGAATGACATTTTGAATATGAAATTCTGCAAGTATCCCCCCATCACATAGAGGAAAGAATCAATAAATCTATGATGAACGTGGCGCGTGCTACAATGTATAAAAATTTTTTTGGAATCAGAAAGTGCAAGAGATAAAATACCTGGAATCTCTGAAATTTGTTGGGATTCAACTCAGGTGGAGATGGTACTCCAGAATCAAGCTCACCAAAAACCCACTATTTCCATATTTTGGATAGCGCACAAAAAGCGCACAACTTCATAAATTCCATTCCATTTACCTCTTGATTTTTCTTGCAACTCCAGCTGATTCATAGTATAATAAAAACGTAAAAATCATTGTCTATCAAGGCTTCCCGGCTCTTGTTTGTTCCCTAGTGAGGGTAGCTTGCTTGTAGCGCAGTTGGTAGCGCGCATGGTTCGGGACCATGAGGCCGTGGGTTCAAATCCCGCCACTCGGACCAAGCCGGGAAGCCATAGGTTTCCCGGCTTTTTTGTATCCTCATCCAGGCGCCTTCCCCTTGTATTTCTGTCCCGTTATTTCATACCCTATCACAGGAGGTGCAATCAATGACGAATACTAACCTCACAGCCTTTCGCAAGAATGTCTTTGGCTTCGTAGACCAAGCCGTGACCTACGGAGACGTGGTGAATGTGACCACCAAAAACGGGAATGCCGTCATCATAAGCGAGGCAGACTATAATAGCATGCTCGAAACCTTGCATCTGTGTGCCATCCCCGGTCTAGAAGAGAGCATCCAAGCTGCCGCCAGGGAACCGCTTGAAGATTGTATCCCCTATGATCCCAGCGAGGCATGGTAATGTATCAGATCTTCTTCACCAAGCAGGCCGCCAAAGACAAACGCCTGATTGCCCAGGCTGGGCTGGAGCGGCGGGTCAAGGCCCTGCTTGCCGTTTTATCTGAAAATCCCTTTCAAAACCCGCCTCCCTATGAAAAGCTGGTCGGCAACCTCTCTGGTTTCTACTCCCGCCGCATCAATTATCACGATTGGTTTACTCCGTTCATGAGGAAACGCGGGCCATTAAAATCCTGCGGATGTGGACGCATTACGAATAACCAACCCCGTCCCATCCAGGGGCGGGGTTTCCTTAAACAATAAAACAAGTCCGAACTTACTTCCATCAGGAATCAGTTCGGACTTGTTTTGGTGGAGACAACAGAACTCGAATCTGTGACCTCTCGCGTGTGAGGCGAGCGCTCTACCAGCTGAGCTATGCCTCCATATGGTGACCCGTACGGGACTCGAACCCATGTTACCGCCGTGAAAGGGCGGTGTCTTAACCACTTGACCAACGGGCCGGGAGACACCGCAGGGCCTAAGCCCTACGGCGCATGGTAGCGGCGACTGGATTTGAACCGGTGACACCCCGGGTATGAACCGAGTGCTCTAGCCAACTGAGCTACGCCGCCATGTTTGCCCGCATCAGCGGAGCGATGCTTAGTATAGCGTAAAAAGCTCCTCTTGTCAACCGTTATTTTCAAAATTTTTCACTTTTTTTATCCCAGGGTCAAAAGCTCCACCAAAACCGCCGTCATAGCCTCCAGAGATTCCTGGGGAATATACTCGTAAATGCCGTGGAAATGATAGCCTCCCGTGGAGAGATTGGGACAGGGCAGGCCCAGAAAACTCAGCTTGGCCCCGTCGGTACCGCCCCGGATGGGAACGTCCCAAGGCTCCACCCCCACCGCCCGAAAGGCCCGCCGGGCCCGCTCCAGGATCTCCGGATGGGGCAGGAGTTTTTCCCTCATGTTGTAATAGCTGTCCCGGATGGTCACCTCCACCGTCCCCGGCCCGTGCCGCGCCTCCAGCACCGCCGCGATCTTCCCAAAGGTCTCCTTGCGCCGCTGGAAGTTCTCCCGGTCGTGGTCTCGGATGAGCCAGGACAGCCGCGCTTCGCTCTCGTCTCCCTCCAGGCTGCACAGATGGTAAAATCCCTCATAGCCCTCGGTATACCCCGGCGCCTCCATAGGCGGGACCAGAGCGATGAACTCTGCCGCCATCAGGGCAGCGTTTTTCATCTTCCCCTTGGCCTCCCCCGGGTGGATATTCACCCCATGGATACGCACCTGGGCCCCGGCGGCGTTGAAATTCTCATACTCCAGGGTCCCCAGAGGACCTCCGTCCACGGTGTAGCCAAAGGCCGCTCCCAGCTTCTCCAGGTCCACATGGTCTGCCCCCCGGCCGATCTCCTCGTCGGGGGTGAAGCACAGCGCCACCCGGCCGTGGGCACGCTCTGGGTGCGCTTGGAGGTAGGCCGCTGCGGAGATGATCTCCGCCACCCCCGCCTTATCGTCCGCCCCCAGGAGGGTGGTGCCGTCGGTAACGATGAGGGTTTTTCCCGCGTTCTCCTTCAAGTCGGGGAACACGGATGCCTCCATGACGATCCCCCGCTCCGGGTTGAGCACGATGTCCTCCCCGGTACACAGCACCCGCCGGGCCTGGACCTGGGCGCCCGAGACCCCCGGGGCGGTGTCCAGGTGGGCGATCAGGGCGATCACAGGGTCCGCCTCCCGTCCCGGCGTGGCGGGGAGGAAGGCATAAACACAGCCCTTTTCGTCCAGCTCCACCCCCTCCAAGCCCAGTTCTCGAAGTTCCTGGACCAGCAGGGCCCCCAGGCCGCGCTGCTTGGCCGTGGAGGGCACGGTCTGCGAGGCCTCATCGGATTGGGTATCGTATTGGATGTAGCGCAGGAAACGCTCTGTTGTCTGCATACCATCTCTTCCTTTCCATTTCTGAATCTGTTATACTTTGCTTATCTTATCCCAAAAGACAGGAGGTCTCACCCTATGCTCCGCATCGCCCTCTGCGAGGACGCGCCCTACTTCGCCGCCAAGCTCACCGCCCTGCTCCAGGACTATCTGGACCAGCGGGGCCTGCAAGCCCAGCTGCGGCACTACGCCGACGGGGAGTCCCTTCTCCGGGAAGGGCGGCAGGCCGACCTCTTCCTCCTGGACATCAAACTCCCCGGCGCGGACGGGATGACCGCCGCCGCCCAGCTGCGTGCCGATGGCATCACCGCGCCGCTGCTCTTCCTCACTGCCTATCCGCAATACGTCTTTCGGGCCTTCGACCTGGATGCCGTTCACTATCTGCTCAAACCCGTGACCCCGGAAACCCTTTTCCCCGTCCTGGACAAGGCTCTGGACCGTCTTACGGAAGTCCGGCGTCCCGCCCTCTGGGTGCGGCGGCGGGGCCGGAAGATGCGCCTGTCTTACCGGGACATCCTCTACTGCGAGGCTCTGGACCATCAAATCACCCTCCACACCCTCACCGGCGCATACCCCTTCGGGGGCAGTCTGGAAGCCCTGGAGGCCCTGCTGCCGGAGACCTTCTTCCGCTGCCACAAAAGTTTCCTGGTGAATCTGGAGCAGGTCACCGCCCAGGTGCCGGGGTGCGTCACGGTGTTGGGGGGCGGCAGCGTCCCGGTCTCCCGGCGCAGGCAGCGGGCGTTGGCCCAGCGTCTCCTGCAAACCTTCCCGGAAGGAGGCCCATCATGACCCCCTTCTTCTATCTCTGGTGGCTGCTGGTGAATACGGCCGTCTGCTGGTCCGCCCTGCACTTCCTCCAAGGGATTTTGGGGAAAACGGGCCGCCTCCCCCTCTGGCTCCTGCTCCACGCTAGTATAACACTTTTGGTACTCCGGTATCAAATCCCAAAACCCTTTTTCTTGGCCCTGCTGGCGGCACTCCTCTTCGGACGCCTGGTCCTGGGCTGTCCCTGGCGCTTCCTGGCGGCGCCCTTGGCGGTGCTTTTTACCCTTCTCACCCTCCTGGAGGGGGTTTCCGCTCTGGTCATGGCCTGGGCGGCCAGGACCCTCCCCTCTCCCTTCTGGGGCACGGTGTTCCAATGCCTGCTCTCCCTGCTGACGACGGCGGTCCTTTTCCTGGCCCTGGAGGTCATACAGCGCCTCTGCTTCCTCCAAGAACAGCCTCTGCTGACCTTCTGTCTGCCGCCCTGTCTCTTCCTGATCTTCGGCGTCCGGGCGGGACTGCGCTTAGACAGCCCCGCGTTCGCCGCCTACCTCTGCGCCCTGGACCCTGAGACCGGTCCCCTGCTGGTCCTGCTCCTGCTGGGCGGAGGTCTCCTGCTCTTCTCTCAGCTTCAGACCCTATGCTGGTTTGCCGTCCGGCAGGCCCTGTTCCGGGACCTTCTGCGGGGACAGTCCCGTCAGCTGGAGGCGGCCCGGCGCAGCGCCGCCTTCCGTCACGACCTGCGCAGTCACCTTCTTGTCCTCTCGGGCCTGCTTCAGGACCGGGACTATCAGCAGGCCCGGGACTACGCGCAAACCCTCCACCGCCGCAGTGTGTCCCTCTCCAGCCTCCCTGCCACTGGGCGCGGTGCCCTGGACGCCCTGCTGGCGGAAAAGCTCTCTCAGGCCCGGGAGACGGGCGTGGAGGCCATCTGCACTGTCGCCATCCCCCCACCCCTTCCCTTCGATGACCTGGACCTCTGCGCCCTCTTCGGCAACCTTTTGGACAACGCCCTCCACGCCTGCCAGGATTTACCCCCGGAACAGCGCCGCTTTACCCTCCAGACCAGCGTCCGGGGGAAGCTGCTGGTGGTGGAGTCCGCCAACCCCACCCCGCCGGGCCACACCGTCACCCCGGGGACGGGCCTAGAAAGCCTTCGGCACATCGCCCAGGCTTACCGGGGCAGCGTGCAGTTCACCCAAGGGGCAGAGGGGTTTCGCATCCGCATCCTCCTCTGCGCTCCCTGAAACCGTTCACGGCGGGAACGCTGCCGCTTGCGCATCCCGCCTTACCGCCCCCCTGCACAGGGCCGATTTCCTGGTTGGAAGCATTCACAAAACCTGGATAGGAGGTCCCCTATGTCGATGTCATGGTCCCCTGCGGACGCCACGCTGTCCCTGCAAAAGCAGCTCCTGGAGGCCCAAAAACTCCTCCTCAAAGCCACCACCCCCGATGGGGCCGCAGCGCCTGAGGCGCTGGAGGAGGCCGTGGAGGAATCTTTAGAAACGGTCCGCGAGGAATTAAAACGAGCCCGGCCCCATGTACCCAGCATGGACCGCTATGAGCCCGGGACATAAGCAGAGAGGGACAGGCTGTCATCGCCTGTCCCTCTCCTGCGTCCTGGCCCTTGACGCCAAGTCCGCTTTTCGCTATCCTAAAGGGGATCACGCCAAAGGAGGTTCTGTGCCTTGACCTATCCCAACACGCTCCCCGCCGTCTTCCTCTCCCGGCCCAACCGCTTCGTGGCCCAGGTCCTGCTGGAGGGCGCGGAGGTCACCGTCCATGTAAAAAACACCGGCCGCTGCCGGGAACTCCTGATCCCTGGCGTCCGGGTCTGGCTGACCAAAAGCGGCAACCCGAAGCGCAAGACCGCCTATGACCTCATCGCCGTAGAGAAGGGGGCGCGTCTCATCAATCTGGACGCCCAGGCCCCCAACGCCGTCTTTGCCCAATGGGCCCAGGCGGGGCACTTTATCCCCGGACTGGACAGCCTAAAGGCCGAACAGACATTTGGGGATTCCCGCTTCGACTTTTCCTGGACCGCCGGGAAGCGCCGGGGCTTTGTGGAGGTCAAAGGGGTGACGTTGGAGGAGGACGGAACGGTCTACTTCCCCGACGCCCCCACCCAGCGGGGGGTCAAACACCTTCGCGGTCTCATGGACTGTTTATCCCAGGGCTATGAGGCCGCGGTGTGCTTCATCGTGCAAATGGAGGGGGTGGACTTCTTCTCCCCCAACGACCGCACCCATCCGGCCTTCGGCGACGCCCTCCGGGAAGCCGCCAAAGCGGGGGTGCAGATCCTGGCGCTGGACTGCACGGTAAAGGAAAACGCCATTACGGCACGCGCTCCCGTGGCCCTGCGTCTTTCGTCTCCTGGATCAGAGCCTTGACCTTCCGCCCCTCCCGGAGCAGGATGCACACTTTCTCCCCGATGGTGAAGAGGATGCCCACCCAGATGATGAGAAAGGCGATGAGCCGGTCCTTGTCCAGAGTCTCTTGGAAATAAAACAGGCCCATCAAAAACTGCAGGGTGGGATTGATGTACATCAAGATCCCCGTGAAATAGTAGGGCGCGGCCTTCACCCCCATGTTGAACAGCAGCAGCGGTACCGATGTCACCACGCCGCACAGGGGCAGCAGCCAAAAGCTGGCCCCGTCCAGCACGTTGTCCAATCCCCCGGCCCGGTGGCTCCACCACAGGGAAAAGCCCAGGGCAAAGGGCATCATCAGCAGGGTCTCCAAGAAGAGGGACGCCTGGGCGCTGAGGGGCAGCCCCTTCTTCACCGCCCCGTACACCGCGAAGGGCAGGCCGATCATCAGCGCCAGCACCGGCACCTGTCCTGTGCGCAAGATCAGATAGCCGATGCCGATCCCCGCGCACAGCAGGGTCAGGTCCTCCCAAAAGGAGGGCCGCTCCCGGAACACCAGGATGCCGATCAGTCCCACCAGCATTGGTTCGATAAAATAGCCCATGCTCCCCTCCAGCACATGGCCGCTGTTCACCGAGTAGATATACAGCCCCCAGTTGAAGGTGATCAGGGCCCCGCAGATCAGGCAGCGTCCCATGAGCTTCCGGTTCCGGAAAGCGTCTCGGATCTCCCCCCACTGCCGCGCCGCCAGCATATACAGGCCCATGAACACCATGGACCAGACGATCCGCTGGGCCAGCACATACACCGAGTTCACCGCCGCCAGTGTCCCCCAAAAGATGGGCAGCAGGCCCCAGAGCACATAGGAACTGGTGACCACCGTCAGACCCACCCGCTTATTCCTCTCCATCTCCATCAAACATCCCTTCTCCCCAGTTCGGCCGGGGTTTTTCGTGTAAGGAGTATTATACGGGGCGCTCCGCGGCACTGTCAAGGACATCCTTCCCCTTTCCTCTTGTATTTTCGCGTCTGGTCGGATATAATCAAGCTAACATTTCAAGTAAGGAGAATCACCTTTATGGCATCTGCACTCTTCACCCCCGGGCGCATCGGCGCCCTGACCCTGCCCAACCGTCTCATCCGCTCCGCCACCCAGGACCCCTTCGGCCAGCGGGACGGCACCTGTGCCCCGGAGCAGGTGGCCCTGTATCGGGACATCGCCCAGAGCGGCGTCGGGGCCATCATCACCGCCTACAGCTACATCTCCCCCGAGGCCCGGTCCACGGGCATTCAGGTGGGCTTTGCCACCGAGGCCCAGCGCCAGAGCCAGAAGGAGGTCCTGGACGCCGTCCACGCCGCCGGCGGGCGTCTCATCCTCCAGCTCATGCACGCGGGGATGAACGTATTCCTTTCCGAAAAGCGCGTGGAGGGCGGAAAGCTCCTGGCCCCCTCCGGCGGGATGACCGCCCCCAACGAGATGCTCACCACCGAGCTGGACGCCGCCGGCCTGGCGAAGATCAAGGCTGATTTCGTGGATGCCGCCAAAGCCGCCAAGGCAATGGGATTTGATGGGGTCCAGCTCCACTGCGCCCACGGCTATCTCCTCAGCCAGTTCTTAGACCCCAACGCCAACCACCGCACCGACGAGTACGGCGGCAGTGCCGAGAACCGCTTCCGCTTCCCCGGAGAGTGTTTACGCGCCATTCGGGAGGCCGTGGGGGCGGAGTATCCCGTTCTGGTGAAGGTCAACACCACCTGCTCCGGGGAGGCTGACGCCGCCTACGCCCAGGACATCCTCTACTTCTGCCGTCAGTTCCAGGCGCTGGGGGCGGATGCCCTTGAGCTCTCCGGTCACAACTGGTTGGGGCTGGGCAAGAAAAAGGTCCCCACCTTCTATCTCGAGCGCGCCAAGGCTGTCCGGGCCGCCGTGACCCTGCCACTGATCCTGGTGGGCGGCATCCGCAAGATGGAGGAGATCGACGCCATTCTGGAGGCGGGCATCGACTTCGTTTCCGCCTCTCGGCCCTTCATCTGTCAGCCGGATTTTTACCAGCATTTGGAGAAGGGGGAGGCGTCTCCCTGCATCGGCTGCACCAAGTGTCTCGGGAACATTTGGAGCAAAGAGGGGCGGCGCTGTGTGAAGCATGAGATCCCGGAGGGGTTTCCTAAGGAGTAATTGATATCCTTTTGTCTTTTACCTCATTTTCCTCGTTCCTGCAAAAAAGCGTGCCTCGTCTCGGGTTCCGGGACGGGACACGCTTTTGTTCTGTTGATTTTTATGCTTTCTTCCTGTTGTTCCCTTGAGATAACTAAATCCGCCCCCGACCTCCCTTGCGGGAAGCGGGGGCGGATTGGTCATTGCTTTACGTTGTCTTTTCCTATCTCGAGAAGCCCTCGCTTACAGCAGATGGAACGCCAGGATCAGACCGGAGAAGACGATAGAAACGGTAGAGCAGAGCTTGATGAGGATGTTCAGGGAAGGACCGGAAGTATCCTTGAAGGGATCGCCCACGGTGTCGCCCACCACAGCCGCCTTATGCTGATCAGAGCCCTTGCCGCCATGGTTGCCCCGCTCGATATACTTCTTGGCGTTATCCCAAGCGCCGCCGGCGTTGGACATGAACACGGCCATAGCAAAGCCGGACACGGACACGCCGCCCAGCAGGCCCACAACCCCTGTGGGACCCAGGATCAGGCCGGTGATGATGGGCACGATGATGGCCAGCAGAGCCGGCGCCACCATCTCATGCAGCGCGCCCTTGGTGCACAGAGCCACGCACTTGCCGTACTCGGGGTCGGTGGTGCCTTCCATGATGCCCTTGATCTCCCGGAACTGACGGCGCACCTCCACCACGATGGACTGCGCGGCCGTCTGCACGGAGCGCATGGTCATGGCGGAGAAGACGAAGGTCAGCATCGCGCCGATGAACAGGCCGACCAGGACGGTGGGGCTGGTGAGGGTGAAGTTCAGCTCTTCCGCGGTCCGGTTCTGGACGATGTTCACATAGGACACCAGCAGAGCCAGAGCGGTCAGAGAAGCGGAGCCGATGGCAAAACCCTTGCCGGTGGCGGCGGTGGTGTTGCCCAGAGAGTCCAGAGCGTCGGTGCGGTCACGGACCTCTTCCGGCAGGCCGGACATCTCAGCGATGCCGCCGGCGTTGTCGGCCACGGGGCCGTAAGCGTCGGTGGCCAGGGTGATGCCCAAGGTGGAGAGCATACCCACAGCGGCGATGCCGATGCCGTACAGGCCGTGGTTGAAGGAGGCGCTGAAGCCGCCGTTGGGGTCCATGATCTCCACGCTGCCGCCGGCGGCGAAGTAGGAGACCAGGATGGCCACGGCCACGATGAGGATGGAGGCGATGGTGGACATCAGGCCCAGGGAGATGCCGCCGATGATGATGGTGGCAGCGCCGGTCTCGGAAGCCGCCGCCAGGGTCTTGGTGGGCTTATAGTTGTCGGATGTGAAATACTCGGTGAAGTAGCCGATGGCACAGCCGCCCACCAGACCGCAGAGGATGGCAATGAGGATGCCGATCCAACCCTCGCCGATGATGAAATAGGTCAGAGGGATGGCTGCCAGGGCGGAGAGCACAGCGGCGGTATAGGTGCCGGTGCGCAGGGAGGTCAGCAGGCTCTTCTGGGTGGCGTCCTCCTTGGTCTTGACCAGGAAGGAGCCGATGATGGAGCAGATGATGCCGCACACGGCCAGAGCCATGGGCAGGAGCATCCCGCGCCACTCATACCCGGCGATAGCGCCCAGGGAGAAGGTAGCCAGGATGGAGCCGACATAGGACTCATACAGGTCCGCGCCCATGCCGGCCACGTCGCCCACGTTGTCGCCCACGTTGTCGGCGATGGTGGCGGGGTTGCGGGGGTCATCCTCAGGGATGCCGGCTTCAACCTTGCCCACCAGGTCCGCGCCCACGTCAGCGGCCTTGGTGTAAATGCCGCCGCCCACACGGGCGAAGAGGGCCATGAAGGAGGCGCCGATGCCGTTCATGACGATGATGTTGCCCAGCTCCACAGGGTCAGCGATATTGGCCACAAAGCGCAGGATGGTGAACCAAATGGTAATGTCCAGCATACCCAGGCCCACCACGGTGAAGCCCATGACGGAGCCGGAGGAGAAGGCCACCCGCAGCCCGCGGTTGAGGCCCTCAGAGGCCGCCTGAGCGGTCCGGGCGTTGGAGTTGGTGGCGATCTTCATGCCGATCAGGCCGGCCAGCATGGACCAGATACCACCGGTGAGGAAGGCGAAGGGGGTAAAGCGAGACAGCATTTCGCCGCTGCTGCCGAAGGCGATGGCCAGGAGGATCACGAAGACCACCAGGAAGACCTTGGCCACCGTCACATACTGATGCTTCAGATAGGCGTTGGCACCCTCCCGGATGGACTGCGCGATCTTCTGCATGGTGGCGCTGCCCTCAGAGTAGGACATCACCTTGTTGCGTTGGATCAGGGCGAAGAGCAGCGCCAGCACGGCGCCCGCAAACCCGATCCACAAATACTTTTCCACGGATAACGACACTCCTTTTCTTTTTGACTAGACGCCTGCATCGTTCCATGGAAACAGACGCCCCAGCACTGTCTTTTCTCACAGTACCGATACGGATAACACTCCAATTTTAGCATAATCGGGAGGATTTGCAAGCCCATCCCTCTGTTTTTCCCGCATTTCGCTGGATTTTCACAAATGGCACAAAAAGTGGAAAGAATGGGGCGGTCCTTTCGCCAAAAAGGCAGGACCTGAGCCCCTCAGCTGCGCCGCCAGGTGGCCGGGTTGAGGAGGATCAGGATGGGGAAGATCTCCAGACGGCCCACCAGCATGGCAAAGCTCAGCACCAGCTTGCTCAGGGTGGAGAAGGCCGCAAAATTCCCCGCCGGCCCCACCATGTCCAGCCCGGGGCCCACGTTGCTCAGGCAGGTCAGGGCCGCGGAGAAGGTGGTGGTGATGGAGAAGCCGTCCAGGCTCACCACCAAAGTCACCGCCCCCATGGTCAGGAAGAAGAGGGTGAAGAAGGCCGAGAGGGTGGAGAGGGTATCCTCATCCACCGCCTTGCCGTCCAGCTTCACCACCTTCACCGCCCGGGGGTGGAGCACCCGGCTGAGACTGCGCTGGGCGCAGCGGGAGAGCAGCAGCACCCGGGAACACTTCAAGCCCCCCGCCGTACTCCCGGCACAGCCGCCGATGAACATCACCAGGATCAGGACGCAGCGGGCCAGGGTCGGCCAGGTGTCATAGTTCACCGTGGCGAAGCCCGTGGTGGAGATCACGGAGCTGACCTGGAAGGCGCTGTCCAGCAGGGCCCGGCCGGCGTGGCCGTAGCTGGGATAGATGCTCAAAAACACCAGCAGCACCGCCGCGGATACCGTCCCCAGGAAGAAGCGCAGCTCGTCGCTGCCCAGGACCTGCCGTCCCCGCCGGGTGAAGATCAGGAAGAACACGGCAAAGTTCAGCGAGCCCAGGAGCATGAAGATGGTGATGATGATCTCACAGACCGGCAGGCCATAGGCGGCCACGCTGGCGTTCATCACCGAAAAGCCTCCGGTGCAGACGGTGGCAAAGGTTGTGACCACCGCGTCATACAGGGGCATCCCCGCCAGGAGCAGGGCCAGCAGCTCCGTCAGGGTCAGGCCGAAGTAGATCAGGTAGACCACCTTGGAGGACTGGGCCGTCTTGGGCACCAGCTTGGAGGACACCGGGCCGGTGGACTCCGCCTGGACCAGCACCTGGGTCCGTCCCCCCACCTTGGGCAGGAAGGCCAGGGTGAAGATCAGCACCCCCACGCCGCCCACCCAGGAGGAAAAGGAACGCCAGAATAGGATGCCCCGGGGCAGGCTCTCTATTTCCGTGAGGACGGAGGCCCCGGTGGTGGTGAAGCCGGAGACGATCTCAAAGATGCAGTCGGCAAAACTGGCAAACTCCCCCGAGAACCAGAAGGGCAGGGCTCCAAAGAAGCTCAGCACCAGCCAGATCAGCCCCACCACCACGAACCCCTCCCGGGTGAAGAAGTCCGGGCGGCAGCCCAGGCGGCTCAGGGGCGTGCCCAGGAGCAGCACGCAGGCGATGGTGTACAGAAACGGCCTGGGGTCCTCCCGGTACCCCAGGGCCACCAGGGCGGGCAGGAACAGACACAGTCCCTCCAGCTGGAGGGTGCGGCCCAGGGTGCGCAGCATCAGTCGGTAATTCATCGCTCCTGCTCCTCAAAAATATCCCGGAAGTTTTGCAGCCCCTTGCCGTGGGAGAGGACGATGACCCGGTCCCCGGCGGAAAAGACGGTGCCGCCGGAGGGGATGACCACCCGCTCCTGGTGCAGCAGCGCCACCACCAGAAAGCCCTTGCGGATGTGCAGGTCTTTTAAGGGCTTCCCCAGGTTCGGGGTGTCCTCCTGGAGGATGAACTCCGCCGCCTCCGCCCCGAAATCCGCGATGCGGTAGAGGGCCGCCATCACGCCGCCGCTCTTGTCCTGGAAGCCCCGGACAATCCGCAGGATGCGCTCCACCACGATGAGCTTCGGCGCCACCACGCTGTCCAGGCCCGCGGAGCGGCCAATGGCGGCGTAGTTCTCCCGGCTGCACTTGGCGATGACCTTGCGCAGGCCCTGCTGCCGGGCGTAGAGGGCGGCCACCAGATTGTCCTCGTCCCGGCCGGTGAGGGAGACGAAGGCGTCGTTGTTGGTAAAGTGCTCGGAGAAGAGCAGTTCCTCGTCGGTGCCGTCGCCGTTGAGCACCAGCACCTCCGGCAGGCGTTCGGAGATCCGGCGGCTCTCCGCCTCGTCCCGTTCCACGATGGTCACCCGCACCCCCATAGGCAGCAGGAGCTTTGCCAGATAGTGGGCGATGCGTCCGCCCCCCACCAGGAACACGGATTGGATGCGGGGCAGGACCCGGCCCAGCTCCCGCAGGTAAGCGGCCAGCTCCCGGGGGGTGCCGGTGATGTAGAGTTTATCCCCGGCCTGGGGGATGAAGGCGCCGTCCGGGATGATCACCTCATCCCCCCGCTGCGCGGCGCTGAAGAGGACGGCCCGGCGTCCCTCAAAGAGGCTGGCCAAGGGGACGCCCACGATGTGGTCCCCGTTCTGGACCATGATGCCGATCATCTCCACCTTGCCCCGGAAGAAGGTGTCCACGTCGGCGGCGGCGGGGAAGCGCAGCAGGCGGGAGATCTCCAAGGCGGCGGAGTATTCCGGGTTGATCACCGCGTCGATGTCCAGGTCCCGGCGCAGGGACTCCAGGTCCTCGGTATAGACCACGTCCCGGATGCGGGCCACGGTGTAGCGGGTGCCCATGCGCTTGGCGGTGAGGGCACAGAGCATATTCACCTCGTCCATATTGGTGGTGGCCAGGAGCAGGTCGGCCTCCTCAGCCCCGGCCTCCCGGAGCACCGAGGGCGATCCGCCGGGGCCTTTGATGCACATCACGTCCAGGGTGTTCCCGGCCCGCTGGATGGCCCGCTCGTCGTTGTCTACGATGGTGATATCGTGGTCCTCCAGGGAGAGGAACTCCGCCAGGGTGATCCCCACTTTTCCCGCGCCTACGATCAAAATCTTCAAATCAAACCTCCGCCCTTTCCAAGCCGGATTGCGGCCCTGAAAACGAGGGCCGTCTTGGAATGACCCTAATCATAGCACAAAACTTCCCCGTGTGCAACGGCAAGAAACCACGGAGCGTGCAGGCCGGTCTCCTCCCCGGACAAAAGACCCCGCCCGCCGCGAGGGCTTCCTCACGGCGGGCGGGGGGCACTGCTTGTCTTATTGTGCCGCCATATAGTTCAGCAGCATCTGCGCCACCTGGGCCCGGGTGGCCTGACCCTTGGGGTCCAGCACCCCGCCGCCCTTGCCGTTGAGGATGCCCTCCTCCACGGCCCAGGTCAGGGCCTGCTTGGCGTAATCGCTGACCGCGCCGGCATCGGTGAAGTCCAGCGTCTTCTCCTGGGTCTCGGGACTGCCGCTGTAGCGGAAGAGGATCACCGCCAGGTCCTGCCGGCTGACGCTGTCCCCGGCGCCGAACTGACCGTCGCCGTAGCCGCTGACGATGCCCTGGTCCGCCGCCCAGCTCACCGCCTGGGCGTACCAGATGTTCCCATCCACGTCCGTGAACACGCCGCTGACGCTCTGGGCGGGGTTGCCCTCCAGGTTATGCAGCACCTGGGCCACCATACCCCGGGTCATGGCCGTGTCGGGGGAGAAGGTGTCGGTGCTGGTGCCGTTGAAGAGCTCATGGCTGCTGACGAAGTCCACGGCGTCCTTCTCCCAGCTGCTGCCGGTGACGTCCTGGAAGGACTTGCTGTTATCCACCAGCTCGATCTGGGCCGAGCCGTCCAGGGGGACGGTGACGCTGTCCTCCCCGGCCAGGGACTTGCGGATGATCTCCCGGGTCCCGTCCTCCTTCACCAGGACGGCCACGGTGCCCGGCGCGCAGTCGTCATGGGGCACGGTCATGGTGACGCCGCCGCTGACGCTGCTCACGTTCTGGCCGTTGGCGGTGACGGTGAGCTGGTAGCCGCTGTCTGTCTTCTCCGCTGTCACGGTAACCTCGCCGCCGTCCTTGGCCAGGCCGCTGAGGGCCTCGTTGGGCAGGGTGACCTGGGCCACGGGGGTCTTGACGGTGAGGACGGCGTCGGTCTTGCCGGCCAGATCCGTCAGGGCCGCGGCCGGGACGGTGACCTCCGTTTTGCTCACGTCGCCGTTGATGTCGGGGGCAATGATGACCTCCTGGCTCTTGTTGTCCACGGCCTTCTTCACCAGGTCATTGCCCATGGCGGGGGTGAAGGTGACGGAGGCGGCGCTGCCGTCGGTGCTCATGGTGGCGTTGGGGGTCACCGTAACGTTTTCCGGGGTGGTGGGGGTGGTGGGATTCGTCGGGGTGGTGGGTTTGCTGGGACGGCTGCTGCCGCTGCCGCCGCTGCCGCTGCCGCTGTTTGTGATGACTTTACCAAACAAACACATAGAGCTTTCTACAGCGTTTTCGAAATCCCAGCGGTCTGTCTCCTGGAAATCATCTGCCCGATACCAACCGCTGATCTTGAATTTCTCAACAACCGGTTCCACTGCTTTTTTCTGCTCGTCCACCAGCTGTGCCTTGACTTCATAGTCTTCCTTGTTGGTTCCAGTTTCGTCGTTTTCGTTGCCGGGGATGGAAAATTGAACAACATAGGTTTTCTGATCGCCAAACCAGATTGCGCCAGATTCGGTTATGAAAATCGGTTCCTGCGGATTTTCCTCATTATACACCTCGTAGGTGTATTGTCCGCTAACACGTCCCAGCGATTCCCTGTCAAACTCTCCGGGTAATTTCAAAGTACCGCCGATGTTAAGGCCGCCCTTTGTCAGGTCAAGTTTTTCAATGGGGAAAACGCTTAAATCCAAAACCGCTTTCTCTTTCATGCTGAGGTCAGAGCCTTCCGTCATCATCGTAAACGTAGGGACAGTGCTCTCAAAACACTTTTTGAACTCCTCCGTCAGATCTCTGGCGAATTCCTCTGTCAAAACAACGTTCCCATATACCAGGAACTCCTCCCCAGAGATTGTAGGTTCCATCTCTGCGCTCACATCGGTGGGCACCATCTTTTCTATGATTCCTGTAAAGTAGGTTTTGTCTCCAATCGAGACATCACCGGTAACTTCCATCCAGTGGCAGATTACGCCGTTCCCACTCTCTCCAAACGTTCCGGTCTGGGTATATCCACCATTGGGGATCATAGCACGGCTCACACGCAGCAAAGAATCTTTCACCACCAAGTTACCTTCTTGCACTTCAATGTATCCGCCGCCACCGGTATACTCCGTGTCAAAGCCGTAACGCAAATCACCATCGTTCTCCAAACGCGTACGAGATATCACTTCACTATCAAGAACGCGCATACCTTTCTTTGCACTGATACCAAACTTAACCTTTTCACTGGTCCTGCACACTACCACAGTTTGATCAATGGTCACGGTCTTCTCAGACGAAATACCAACATTATCACTGGTAACATATAAAGATCCCCTTACACTGTCAGTAGATTCAGGGTCTACTTCTGGGTCTTCCGAATGCGCCGCAGAACGAATCGTCAAGTCTCCAAAAACTTGAATCCCATACCCTTCTGTGTTGTACATATTATTCTCGCTGCTCTTCAACACCAAAGTAGTATCGATGGGGTTGTCTGCATCCCCAATAACGATGCAGCTCCCGTTGACAATTCCCTTCTCAGTCACGGTGCCATCACCATCGACCTTCATATTGACTTTCTCCAACGTTACAATACAGCCATTTTTGTTCTGGGCATCAGGTTCCACTGTGATGGTTCCTTTTATGGTTGTATCGGAATTACCCGGGGTCTGGAATGTAAACGTTGTATGCCAGACTTCTGCTTCTTTGGGAATCTCAGAAATAACCAAACCCTTTGCAGAAACATCTCTTTCTGCATTTTCCGAGCCTTCCGGCACGCCATAAATTCCATCCCCATTCAACGCCGCTGCGCTCACCGGCATCATCGACACGCACAGCGCCAGAACGGTGAGGATACTCCATAACCTTCTTTTCACTGCTGTTTCCTCCTTTTCAGCATGGATAATATATAGTATTATCGACCAAAAAACGGAAATCTTAAGGTTCGGAGACCCTTCCCCTCCCCCTCCCTCCCCTCTCTTCCCTGGAAAATTGTGCGCTTCGCTGAAATCTATTCTTCTTTTTCTTCGTTTTTTTTCTTTTTTATTCCTCTCAGCCCTTTTCATTCCCCGCGTTTTGCGGTAAAATACCCTTGTAAAATGCAAGGATAGCGTCATCAGGACCAGGGTAAGAGGAGGGACCATGCTCAATATCGTTCTCGTGGAGCCGGAGATCCCCATGAATACCGGCAACATCGCCCGGACCTGCGCCGCCACCCGCAGCCGCCTGCATCTCGTGGGCCCCCTGGGCTTCGACATCAGCGACCGCGCCGTGAAGCGCGCCGGCCTGGATTATTGGCACATGGTCGAGCTGTGCGTGTATGATAGTATCGAGGAAGTCTTCCAGCGCAATGACATCCGCCAGTTCTGGCTGGCCACCACCAAGGCCCCCCAGAGCTACCATCAAGTCCAGTTTCAGGATGACTGCTGGCTCTTCTTCGGCAAGGAAACCGCCGGCCTCCCCCAGCACTTCCGGCAGGCCAACGCCGCGCGCTGCCTGCGTATCCCCATGCGCGACGACGCCCGCAGCCTCAACCTTGCCAACTCCGTGGCGGTCCTGGCCTATGAGGCGCTGCGTCAACTCGGCTTCCCCCAGCTCAGCGGTCAGGGCGGTATGGCCCCCGCCGGGGCGGACAGCGTACTATGATGAAAATAAAAGGGGCTTTTTCATGAACTATGACAAGAAGACCGTCCGGGACATCGACGTCGCCGGAAAGAAGATCCTCCTGCGTTGTGATTTTAACGTTCCCCATGACAAAAAGACCGGGGTCATCCACGATGACACCCGCATCGTCTCCACCCTGCCCACCATCCGCTATCTCCTGGACCACGGCGCGGCGGTGATCCTCCTCTCCCACATGGGCCGGCCCCACGGGGAGTGGAAGCAGGAAATGTCCCTCTTCTCCGCCCGGGACCACCTGGAAAAACTCCTGGGCATCCCCGTCCCCATGACCCAGGACGTGCTGGGTCCGGACACCCGCGCCAAGTGCGCCGCCCTCCAGCCCGGAGAGGTGGTACTGGTAGAAAACCTGCGCTTCTGCGTGGAGGAGGAGAAGAACGACCCCGCCTTCGCCAAGGCCCTGGCGGAGCTGGCGGACCTCTTCGTCTTTGACGCCTTCGGCGCGGCCCACCGGGCCCATGCCTCCACGGTGGGCGTCGCGGCTTACTTACCCAGCGCGGCCGGCCTGCTGGTGGAAAAAGAGCTGGCCTTTTTGGGGATGTCCCTGGATCAGCCCCTGCGGCCTCTGGTGGCCATCCTGGGCGGGGCGAAGGTGGCCGACAAGATCGGCGTCATCAACAGCCTCCTGCAAAAGGCCGACACCATCCTCATCGGCGGCGGCATGGCCTACACCTTCCAGGTGGCCCAGGGCGGACACATCGGCTCCTCCCTGCTGGACGAGGACCACATCGTCTTCGCCCGGGAAATGATCGAAAAGGCCAAGGAGAAGGGCGTCAAGCTCCTCTTCCCCGTGGACACCATGGCCGCCGGCGAGTTCACCGCCCAGGCGGAGGGCCAGGTGGTCCCCGCCCACGCCATCCCCCCGGGGCTCATGGGCATGGACATCGGCCCGGAAACCATCGCGCTCTTCACCGAAGCCATCCGGGGCGCGGGCACCGTGTTCTGGAACGGTCCCATGGGGGTCTTTGAGTTCCCCAATTTCGCCGCGGGCACCAACGCCGTGGCCCAGGCCCTGTCTCAGCTGGGAGAAGGGGCCGTGACCATCGTGGGCGGAGGCGATTCCGCCTCCGCGGTGGAGAAGATCGGCTTAGCCGGCCGCATTTCCCACGTCTCCACCGGCGGCGGGGCGGCCTTGGAATTTTTGGAGGGGTTAGAGCTGCCGGCCATCGCCTGCCTGCCTGACCGAAACGCATGAGAAAAGAGCGAACCCCCATCATCGCCGCCAACTGGAAGATGCACAACGGCCCTCAGCAGGCCTGCAGCTATATCCAGGCCCTGCTCTCCGCCCTGCCCCAGGCCAAGCGCTGCGGCATCGTGCTGTGCCTGCCCTATGTAGACTTAGCCGCGGCGGCCCCCCTGCTCCGGGACACCCGGATGGCCCTGGGCGCCCAGAACCTTCATTGGGCGCCCCAGGGGGCGTATACCGGCGAGATCTCCGCGTCCATGCTCACCCAGCTGGAGGTGCGCTATGTCATCGTCGGCCACAGTGAGCGCCGCCGGCTCTTTGGCGAGAGCGACCAGGACGTCAACCAAAAACTCCGCGCCGCCCTGGACGCGGGACTGCGTCCCATCCTGTGCGTCGGCGAAGACCTGGAGCAGCGCCAGCTGGGCGCGGCCATGGAGCTGATCGCCTACCAGCTCAAGACCGCCCTCTCCGGCGTCAGCGCCCAGGAGCTGCGGCAGGTGATCATTGCCTACGAACCCATCTGGGCCATCGGCACCGGGGTCAGTGCCACGCCGGAGCAGGCCGGGGAGGTCTGCACCGGCATCCGTCAGGCCATCCAGCAGCTCTACGGCGCCCCCGCCGCCCAGAGCGTCATCATACAGTACGGCGGTTCTATGAACGAGGGCAACGCGGCCCAGCTCCTGTCCCAGGAGGACATCGACGGCGGCCTCATCGGCACCGCCTCCCTGGACCTGGACAAATTCCTGTCCATCGTCCAGACCGCCAACCAACTCTGCCTGGAGCAGCAGGCATGAGCCGGAAAAAGGAAGGGTCCTATGAAAGCACCAACGACATTGATCATCCTTGACGGCTTTGCCCTGGGTGAGGACAACCCAGGCAATGCCGTCCAAGCCGCCCGGACGCCTCATCTGGACTATCTCTTCTGCCAGTATCCCTTCTGCCAGCTGGACGCCTCCGGCCTGGACGTGGGACTTCCCGACGGGCAGATGGGCAACAGCGAGGTAGGACATACCAATATCGGCGCGGGCCGGGTGGTCTTCCAGGACCTGCCCCGGATCAGCCGCGCCATTGAGGACGGCAGTTTTTACCAAAACCCCGCCTATCTGGCGGCCATGGATGCCTGCGCCGCCCAGGGCACCGCCCTGCACCTGATGGGGCTGGTGTCCGACGGCGGGGTCCATAGTCACATCGACCATCTGTTTGCCCTCATGGAGCTGGCCAGGCGGCGGGGCCTGGAACAGCTCTATATTCACGCCTTCCTGGACGGCCGGGACGTCTCCCCCACTTCGGGGGAGGGCTTTGTCCGGCAGATCCAGGAGAAGTGCCGGGAGCTGGGGGTTGGGACCATCGCCCACGTCATGGGGCGCTATTACGCCATGGACCGGGACAGCCGCTGGCCCCGGCTCCAGCGGGCCTATGATGCCCTGGTGGAGGGAGACGCCCCCTTCTGCCCGGACCCTGCCGCCGCTGTGGCGGCATCCTACGCGGCCGGGATCACCGACGAGTTCATGGAACCGGTGCTCTGCTGCCAAGACGGGTGCATCCGGGAAGGGGATTCCGTGATCTTCTTCAACTTCCGCCCCGACCGGGCCCGGGAACTTACCCGGGCTTTGACCCAGCCGGACTTCCCCCAGCTCAAGCGCAAGCGGGGCTGTTTCCCCCTGCACTTCGTGTGTACCACGCAGTACGACGCCGCCCTGGAGCACGTCACCGTGGCCTTCCCCCACGAGCCGGTGGTCCATTGCTTTGGGGAATACCTCAGCCAGCTGGGGATGTGCCAGCTGCGCATTGCCGAGACGGAGAAGTACGCCCATGTGACCTTCTTCTTCAACGGCGGACGGGAGGAGCCTTTCCCGGGGGAGGACCGGGTCCTCATCCCCTCCCCGGAGGTAGCCACCTATGACCTGAAACCCTCCATGAGCGCCCAGGAGGTGACCCGGGAGGCGGTGCGGCGCATCCGCAGCGGCCAGTACGACGTGGTGATCCTCAACTTCGCCAACTGTGACATGGTGGGACACACCGGGGTCTTTAACGCGGCGGTCCAGGCGGTGGAGACCGTGGACGAGTGCGTGGCCCAGGTGGTCAGCGCCACCACCCAGATGGGCGGCGTGGCCCTCATCACCGCCGACCACGGCAACGCCGAGTGTATGCTGGACGCCCAGGGGGAACCCTTCACCGCCCACACCACCAATCCCGTCCCCTTCTGCATCGTGGGTGCGGACGTCCTCCTCCGGGACGGCCGTCTGGCGGACATCGCCCCCACCATGCTGGATCTGATGGGTCTGAACCAACCCCCGGAAATGGACGGCCGGACCCTGATCCTATAAACTGGAATCCCATGCCGGACTTGCAGGCCCGGCGGATATATAGACGACAAAGGAGCAAAGATTTATGAAGCAGATGATCGAGATCGTAGATGTCTTGGGACGGGAGATCCTGGACTCCCGGGGCAATCCCACCGTAGAGGTGGAGGTCTATCTGGACGACGGCACCGTAGGCCGTGCGGCGGTCCCCTCCGGGGCCTCCACGGGAGTCTATGAGGCCTGCGAGCTGCGGGACGGCGGAGAACGCTACAACGGCAAAGGGGTCGAGCAGGCCGTCACCCATGTGAACACCGAGATCGCCGAGGCCCTCATCGGCCTGAACGTCCTGGATCAGAGCTACATTGATACGCTCCTCATCCAGCTGGACGGCACCCCCAGCAAGAACCGTCTGGGGGCCAACGCCATCCTGGGGGCCTCCCTGGCCTGTGCCAAGGCGGCCAGCGAGAGTTTGGCCATCCCCCTGTATTCCTACCTGGGCGGCGTCAACGCCAACACCCTACCGGTGCCCATGATGAATATTTTGAACGGCGGAGCCCACGCCACCAACAACGTGGACATCCAGGAGTTCATGATCATGCCCGTCGGGGCAAAGACCTTCCGCAAGGCCTTGCAGATGTGCGTGGAGGTCTTCCATGCCCTGAAGGGCGTGCTGGAGGAGAACGGCACCCCTGCCGCCGGTGTGGGCGACGAGGGAGGCTATGCTCCCAACCTCAAGCGGGACGAGGACGCTTTAAAGGCCATCGTGTCCGCCATTGAGGCCGCGGGGTATAAGCCTTACGATGACTTCATGATCGCCATCGACGCCGCATCCTCCGAGTGGTACAACGAGGAGACCGGCTGCTATGATCTGCCCAAGGCCAAGCGGACCATGACCCGCCAGCAGCTGGTCAATATGTGGAAGCGTTTCGCGGACAACTATCCCATCCTCTCCCTGGAAGACGGGATGGGGGAGAACGACTGGGTGGGTTGGGCGCTGCTCACCAAGGCCCTGGGGAACCGGGTGCAGCTGGTGGGAGACGACCTCTTCGTGACCAACACCCAGCGTTTGAAGGCGGGCATCCAGCGGGGTGTCGCCAACGCTATCTTGATTAAAGTCAACCAGATCGGCACCCTCACCGAGACCCTGGAGGCCATCCAAACGGCGAACCGCGCCGGGTATACCGCCATCATCTCCCACCGCTCCGGGGAGACGGAGGATACCACCATCGCGGACCTGGCCGTGGCCCTCAACGCCGGTCAGATCAAGACCGGCGCCCCCAGCCGCACCGACCGGGTGGCGAAGTACAATCAGCTCCTGCGCATTGAGGAGGAGCTGGATGAGAGCGCCAAGTATCCGGGCCAGGATGCCTTCTTCAATCTGCATGGATGAGCATTGCATCCAATCATAAAACGAACGTCCCCTCGACATTCCATCGAGGGGACGTTTTGTCCTTTACTGCACCCAGTACTGGGTGACTTTTTCCTCTGCTGCCTGCGGAAGCAATCCAAACTTTGCGCTCAGCTTCTTGGCCACTGTGTCGCGGTCCACAAGAAGTTCCTGAAGCGTAGACACCATAGCGGCGATGCCTTTCTCCTGCCCATGGGCTTCGCCCTCCCGCCTTGCCTCCAAGGCAACATTATAATCATGGATCTCCAGAATCTTATCATAATCAAATAACTGCACCATCAGGTCAAGCACCTCCTTCTTCCGAGATACCAAAAACGGCACCAAAACATTCTCTTCCATACATTCCCGGATGGTCTCGTCAATGGCCTTCTGACTCTTGCCATACTTCACCCGGTTGCTGTCCGCCAGCTTGCAGAAGCGGACATATTGGCTCAGGATATCACCCTTCGCCCCGTCGCGCAGCACCTTCACCGTAATCTCCGCGCTGCCCCCTCCCCCATACAGGTCAGAAAGGCACAGAGTATCTGGCACGTCCTGCCGTTCCCCGGTGTACACCACATACAACTCCGGCCGGGGGATCACAACCGCTTTGCTGCCATACAGATCCAGTTTATGCTCCTCCACATACTCCTTATAGGTCGCTGCCAGATACAGCAGCAGCCGCAGGGCGATGTTCCAGGAAAAGGTGCTCTGCGCCTCAATCAGCAGCAGCAGCCTATCTCGCACTTGGAACCCCAGGTCATTATACAACCCGGTGGTCAGCACATTCTCCAACGTCACCAGCTTACAGTCCTCTTCCTGCACATGGATATCCTCAGGGTGCAGGGCCAGATAAAGCTGTCGGGTGTACTCCGGCTGTCGGAACAGGTAGGTAAACATACTGTCTTTCACCGCACGCCGCATCTCTGACACAACTCTCCCCCCTTTGTTGTATTATACCCGATTCCTGCCCTCCTGCGCAAGTCTTTGATGAAAAAGGGAAAAAGCCCCCTCTCAGGGAGCCTTTTCCTCTTCCTCCACATACTTCAAAATATCACCCGGCTGGCACGCCAGGGTCTGGCAGATGGCTGCCAGGGTAGAGAAGCGGACCGCGCTGACCTTGTTGTTCTTGATCTTGGACAGGTTCACGTTGGTGATGCCCACCTTTTCCGCCAGTTCATTCAAGGACACATGGCGCTGCGCCATGACCACGTCCAGCTCCAGCATGATCTTCCCCATAACTCACACCAACCCATCGCTGTCCAGTTGGAGCTGGATGCCGTAGGCGAAGAACTGGGCCAAGCAGAAGATACACAGACCAAAGGTAAGCAAGCCTATGCTGGAGCAGAGTGAAGTAACAGACTTTGTTTGGTCGCCAAAGGCAAAGAGCATCCCCGAAAAAGCGATATTCGCCACCTGGCTAATGAGGATACACCGTCCGGCATCCCTCAACAGCCGCACGTTCTCCTCCTGGAAGGGGGTGGGGCCAACGGATGCCTTGGTCTTGCCGGCGCTGGTGTCGAAGACCAGTCGCAGGTCGTGCCACGCCCTAGCCGAAAGGGCCATGGCGGCAACCGACGCGACACAAAAGACCAGCATAAGGATCGCAGCCGCGCCGGGGGAGTCGGGCATCCGGGGGAAGACATACTGGCAGACCTCCATGAACTCTGCATCGTTCGACATGATTCCGACCAGGATACCGACGGTAACGAAGAGCATACAGGGCACCCCGATCCCGCACATCACCTCGAAGAAGCCCAAAAGGTTTCTTGCCCAGTGGTTCATTCGTTCACTTCCGATTTTCATCACGATTCCTCCTTTTTCTTTTCTGAGTAGAGTATACACCCGGAGACATCGTATGTCAATCTATTTTTATCGTATTACGATAATAAATTATCGTTTTCCATTCCATCCCCCTACTGCATTCCAAAGAGTCCTCCCCAGGCAGAGGAAAATTTTCCCCGCCAGACTGGACTTTTCGTCGAAACTATGCGATACTAAAATGAATTATACTATATTGATTTGAAAGAAGGACGCGCCATGAAACGCACACGACTCATCGCCTGGAGCCTTCTCTTGGCTCTCCTCCTCCCGATCCTTGCCGCCCCCAGCGCCTTTGCCGCCGGGACCTCCAAATACAACGGCAAAAGCTACTCCACCGACTACAGCACCTGGCGTCAGGCCGACGATGCCTGGGGGGAAACTCCCCTAGGTGATCTGCACACCATGACCCGCTCCGGTTGTCTCATCACCTCCATCGCCGCCCTCATGTGCCACTCCGGCGCCTATGACCCCGCCGTCCTGAATCCCGGGACCCTGCGTGACTGGTTGGACGCCAAGGGCTACATCAGCCACAGTGAGGAGAATTCCCGGGACGCCCTCCTCTCCTACGGGCCCATCACCTCCACGGTCTCTCCCCGCTTCTACTATGTCGGACAGACCACATTCCCCGTGGATACCTCCATGGAGGACGTCTGCAAAAAGATCCAGGAGTATCAGGCCAAAGGATACTATCTCGTCGCCCGGGTCCGCAACAGCGGCCACTTCGTCGCCGTGGACAAGACCACCGGGGAGGACGACGCCGCCATCTTTGACCCCGGCTACGCCGCCAAAAAAGAGCTCTCCTTTTACGAGGGGACCATCGGCGGCCTGCTCTTCTTCAAGGCCAACCTCTCCGGAAAGGACACCATCCTCCCAGGAAACGCGGCCCCTCCAGCCCCCAAGCCCAACGATCTCAACGATACTTACGGCGACGCGGACAAAATCACCGTCACCTGGGCCTCGGTGAGCCAGGCCACGCACTATAATATCTATGTGGACAAGAAGAACAGCGACGGCACCTGGACCCAGGACTATAAGTACTACTTTTACGTCAAGTCCCCCCACTCCATCGACGCCCTCCCCGCGGGGACATACCGCTTAAAACTCCAGTCCGCCAACTCCAACACCACCCCCTGGACCTCCGCCAACGCCCCCTATCAAACCTTCACCGTCAAGTCCGGACAGCTCACCCTGACCTTCGATCCCGCCGGGGGCAAGGTTTCCAAGACTTCTCAAATGGTATCCAGCTCTGGCAAGTACGACCTGCCTACGCCCACCAAGAGCAAGTCCGCCTTCCTGGGCTGGTTCACCGAGGACGGACAGCTGGCCACCAACGGCGCGTCCTATCTCAGCAAGAACGGCCATACCCTCAAAGCCCGCTGGGACAGCGGCGGGGTGGGGTTCCAGAAGACCGCCACCTATCACAACAACTTCAACGACGTGGCCTCCAACGCCTGGTATCGGGACAGCGTAGCCGGCGCCTACAGCTACGGCCTCATGAACGGCATCGAAGCGAAAAAATTCAAGCCCAGCGGGAAGATCACCGCCGCCCAGACCATCGCCATTGCCGCCCGCCTGCGCAAGCTCTACCTCACCGGCAGCGGCAGCTTCTCCACCACAGACCCCTGGTATAAGGCCTATTCGGACTACGCCGTCAGCCAAAAAATCATCTCCTCTGCTCCCAAAGATATGAACGCCGAGCTGACCCGGCAGGAGTTTGCGTCCATCCTGGCCAGCGCCCTGCCAGACGCCGCCCTGCCGGAGGTAAACAAGGTCCCCGACGGGTCCATCCCCGATGTGTACCGTTCGGATACGGCCATTTATAAGCTGTATCGGGCGGGGATCTTCGTGGGCAACGACGCCACCGGGATCTTCCGGCCCAATGCGGATATCTCCCGGGCAGAGGTGGCCGCTGTGGTGCTGCGGATGGTGGACCCCAACAGCAGGATGCGGATCACTTTGAAGTAAATGGGAGGGTTCACATGATGTTCTCCAGCGAGAAACGCTATACCTATGCGGACCTGCTGGCCTGGGATGATACGATCCGGGTAGAGTTGATAAAAGGCGTTCCTGTCCCGATGGAAACGCCTCCTGTCATCCATCAATCCGTTATCATGGACTTGGGCCGACAGTTGTGCAACCATCTTCTAGGAAAGCAGCCCATGGCGCTTTATGGTATCGGGGTTTGCCCCCTCGCCAGTACTCGCGCTCTCCCTGAAGATATCAACACCCTAGTCATCCCAGACTTTGTAATCCTCTTCGACCGGACCGGACAGAACGATAGTGAGTATCGGGGTGCTCCGCCACTGGTGATGGAAGTCCTCTCTCCCTCCACCGATAGGCAGGACCGAGTTGTAAAGTACAGTCTCTACCAGCAAGCCGGCGTACAGGAGTATTGGATCGTAGACCCCGTCAAGCAGATGGTCCTAGTGCATACCTTAAACGATGGGCGATATGGTTCTCCTATCGCCTATACGAAAGAAGAACCGGTGCCGGTTGGCGTGTTAGAGGGGTGCGAGATTGATTTGACTACTGTCTTTCCCGAATAACGAAAAAGCGTGCTGCAAACCTCATGCAGCACGCTTTTTTATGCCATGGTATCATTTTCGAACCGGCTCCTCTGCCATTCTTATGAGCTTGTCCGAGTTGATGACCAACTGTGCAAACCCTTGCAGGACGAACAGCATCACAATCGAACCCACGATCATCGCGGCTCCCAAAAGGATTCCATACATCGCTACATTCGCAAAAAGCTCGTACTCAGCCCCGTACCAGTCTTGGAACTCTACATATCGGTTGATCCCTTGGATCAGGATGATTGCACCTGCTAGGATGTTCAAGAATGTAAGTACGTTGGCTGCTGTCCGGATCTTCTCTCCAATGCTTGTCATAATATTCCCTTCTCCATTCTGTAATTTTGGTATCTTCTCGCGCTGAGGGCTCGGCCCTTCGTCCTCCTTGCTGGAATATCCGCAATTTGGGCAAACGCTGATGCCCTTGCCTATCACTTTTCCGCATTTAGGGCAAAAGCTCCACGACATTTCCTTCATTTCACACTCTTTTCTCCCTTCCTCTTGCTCATAATATGAACATATTGACCACCAATGCCACAGCAAAACCAATCAAAGCCCATTTCCCGATTTCCCTTGTTTGTTCTTGTAAATGCAGCCCTGGAACCATCCGAAAGGTGCAAACTGCTCCATATGCACAACCCGCAAGCATCTGGCTTCTCTTTTTCTCAATCATTCGTACATTCCCCCATA
Source organism: Ruminiclostridium sp. (assembly GCA_022792035.1). Taxonomy (GTDB): domain Bacteria; phylum Bacillota; class Clostridia; order Oscillospirales; family Oscillospiraceae; genus Evtepia. The sequence goes on along the minus strand of JAAWAE010000104.1, from coordinate 16,799 downwards.
AATGTTCAGGATTTTATGTCGCCACAGCCAATATAACATATATTTTTCGATATTTTAACTCAAAAAACAAGAAATATTAGACTTTCGGCATGAAAAAACAAGATATTATGAAGGAATCGAGGTGATAACAGATGCAGGAAAATTTTGTGCGGGAACGCATCACCCAACTCAGATTAAAAAAAGGCGTTTCAGAATATCAAATGAGCTATGATTTGGGCCATAGCCGCGGCTATATTTATAACATTTCCTCTGGAAAGGCACTGCCTCCCCTCAAAGAACTCTTTGCGATCTGCGATTACTTTGAAATCACGCCCCAGCAGTTTTTTGACGAGTCAACCCAGAATCCAGAATTACTCCAAAAAGCGTTGGATGGGATGCAGCAGTTAGATGAAAGTGATCTTCTGATGTTATTGGGGATCATCAACCGCTTCCTGCATTCAAAGTGATGGCAGGTCCGATTTTCATCATGCTTTGAACGATTTGCCAAAGGATTCCTTCTCCCTTTATCCTTCTAAATTTGCTCATATGAACAGGCATCGCTTCCTTGCTTTACCATGATGATATCAAAAAAGGGACCGTCTCGCAATCCTTTGGCATTATATATAATCTGTTTTGAAGCTTAAAAATAAAAAAGAGGGTTTTTGAATTCATTTCTTCTTTTATTTTCAGTTTCCCAGAGAACCTCCCCATCCCGCAACCCGTATTTCGTCCCATATAGCACAAAAAAGACCCTTTCGTACCGGCTCTATCCCGATACGAAAGGGTCTTTTGCTCTTTTGAGGCTCACTGCTCCCAGTTATGATACACATTCTGGACGTCGTCATTATCCTCCAGCATATCAATCAACTTCTCCATGTTCTTGCGCTCACCATCATCCGTGAGCTTCACATAGTTCTGCGGCACCATCTCCACCTGGGCGGAGACGAACGCATACCCCTTCTCCTCCAACGCCGAGGCCACCTTGCCGCAGTCATCCGGCTCCGTGTAAATGGTGAATCCGTTCTCCTCCGGCTCGAAATCACTGGCGCCGGAATCCAGGGCGTCCATCATGACGGCATCCTCTTCCAAGTCCCCGTCCTCATTGTCGATGAGAATGACCCCCTTGCGGTCAAAGGACCAGGACACACAGCCTGTAGCCCCCAGGTTCCCGCCGTACTTAGCGAAGTAATGGCGCACCTCCGGAGCGGTACGCTGCCGTTTGACGGTGAGGGCCTCCACGATCACCGCCACCCCAGAGGGTCCATAGCCCTCATAGACCACGCTCTCATAGTTGTCGGTGTTGTTGGCCCCCAGGGCCTTCTCGATGGTGCGCTTGATGTTGTCGTTGGGCATATTCACCGCCTTGGCCTTGGCGATGACGGTGGCCAGCCGGGAGTTGTTGTTGGGGTCCCCGGAGCCGCCGGTCTTGACGGCCACGATGATCTCCTTGGCCACTTTCGTGAAGGCGGCGCTGCGCTTGGCGTCCGCCGCGCCCTTGGTTTTTTGAATGTTATGCCACTTGGAATGTCCAGACATTTGGCATCGTTCCCTTTCTGATGAATATTGTATGGCTGCGCCGCCTTCACAGCGGCACAAAGTAAGATAGGACAATTTTAGCACAGGACCCATGTCCTTGACAAGTGGGCTGTCTTACAAATATGCAAAAACCTCTCCCTGCCTCTGGGCCTGGAGGACTTCCACCTCCGGGAAGGCCTCCCCCAGCCACGCCGCCAGGGTGGGACAGACCACCGCCTCGGTGGAGTAATGCCCTGCGTCCAGGAGATTCACCCCCAAAGCCCGGGCCTCCAGATAGACGTCATGCTTCAGCTCGGCGGTGAGGAAGGTGTCACAGCCCATGGCCTTCACCTGCCCCAGCATCCCGCCACAGGAGCCGCCGCCCACGGCCACCCGATGTACCGGCACCCCGGCGTCCAAGACCCGGACCCCGGACAAGCCTAGGCCCCGCTTCACCTGGACGGTGAAGTCCGGCAGGGACATCGCCTCCGGCAGCTCCCCCACCCGGCCGATGCCGTAGGGACGGCCCTGGTCGTCCACGCCGTCCTCTTCCAAGGGGACCGTATCCGACAGCCCCACCCGCCGGGCCAGCTGGGTGTTGACGCCCTCCTCCACCGCGTCCAGGTTGGTGTGGGCGCAGATGGCGGCAATGCCGTGCTGGATCAGCGCCAGGACCTTCCGTCCTGTCAGGCTCTCGTCCGTCACCTGACCCAGCTTGTCCCAGATCACCGGATGGTGGGACACGATCAGCTGACAGCCCCGCTCCACCGCCTCCTGGATCACCTCCGGGGTGATGTCCAGGGCCACCAGGAGCCTGGTCACCGCCCAGTCCCCCCGGCCCACCAGGAATCCGGCGTTGTCAAACCCCAGCTGATACTGAAACGGGGCCTTCCCATCCAAGAATACAAAGATATCCTTTACTGCTGCCATGTGTTCCACTCCTCTCGCAATGCCTCCAGGGAGGCCGTCAGGGCCTTCTCCTGGGCTTTGACCGCCTCCGGTACCATACCCCTGCCCATCCCCTCTAAAGCCCTCTGGCGGCGGGTGATGAGCTGTTCCAGAAAGGCCAGACGGTGGGGACTCTCCATCCCCCGCGCCTGACGCCCCGCCCAGAGCTCCCCCGGGGTATAGGGTCGGGTCTCCTCTCCCCCCCGGACGGTGAGGATTTGATAAAACTTCTCCCCTTCCCGCACCAGGGTCTCCCGTTGGATGACGTATCCCTGATCCAAAAGCCACCGCCGCAGCGCCGCCTGGGCGGTCATCGGCTGGAGCAGCAGCAAGACCCCTCGGGTCCAGGGCGCCCGCGCCAGGATCTGAGCGATGAGCTCTCCGCCCATCCCGGCGATGACCACGGCGTCCGTCTCCTCCGGCCCGATGCCCTGCAATCCGTCTGTGAGGCGCAGTTCCAAGACCGCCTCCAGGCCGTAGGCCCGGGCCGTCTCCCTGCCCCGCTGAAGGGGCCCTTCGTTCACATCCGCGGCAATGGCCCCGGCAATCTTTCCCGCCCGCAGCAGGGCGGCGGGGAGATAGGCGTGGTCCGTGCCCACATCGGTGAGCCGCGCCCCCGCCGGGACCTGCCGGGCGATGGCCTCCAGCCGAGGCGGCAAAAGCAGCTCTGCCATGGGGACTCCCCCTCCTCTCGCAAAAAGACAGGGGCGGTTTCGCCCCTGTCTTTTTCATGCTGTTTTAGTTCCGGTTGGCTGCAATCAGCTCATTGAGCCGCTTCACCAGCTCGTCCACCGGCTTGTCGTGGACCAGGCAGGCCTCCTCCACGGTCTCGTTCCGGGAGGCAGGGCAGCCCAGACACATCATGCCGATGTCCACAAAGGCCGGGGCAGTCTCCGGTGCGATGTCCAGGATGTCGCCCACGATGGTATCTTTGGTGATGGTCACCATAGTCCGGTCCCTCCATTTCCTCTGGGGCGGGACGAAACCGTCCCGGCACCCAAGAATCGTTTGTTTTGCCTGTAAAGCAGTGACGCCTTACTCCTCGTACTGGTCCTCGTCCATCTCGTCCTCGGCACCGCGGCCGCCCAGCAGGGCGCGGATGGACAGGGAGACCTTCTTGCGCTCAAAGTCGATGTCGGTGATCTTCACATCCACCTGCTGACCTTCTTCCAGCACGTCGCCGGGCTTGTCGATGCGGTGATCAGCAATCTGGGAGATGTGGATCAGGCCGTCCACCCCGGGAACGATCTCGGCAAAGGCGCCGAAGGTCATCAGCTTCACCACCCGCACGTTGGCGGTAGCGCCCACGTCGTAGGTGGAGGTGAACTTCTCCCAGGGGTCCTGATCCCGGTCCTTCATGCCCAGAGAGATCTTCTTCTTCTCGGGATCGAAGGAGATAACATACACGCTGACATGGTCTCCCACGGAAACCACCTCGGCGGGGTTCTTGATGCGGCTCCAAGACAGCTCGCTGACGTGGACCATGCCGTCCACGCCGCCGATGTCCACGAAGGCGCCGTAGGAAGTCAGGGACTTCACCACGCCCTCATACCGCTTGCCGTCCTCAATGTTCTCCCAGACCTCGGCGGCCTTGGCGGCGCGCTCCTCGGCGGCCACAGCGCGCACGGAACCAACCACCCGGCGGCGGGAGCGGTTGACCTCGGTGACGCGCAGGCGCACGGTCTGACGGATCATCTCAGACAGGTCGGCCCCACGGGGCATCCCGGTCTGAGAGGCGGGCACGAAGACGCGGATGCCCTTGACGTTGACCACAATCCCGCCCTTGTTATTTTCGGTGACGATGCCCTCCAGGACAGTCTTCTCCTCCACAGCGGTCTCGATGATATCCCAATTCTTCACAGCGTCCAGACGCTTCTTGGACAGCGTAGCCACGCCCTCCATGTCGTTGACGCGCATGACGTAGGTCTCGATCTCCTCGCCGACTTTGACCAGATCCTCCACCTTGGCGGTGGGGTCGTCGCTCAGCTCTGCCAGGGGGATGTAGCCCGCGTGCTTGGTACCCAGGTCCACATTGACCTCGGTAGCGGTGATGCCGGTAACGACACCAGTGACCTTATCTCCCGTATTTAAAGTTTTGATCGACTTCTCCAGCATATCAGCGAAAGACTCTTCGATCTCCATCACATTGGTATTTTCCTCCATTTTGACTTTGACCTCCTTTATTATCCACCCCGGCGTAGACGCGCCAGCGGTGATTCCCACAGAAGCTACCCCGCTCACCATACTCTGGTCAAGCTCCTCTGCCCGACTGATGTGGTAAACCAGGGGGCAATGCGTCCGGCATAACTCAGCAAGACGGGTCGTATTGGAGCTTTTCTTGTCGCCGATGACGATCATCGCGCCGCACCGCGCCGCCAAACTCTGCGCTTCTGATTGCCGCTTACACGTAGCATTGCATATTGTATCAAAAATTTCGGCGTTTGTACACTCCTTTTTTACTTTTTCTCGGCACGGCGCCCAAATTTTATGGGTTGATGTAGTTTGGGAAACTAGCGTAATAGGTTTTTGGTGGTTTTCTTCCTTATCCATGAGAAAAGTATCTAACTCTTCCTGATTTCGGAAGATTTTTGCCCCCTCACACCAGCCGGCAATGGCCCGTACTTCGGGGTGTTCCGGCGCGCCGATGATGATGACCTGCCGTCCCCGGCCGCTGGCCTGGCGGACGATCTCATGGATGCGGGCCACATTGACACAGGTGGCGTCGGCGATCTCCCGGCCCATGGCCTCCAGTTTTTCATAGACTGCCCGGCCCTCGCCGTGGGAGCGGATGATGACGCCGCAGTCCGGCGGCAGGTCCTCCAGCCGCTCCACGCAGCCAATGCCCCGCCGCTCCAAATCCCGGATGACCTCCTGGTTGTGGATCACAGGCCCCAGCATCACATAGGGTTTTTCCTCCCCCGCCAAACGCTGGGCCAGCTCCACCGCCCGGCGCACCCCGAAGCAGAAGCCGGCGGACTTGGCCAAAATCACTTCCATGCCGTCACGCCCCCGCCTCGATGGCCTCCCGGCTGTCCCGGAGGGCCTTGATGTGGTCCATGATCTCCACGGTGGCTTTTTCGTAATCCTCGGCGGTGGGCTTGCGCTCCTCGGTGAAGGGGTGGAATGGTTTTCCAAAATACACCTTCACCCGATGGAAGTGCCGCCGCTCCGGGTCCACATACACCGGCAGCACCGGCACCTTGGCCCGGATGGCCATGAGGGCCGCGCCGGTCTTGCCCTGGCCGATCTCCTCATGGCGGGTGCCCTCGGGGAAGATCAGGAGCTTCTCTCCCTTTTTCAAGGTCTTCATGGACAGCTTCAGGGCGGCCAAGTCCGACTTGCCCCGGCGGACCCAAATCGCAATGCCCAAAAAGTCCAGCAGGCGGCCCACCACGGGCATATGCCGGATCTCCTCCTTGGCCATGATGCGGATCTTATCCCAGAAGGGGAAGGAATAGACGATATAGAAGGGATCGTTGCCGTGGGCGTGGTTGGCGCAGATCACCACGCTGCCCTTGGGGATGTTCTCCCGTCCGTAGACCTTTGCGGGGTTTCGGAAAAAGGCTATGGTGAAAATCAACTTGCTCACCAGATAGGAGACGGGATAAGGGATGACACTCTTCATCGTCCGGCCCTCTCTTTCACCACGGCGTACAGCGCCTCCAGGCTCTCCTCCAAATTCAACGCGGAGGTATCCACCTCCACGGCGTCCTCGGCACGGCGCAGGGGGGCGGCGGCACGATGGCTGTCGTCGTAATCCCGCTGAATGATCTCCGCCTGGATGACGGCAAGGTCCGCCTCCTGTCCCTTGGCCCGCAGCTCCTTCCAGCGGCGCAGGGCCCGCTGCTCCGGGGAGGCCGTCAAAAAGATCTTGACCTGGGCCTGGGGCAGGACCACGGTGCCGATATCCCGGCCGTCCATGACCACGCTCTGCTCCGCCGCCAGCTGCCGCTGCATCTCCAAGAGAAAGGCCCGGACCTCCGGGATGGCGGAGACCTGGGAGGCGTAGGCTGAGACGGCGTTGTCCCGGATGGCCTCGGTGACGTCCTCTCCGTTCAGATACATCCGCTGCAAGCCGTCGCTGCCGAAGTCCAGGGTGAGCTTGATCTCCGGCAGGCGGGGCAGAACGTCCTCCGGTTTCCGGCAATCCCCTCCCTGCCGGGCAATGGAAAGCCCCACGGCGCGGTAGATGGCCCCGGTGTCCACATAGACGGCCCCCAGCCGCTGGGCCAGGGCCTTGGCCAGGGAACTCTTTCCCGCCCCGGCGGGTCCGTCGATGGCCACCTGCAATCTCTCGTTTTCCTGGCGTGTCATGTCCCACGCTCCTTCCAATATAACGCGGCGCTCTCGCCGGCCAGCCGGCCGGTACACCACGCGATCTGTAAATTGAATCCCCCGGTATAGGCGTCCACGTCCAGCACTTCCCCGGCGAAGTACAGGCCCCGGACCTTTTTGGAGGCCATGGTCTTGGGGTCCACCTCCCCGGTCTTGACGCCCCCGGCGGTGATGATGGCCTCCTTCACCGGCCGCGGCCCCGCCAGCGGGATAACGAAGCCCTTCATGGTCTCCACCAGACGGCGGCGCTGGCCCCGGGTGAGAGAGTTCACCGGCAGGTCCGCCGGGACCTCCACCCGTTCCACCATCACCGGCACCATCAGCCGGGGCAGCAGCCCCTCCAAAAGGTTGTGAAAGGCTTTGTTGGGGGCGGCGGCGATGTCCCGCAGGACCCGCTCCTCCAGTTTGGCCTCCTCCAGGGCAGGCTTTAGGTCGATGAGGGCCGTACACCGGTCCTTCCTCCAATCGATGTGGGCGCTGGCGCTGAGCACCAGGGGCCCGGAGAGGCCGAAGTGGGTGAAGAGCAGCTCCCCCTGCTCCCGAAAGAGGACCTTTTTCTTCTGGTTCTTCACCGTCAAGCTCACGTTGCGCAGGGAAAGCCCCTGCATCCGGGCGCAGCTCTCCCCCGCCTCCTCCAAGGGGACCAGGCAGGCCCGGGGCTCCACGATGCTGTGGCCCACGCTCTGGGCCAGACGGTAGCCGTCCCCGGTGGAACCGGTGGCCGGGTAGGACAGGCCCCCAGTGGCTGTGATGACGCCGGCGGCGGGGAGGCACCCCTCCCGGGTCACCACCCCCGTAACTTCTTCCCCCCGGACCTCCAGCGCCAGGGCCCGGGCCTGACGGCGCTGGACCCCCGCCCGTTTCAGGGCAAAAAATAAGGCGTCGATCACATCGGCGGCCTGATCGGATCGCGGAAAAACCCGTCCCCCCCGCTCGGTCTTCAAGGGGACCCCCAGGGCCTCAAAATACCCCATCACCTCCTGGGGCGGGAAGCGGGTCACGGCGCTGTAGAGGAAGCGGCTGTTCCGGGGCACATGGTCCAGCACCCCCTGGGCGGTGGTGTCGTTGGTGAGGTTGCAGCGGCCCTTGCCGGTGATGTAGAGCTTGCGCCCCAGCTTCTCGTTGGGTTCCAGCAGCACCACCCGGGCCCCCGCCTGGGCAGCGGAGAGGGCGGCCATCATGCCCGCCGCGCCGCCGCCGATGACGGTGACAGGGTTCATTGGTTCTCCTCCTCCATGTTGACGAAGACCCCATACTCCTGCCAGATGTGTTCCAGGCGCTCAAAATGATCCACCACGTCGCTCTTGCTCCGGGCAATGGCCACCAGCAGGGCGTTGATGAGGCTCAGGGGCGCCACCAGGGAGTCCACCACGGAGGCCATGTCGCTCTTGGCCAGCAGGACATAGTCCGCCGACTGGGCCATGGTGTTGGTGGCGGAGTCGGTGATGGCCACGACCTTCGACCCCCGCTCGTGGGCGAAGTGGATGGCCCGGGCGGTGCGCCGGGAGTAGCGGGGAAAGGACAGGCCGATCACCACATCCCCCACGCCCACCTGGACGATCTGGTCAAAGATCTCCTGGTTGGCGCTCTCCCCCACGTGGACCACATTGTCGAACATCAGCCCGAAGTAAAAGGACATGAAGCCCGCCAGGGAACCGGAGGACCGGGTGCCCAGGATATAAATCTTCCGGGCTTCCACGATGGCCTCCACGGCGGCGTCAAAACTCTCCCGGTCCAGCTCCTCCATGGTGATGCGGATCTTTTCCATGTCCGACTGCATGACGGTGCTGACCACGTCCTGGTTGCCGATGATGTCGTTGGTCACCTCGATGCGCTGGATGGAGGTGAGCTTGTTGCGGATCATCTCCTGAAGGGCCTTCTGCATGGCGGGATAGCCGTCATACTTCAATTCAGAGGCAAAGCGGACCACGGTGGATTCGCTGACGTGGACCGTCTTGCCCAGCTTGCTGGCAGTCATGAAGGCCGCCTTATCATAGGAACTCAAGATAAAATTGGCGATGAGCTTCTGCCCCTTGGAAAATGTGTTCATCTTGCTGCTAATCAGAGATAAAATATCCTTGGCCATGGTCTCTCCTCCGCTTGCATCCTGTCGTTCCGTCTTCTTTTCCGTATTATAACGCCAAACCCCCGCTGTTGCAAGAAGAAATTCTCATTCTTGCAGGGAAAGCGTCTGATACAGACGCTGCCGCTCCTGCTGGGTCAGAGGGCGCCACTGACCGGGCCGCAGTCCGGGGTCCAGCTTCAATCCGCCCTCCCGGACCCGCTTGAGCCGGCGCACCGTCAGGCCGCACTGGGCGCACATCCGGCGGATCTGCCGGTTCTTCCCCTCCCGGATGGTCACGGAGAGCAGGGCCTCCCCCTCCCCGGCCCGTTCCAGGGAGACTTCGGCCCGCTGAAGGGCCTGTCCGTCCAGAGTCATAGGCGCGGCCAGACGGCGCTCCGCCCCGGCCCGGTAGCCTGTGACCCAGACCAGATACTCCTTCTCGATGCCGTGGCGGGGATGAATCAGGGCATTGGTGAGGGCGCCGTCATCGGTGAGCAGCAATAAACCCTCGGAGTCCATATCTAACCGTCCCACCGGCCAGACCCGGGCGGGGTGGTCCCGGAGCAGATCCCGCACCGTCCGCCGTCCCTTCTCGTCGGACAGGGTGGTCACCACCCCTCGGGGCTTATAGAGCATCAACAGCGCAGCGGCCCCGGTCCGGCGGGGGAGGGGCCTGCCGTCCAGGGTCACTGTGTCCCGGTCCGGGTCCGCCCGCTCCCCCAGGCAGGCGGCGCGGCCATTGATGCAGACCCGGCCCTGTGTTATGTATTCCTCCGCCTGCCGGCGGGAGCAGACTCCCGCCGCGGAGAGGAGTTTTTGCAGGCGTTCCTCCATGGGCGCCTCACTCTCCTTCTTGTTCCCCGATGGTTTGCAGATAGGCCAGGGGGGCCAGACCCGCCCCGTCCCCGGTGACATCCCGGCGGGCAGTGCCGGTCCAGACCAGATAGCTTCGGCCGATCTCCCGCCCTTCCAGGAGAAAGCGCACCGTCCCGGCGATCTCCCCCTCCTGAACGGGGGCCTGGATGCGCCGGGGCAGGTCGATCTCCCGGGTGACCTGCTCCCCCTCTTGGAGGGGATAGGCCACGGTATCCCGGGCGGCGGCGGTAAGACTGCGCAGCAAACTCCCCGCCACAGGCACCTTGCCTAAAACCTCCCCCTGCTGGGCCAGGACCCGGCGGGGATAGGTCTCGAAACCGTAGTCCAGGAGGGCGGCGTGGTCTGCCCAGTCGCTGCCGTCGTTGAGGGTGACGCAGATCAGGGCTTGTCCCTCCCGGCTGGCGCTGGAGACCAGGGTCCGGCCCGCCTGACGGGTGTAGCCGGTCTTCATGCCGGTACAGCCCTCGTAGCGCCAGAGGAGTTTATTGTGGTTGGTCAGGCTCCGGCCCTCCAGGGTGATGGTTTTGGTGGCGACGATCTGGGCCACGGTGTCGTTCTGCAGGCAGGCCGCCGCCAGTCTGGCCATGTCCAGGGCCGAAGCGTAGTGGTTCTCATCCCCTAACCCGTTGGGGTCGGAGAAGTGGGTGTGGATCATCCCCAGGTCCCGGGCCCGCTGGTTCATCCAGTCCACGAAGGTCTCCACATCCCCGGCGCAGAAGCCCGCCAGGGCCACTGCCGCGTCGTTGCCGGAGTGGAGCAGCAGGCCATAGAGCAGGGTCTGGGCGCGGAGCTGCTCCCCGGGGCGCAGGTAGAGGGAGGTACCCTCGATGCCGGTCCACTCCCGCCGGATGGTTACCGTCTGGTTCAGATCCTCCAGGCACTCCGCCGCCACCAAGGCGGTCATGAGTTTGGTGGTGCTGGCGATGGGCCGGGGCGTGTTCTCGTCCAGGGCGTAGAGCAGCCGTCCGCTCTCCGCGTCCATGAGCACGGCGGAGGCGGCGGAGACGCTGGGGCCGGCCGCCAGGGCCGGGACACAGAGCGTGGAGAGCAGGACGCACAGCGTCCCCAAATAGAGCAAGGGTTTGCGCAAGGAGATCCCCCCATATTAAGTAGTATCACGAAGCTGTGACCACTTAAAGTATGGGGCAGATGGTCAGACTTTATCCTCTTTCTCCGGGTCTTTTTCCTTCCTGCTCTCGAAAAAATCACCAATTTTTTCCACCGCGCCGGGGATCATGTCCAGAATGCGGTCGATGCTGTTCTCCGGATAGGGGGCCGTGGGCAGGACCTTGACGTTGGTCCCGGTGACCACCAAAAAGCACACCGGGGTCACCTTCACCCCCGCGCCGCCGCCGCCGCTGAAGGGATTTTCTCCTATGGGCCTGGGGCTCTTGCCGCCCACCTCCGAGCCGCCGGTGCCGAAGCCGAAGGAGAGTTTCGATACGGGGATAATCGTGACCTCCCCGGTCTGGATGGGCTCGCCCACCATGGTGTTGGCGTCCACCGCCTGACGGATCTTTTGGATGGTCTCCGCCATCAGTTCATTGACAGGATGGTTGTTTTCCATAATGATCTCCTCTCATGTCTGCTCCCCGGCAAGGGCCGCCTCACCGGACGCTTTGCGTTCCTTTCGATCGTCCAGAAAAACCCGCAGCGCCTGCATCCCCGCGGGGATGCCCACCGCCAGCAGCTGTCCCAGTTTGACGGACAGGGCCAGGGTCAGGCTGATCTCCGGTTCCTCCCGCTGGCAGTCCAGCTCCAGACGGATGTCCCGGCGGCGGATGGGGAAGCGGGCCTGCAAAAAGGCCAAGCCCGCCTCTGACGCCGCCCAGGCGTAGCCGTAGTGAATGGCCGCGTCGGCGGGGTCCTCTTCCGTCCAGATGAGATGGACGGTCAGCTCATCGATGCGCAGGCGGTCCGTCATCTTCTCCATGGCCTGCTTCCCCACCGGGATCAATGCCCGGAGCAGGGGCCAGAGGGCCTTGCGGTCCGGCTTGGGCTGAGGGGTTTTCTCTTTCTTGGGTTTCTTCTCCTTCTTCGGCTTCTTCTTTTTCAGGGGGTAGACCCGGAAGGTCAGCACGCCTGCCCGGACTTTGACCAAAAATCCCTCAGCGTCGTAGTGCAGGCGGACCCCAAGGGGCAGCTGGCTCAGAAGCACCAGCAGCAGGACCAGGATCAGCAATACGATCCAGCCCGTCATAAGCCCTCGCCTCCCCTCTCCTCCACCGCCTCGGGCAGAGGCGGCAGGTCCTCCAGGCTCTCCAGGCCAAAGGTGCGCAGGAAGGCCGGCGTGGTGCGGTAGAGCCGGGGCCGTCCCGGGGCCTCCAGGGTCCCGCAGGGCTCGATGAGCTCCCGCTCCAGCAGCAGCGTCAGGGAGTGGGAGGAATCCACCCCCCGGACCTGGTCGATGTACACCCGGGTCACCGGCTGAAAATACGCCGCCACCGCCAGGGTCTCCAGGGCCGCCGGGGAGAGTTTATCCGGCCGCTTGCGCGCCAGCATGGCCCGGATGACCTCCCCCCACTCCGGGGCGGAAACCAACTGCCAGCTCTCCTCCAAGCGCACCAGGCGGATGCCCCGGCCCTGGGCCTCCCAGGTCTCCGACAGGGTTTGGCAGCTCTGCCGGACCTCCTCTTCCGTACACGCCAGGGCCTGGGCCAGACGCTGGGTGGTCACCGGGGCCCCCAGGGCAAAGAGGATGGCCTCGATCCCTGCTGTCCGTCTAGCTTCCTCCATCGGCTCCCCCTCCTTCCTTCTCGTCCTCCCCCGGACGCAGGGAGATGGCCGGGTCCTCCATGGTCCCCGCCACATGGACCCGCCCCTCCCGGCACAGCTGCAGCAGGGCCAAAAACACCGCCGTTACCTCGGAGCGGCTCTCGCTGCGCTTCACCAGAGAGGTCAGCGTGGTCTCCCCCTCCTGCTCCAGGTCCTCCAAAAGCTGGCGGAGTTTTTCCTCCACCCGATAAGGCTCCGGGCGGACAGTGCGGCGCAGGAGACGGCCGTCGGGAGGGCGGTCCGCCTCCTTTCGGGCCTGCCAGGCCAGCACCGCCGCCGTCAGGTCCTCTTTCTTATGCTCGTAGCGGTACACCCGCTGCAGGAACTTTGCCTCGGGGCCCTTGGTAAAACTGTCCCGGCCGCTCTGCGCCTCCAGCTGGGGCAGGACCTCCTGCAGCCGGATAAAACTCTCCCGGCGCTCCCGCTCCTCCAGGGAGGCGATGAGGGCCTCCATCTCCGACAGGGCCTCCTGATCCTCCTCGGCCAGGAGCATCCGGGTCTTCAGATACATCAGCTGGGAGGCCATGGCGATGAACTCCCCCGCCACCTCTAAGTCAAGGCGCTCCCGGGCGGACATCCAGTCCAGATACTGCCGCAGGATCTCCGCCAGGGGGATGTCCCGGATGGCGATCTTGTCCTTGCGCAGCAGGTGGAGGATCAGGTCCAGGGGGCCGACAAAATCCCGGGCCTCCTGCTTCTCCCGCACCGCGCCGGGGATGTGATAGACCGGTCGTTCCATGGCCTTACCTCAGCAGCAGGTCCAATACGCCGTTGTACACGAACAGGGAATGCTCCAGCATCCAGTTGAGCACCCCCGTCCGGGCGGTGTCCAGAAAGCCATCGAGCCAACCCATCCACAGCACCAGCATCAGCAGGAACATCCCATAGCGTTCCAGCTGCATCCAGCGCAGATAGGCCCGGTCCGGCAGGAACATCGCCACCACCTTGGACCCGTCCAGAGGCGGGAAGGGGATCAGATTGAAAATGCCCAGGCCGATGTTCAGCAGCAGCAGCAGGCGGAAGAACTCCAAGGCGATGGAAAGCCCCGCGGTCTCCCCCTTCACCGCCATGGCGGCGATGACCCCGCTGCACACCAGGGCCGAGAGATAGGCCATCACGAAGTTGGAGGCCGGCCCCGCCAGGGCGGTAATGGCCATGCCCCCCTTGGGGTTTTTGAAATACCGGGGGTCCACCGGCACCGGCTTGGCCCAGCCGAAGCCCACCGTGGCCATCATCAAAAGGCCGAAGGGGTCCAGATGACGCAGGGGGTTGAGGGAAAGCCGGTGGTTGAGCTTGGCAGTGGGGTCCCCCAGCCGATAGGCCGCCAGGCCGTGAAAGACCTCGTGGACCACCAGACACAGCAGCACCGCCGCGATGCGCAGAACCATCGCCCCCATCCCGGACCAGTCGATGCCATTGGACAGTTGGGAAACTACACCCATAGGTCCCCTCCTTTTAGAATAGTATGCCTGAATCCAGAGCAGTTCAGACCGTCTGGACGCAGGTCTCGTGTTTTGGGATCGCTTGGGATCGGATGGTACTATTATAGCAAAAAGACGCAGTTCTGGCAAGGATTGCGCAAAAAAGGGACGGGCCTTCTCCTGCACTGGAAAAGTCCGTCCCCTGGGCCTGTCTCATTGTCCCGAAGCGGGTCGAATCCGCGTCATCCCCCTGCTGATGGGATCCAGGATGAAAATCTCCCGCCCCTGCCGCTGGGCGTAGCGCAGGGTCATCCCTGTCCCGCTTCGCCGGGTGCCGTTGTAGACCGCCAGCAGGACGGCGGCGTGGTCCACCAAGTGGCGATTGCGCTTGGCCATGCAATCGTCGCTGTACTCCTCCTGCAGACAAAGCACCTCATCGGCCCGCTGCAGGATGGAGCGGTACTGCTCCTGCATCGCGGCGGGCCACTTGTCCTCCTGTCCCTGGCAGGGGAGGATGCAGTGGAGCCGGAGGTTTGGGTTTTTGGCCCGGAGGGCCAGGACTGCCCGGGCGCACCAGAGGTCCACGCCCTGGGCCATGCCGGACAAAAAATCCGTGATCCCCCGGTCTACCAGGATTTTGATCTGGGCGAACAGGGCCTCTTTGAGCTGGACGCAGCCTGGGGCGGTCTCGTCGTACTTCCAGGGGAAGCTCTTGGGGCGGTGGCCGGTGAAGGCGCAAGTATTTTTCTCCATTGTTTACAGCGCTCCTTGGCATAAGGTTCCACGTTATACCCGAATACGGGTATAGTGGGGTTTTTTTACTGCTACCATGGAAAAACTACCGCAAGGTAGGTTTCAGTGATAGCAGGGTGGTAACGATGGGCGATAGATATTCAAATCTTCTTGTCAATAGAATCCTATCGCTCTGTAAAGCGAGAGGTCTTACGATTTATCAGCTGTCTCAAATGAGTGGCGTCAGCTATTCAACGCTGGATAACATTATGAACAAACATACGTTTGACCCACGAATAAAAACGCTGCACAAGATTGCAACGGCGTTCAGCCTAACTGTCGCGGAATTCCTTGATTTTGACGCCTTGAATAACTACTCATTTGATGATGAATCGGAAGATGACTAACCCTCCCTATTTGTATATGGTTAATATTATACACCCAGCAGGTTGTTTTCGCAACGTATATTTCACGTCAAGGCGCTCCACAACCGTCCCGCAAACAACTAGACAAAGTGGGACGAATCATGTATAATAACTTGCATTTGCGCGAAGACCAAAACTATAACGTGCAGTGGAGGCATGAAACGATGGACATGGAAAAACCAGTCATCCTATCAATCCGCGCGGTCCAGCGCCCCGTCGGCGGGGAGGATGACGTCATGGAGCTGATGACCCAGGGCACCCTGGGCGCCCAGGAGGATGGCTACACCCTGCGCTACGAAGAAAGCGAGCTTACGGGCCTGGAGGGCACCACCACCACCTTCCGCGTCCAAAAGGACAAGATCACCCTCCACCGGGAGGGGACCTTGAACTCCGAAATGGTCTTTCAAAAGGGCCTGCGGCACATCTCTCTCTACGACACCCCCTACGGCGGCCTGACCCTCCAGGTCCAGACCCGCACCGCCAAGGCCGACCTGGACCAGAGCGGCGGAGACCTGGAGATCCGTTATACCCTGGACGTGGAAGACCAGCGTCTGGGTGAGAATTTTTTCCAGATCCACGTCTCCGAACCCCAGACAGGCGGTCTGGGACAGCAGACGACCCTATAACAAGTAGAAAAACGAGGAAGAGCGATATGGCGAATTTGATCCAATCTGCAAAAGAGCAGGTCCGCGTCCTGACGGCCGCGGCCTATGACGCCGCGGCCCAGGCGGGTCTGCTTCCCGCCGGGGCGGAACTGAAGGGCACCGTGGAGATCCCCAAAGACCCCCAGAACGGCGACTATGCCTCCTCCATCGCCATGGCGATGGCGAAGTCCCTGAAACAGAAACCCCGGGAGCTGGCCGAGACCTTGGCGGCGCATATGGACCTGTCCCAGACCATCTTTGCCTCCGTGGAGCTGGCCGGGCCTGGGTTCATGAACTTCCGCCTGGGCCCCAAGTGGTACGGGGACGTGCTGGCGGAGATCGAAGCCGCCGGGGACACCTATGGCCAGAGCCAGGAGGGACAGGGAAAGAAAGTCATGGTGGAGTTCGTCTCCGCCAACCCCACCGGTCCCATGCACATGGGCAACGCCCGGGGAGGCGTGCTGGGGGACACCCTGGCCAACGTGTTCCGGCGGGACGGCTATGACACCTGGAAGGAATTTTACGTCAACGACGCCGGCAACCAGATCAACAAGTTTGCCGTCTCCCTCCAGGCCCGGTACTTACAGTGTATCCAGGGGGAGCAGGCGGTCCCCTTCCCCGAGGACGGGTACCACGGGGAGGATATCCGGGCCTTGGCAAAGGCGTTTTACGAGCTTCACGGGGACGCTTATTTGGAAAAGCCCGAGGCGGAGCGTCTGGAGGCCCTGGCGGCCTTCGGTCTGGAGCGGAACATCCCCAAGATGAAGGAGGACCTGCGCCGCTACGGCATCGAGTACGACCAGTGGTTCCTGGAATCCTCCCTCCACGAGAGCGGCTATGTGGCCGAGACCGTGGACCTGCTGACCCAAAAGGGTTGGACCTACGAGAAGGACGGGGCTCTGTGGCTGAACACCACGGCGCTTTTGAAGCAAAAATATCTGGCCGAGGGCAAGAGCCAGAAGCAAGTGGACAAGTTGGATTTGAAGGACGACGTGCTGCGCCGGGCCAACGGTTTCGATACCTACTTCGCCGCCGACATCGCCTACCACCGCAACAAGTTCGCCGTCCGGGGCTTTGACCGGGT
>JAAWAE010000103.1 GCA_022792035.1 Ruminiclostridium sp. | reverse complement strand
CATCCGGGAGACCTGGAAGGACCGGGGGGACATGGAGCTGCAAAACGAGGTCCACCGCTCGGACACCCTGGAGGAAAAACTCTCCCTCTCCGCCCGCTTCGGGGTGCGGATCAACTACTCCATCCCCAACCGCAGCCAGTTCCAAGAGATCGTCCTGACCCTGGCCCAGCGCCAGGGGGTGACCATCGACCAGGAAACCCTCCTGGCGGAGGCCAACAAGTGGGAGCTGCGCCACGGCGGCGTCTCCGGCCGCACCGCCCAGCAGTTCATCCATTACATATCGGGCTGCGTCGACGCAACGTAAAAACATCCCCCTGTGCCGCATAAACGCGCACAGGGGGATGCTGCATATTCGATCGTATGACCCCGTATCACCGGGCGGACACCAGTTTCTTCAGCCCTCTGGCCAAACCCTCCACGGTCAGCTGGTACATATCCACCACGCTGCCGATCATCTCGATGGTCTGATAGCCGTAATCATACTGCCACATGGCCTCCGGGATGGGGTTGAACCAAACCATTTTCTGGAACCGGCTGTGCATCCGCTCCAGCCAGGTCAGACCGGTCTCGTTGTTGTAGCGGTTGTAAAAACTGCTGCCGCCGATCCAAGTCAGCTCCGAGGGCGCCATGGAGGCATCCCCCACCACGATGACCTTATACTCCCGGCTGAGGTTGTTGATGACCCACTGGGTCTGGACACTCTCGCCGTACATACAGCGCGGGTCCGTGTAGAGGTCGGAATACCAGCAGTTGTGGAAGTAGTAGATCCGCAGGTCCTTGAAATTGTTGGCCCGGTTCACCGCCTGGAAGAGCTGGCTGCACAGCTTGGCGTAGGGCGTCATGGACCCGCCGGAGTCGAAGAGGAGCATGACCTTGACGTCGTTGGTCCGGGGCCGGTCGAACTCCAGCTGGAGCTGGCCGGCGTTGTCGCAGGTTTTCTCGATGGTCCGGTCCAGGTTCAAAACGTCCATGGGACCGTCCTGCCGGGTGGTCAGCTGGCGCAGCCGGCGGAAGGCCAGCTGGAAGGAGCGCTGGTCCAGGGTGCTGTCCTCCCGGAAGTCCCGGAAATTCCGCTCCCCGGCCACTTGGAGGGCATGGCGGTGCTGGCCCTCGCCTCCTACCCGGATGCCCGTGGCGGCGTAGCCGGAGTGGCCCAGGGCGGAGGTGCCGCCGGTGCCCACCCAGTACTGTCCGCCGTCGTGGCGCTCGTGCTGCTCCTTCAAGCGCTCTTCCAGCATCTCCCGGAGCTTTTCCAAGTCGAAGGTGGTGCGGGCGTCCACCTCGTCCTTGTCGTACTTCTTCATGTTCTTGGGGTCGTGGAGCCAGTCCATAAGCTCCTGGGGGATCTCCTCCAGGTGCTGGACGTGCTCAAAGTAGAGGAGGAAGACCTCGTCGAACTTGTCAAAGTCCGCCTCCGTCTTCACCAAGATCGCCCGGGCCACATAGTAGAACTCCAGCAAGCTGTTGCGGCACAGGCCCCGTTCCAGGGCCTCCATCAGCGACAGCCACTCGTTCATGGAGACCATCAGCCCCCGGGCCCGCAGCAGATAAAATAGCTTCGTGAACAAGAGGGCACCTGCCTTTCCTTACCAGCGGTAGCCGTTCTTGGGCCGGTTCCTGGCGTTCTTCACGGCGGTGAGGTCCTCGGTCTTTTTCAGCAAAATGCCGGCGTAGGGCAGTTCTTCCTCGATCTTCTTCGGGTCTACCCCGCCCAGGCTCAGAGCCTGGAGCCAGTCCAAAAGCTCCGAGGTGGAGGGCTTTTTGGCCACAGTGGGCAGGTCCCGGACCTGATAGAAGCCCCGCATGGCCAGCTCCAGGAGCTTGTCCTCGATGTCAGGATAGTGGGCGTGGACGATGTCACGCATCATGTCCTGGTCGGGGAAGGCGATATAGTGGAAGATGCACCGGCGCAGGAAGGCGTCGGGCAGTTCCTTTTCGGCGGTGGAGGTGATGATGACGATGGGGCGCTGCTTGGCGGCGATGGTCTGCTTGGTCTCGGGGATATAGAACTCCATCTTGTCCAGCTCCCACAAAAGGTCGTTGGGGAACTCCAGGTCGGCCTTGTCGATCTCGTCGATGAGGAGGATCACCTGCTCGTCGGCGGAGAAGGCTTCTCCCAGCTTGCCCAGCTTGATATACTTGCGGATATCGTCCACCCCTTCGCCGCCGAACTGGCTGTCGTAGAGGCGCTGGACGGTATCGTAGACATAGAGGCCGTCCTGGGCCTTGGTGGTGGACTTGATGTTCCAGATGATGAGCTTCTTGCCCAAAGCCTCGCTGATGGCCTGGGCCAGCATGGTTTTGCCGGTGCCCGGCTCGCCCTTGATGAGCAGGGGCTTTTCCAGTGCAATGGCGACGTTGACGATGCGCAGCAGATCTGCGGAAACCACATAGCTGCTGCTTCCCTTAAATTCTTTCATGGCAGGTCCGTTCCTTTCTCAATGCGGCGGGCGGTCCCCGCCGGCAGAGTCACAGCCTGGAAGCTGCGTGCGTATACCCTTTTTATTTTACCACAGAATCCGGGGGAAGTCATGGGCTTTCCCCTATCTGCCCTGCTGATTTTCGCCGGACGGCTCCACCATTTTTTGTGAAAATGGCGCTAAGCCAGGAGCCGTCCCAGGAGGGCCCCGCCCTGATAGACCCCCGCCGAGAGGAGGAGGGCAAAGAGGGTCTGATAGCCCAAGGCCAGAACAAAGGCCCTCCCGCTGCCCAGCTCCTGCCTCATGGCCCCGCAGGCGGCGGCACAGGGGGGACAGAAGAGGTTGAAGAGCAAAAAGGACAGCGCCGCGGCGGGATGCCCCAGCGCCGCCGGGGTCCCCAGGATGGCC
Organism: Ruminiclostridium sp.; assembly: GCA_022792035.1. GTDB lineage: Bacteria > Bacillota > Clostridia > Oscillospirales > Oscillospiraceae > Evtepia. Next base: position 64,007 of record JAAWAE010000103.1, on the reverse strand, counting down.
AGCGTCCCCACCACGCTCTCCTTGGCCAGCAGCCCCGAGAGGGCGGCCACCACACTGCGCCAGTCCCCCCAGCCCCCCAGGGCGAAGAGGGGCCAGAGGCCGCGGCCCAAGGCGGCCAGGAAGCTGTATTCTAACCCCTCCGGCCCCAAATAGGCAAACCCGTCCGGTCCGAAGCCGAAGGACGCCGCCGCCCAAACCGCCGCCGAGGCCAGCACCAGCAGGGACCCGGCCTTTTTCAAAAATTCCATCAGCCGCTCCCCGGTCCCCGCCCACAAATTCTCCAGGGTCGGCAGACGCAGCGGCGGCAGTTCCAGCAGGAAGGGCACCTCCTCCCGGGGAAACAGCGGGGTGCCGTGGAGGAGCCAAGCGGTGAAGAGAACCGCGGCCAAGCCCAGAAGATAGGCCCCAGGCGCCAGCCACCAGCACCCCGGGAAAGCCAGCTCCCCCACCAGGGCGATCAGCGGCAGCTTGGCCCCGCAGGGCAGGAAAGAGGCCGTGAGGATGGTCAGGCGCCGGCAGCTCTCCTGGGGGATGGTCCGGCAGGAGAGCACCCCCGGCACCGCGCACCCGCAGGCCAGGACGTAAGAGGCCGCGCAGTGGCCGGACAGGCCGAAGGGGCGCAGCAGGCGGTCCAGGAGGCAGGCCCCCCGGGTGAGATAGCCGCAGCCCTCCAAAAAACTCAGACAGAGAAAGAGCGCCGCCAGCTGGGGCAGGAACCCCAGCACCGTCCCCACCCCGGCCAGCACCCCGTCCAGCAAAAAGGCCCGGAACCAGACGGGACAGCCCTGGAGCCTCCACTCCAGCAGGACAGCCAGACCAGGGACACGGTGTCCCCCTACCTCCCATCCCTGGACCAGCAGGGCATCCCCCGCCCCGGCGGTCCAGCCCCCCACCACATGGATGGAGAACCAGAACATGGAAAGCAGGCTCAGCGCCAGGATGGGCAGGGCCAGCACCGGATGCAGCAGGAGCCTGTCCCATCCCCGCCGCCCCGGTCCCGTCCCCGGCAGGGGCCGGACCTCCACCAGCGCGGCATCCTCCCGCCGCAGGGTCAGAACGTAGCTGCGCAGGGACAGCTCCAGCGGCCCTCCCAGGGGCACCGCCCCCGTGACCGTGAGGACCGTATCCTTCAAAATGCCCATGTCCAGCAGACGCCGCCGCAGCGCCCCCCGGCCCCGGACCTTCAGGACAAGGTATCGCTCCCCTGCCCGTGCCCCGTTCAATGTCATGGCGCTCCCTCCCTCTTGTCCGTGTGGTACAAGCCTATGCACCCCTCGGGGCGGTTAGGACCGCAAAAAACACTGCGACGGGACCCGCTCTATCCAGAACATTTCCTTGTATGTTCCTTCTGTTTCTGTTATAATACATCCAATGAGAGGCAACTTCGCCTCATCCCCTCAGGGCAGCCCTGCCCTGGAAAATAAAGGAGCCAAGATCATGGAATTAAAAGGCACAAAGACCGAGGCCAATCTCTGGGAAGCCTTTGCCGGAGAGAGCCAAGCCAGAAACAAATATACCTATTACGCCGCCCAGGCCCGGAAGGACGGCTACGAGCAGATCGCCGCCTTCTTTGAAGAAACCGCCGGCAACGAGAAGGAGCACGCCAAGCTCTGGTTCCAGGAGCTGGGCGGCATCGGCACCACCGCCGAGAACCTCATGGCCGCCGCCGAGGGCGAGCACGAGGAGTGGACCTCCATGTACCAGCGCATGGCCAAAGAGGCCCGGGAAGAGGGCTTCCACCGCATTGCGGATATGTTCGCCGGCGTGGCAGAGATCGAGAAATCCCACTATGAGCGTTACCTGAAGCTGGTGGAGAACTTAGAGGCCAACGAGGTCTTCCGGAAGGAAGCCGTGAAGGTCTGGTATTGCCGCAACTGCGGACATCTGGAGTATGGCGACGAAGCCCCCGAGGTGTGCCCCGTCTGCGGACATCCCCAGGCATACTTCGAGGTCAAGGCGGACAACTATTAAAGACGCGCCGCGGCCAAAAGACCCAGGAGGCATCCGCTTCCTGGGTCTTGCTTTGTATATGGCGCGCTCACCCCGCCGGGCGCAGGGGCACCTTTTCGCCCAAATGCTTCGGCTCCGGCTTCACCAGACACCACAGGGCGTCCTTATCCCGGGCCAAGATCTCCCGGCAGCGGTTGAACAGCTCATGCTGGTAGGGCCGCAGATCCGCCGTCACCCCCCAGGCTTCCACCCCCAGGGACCGGCCGATGTACAACGCGCGGCTGATGTGGAAGGCCTGGGTGATCACCACCACCCGCTCCGCGCCGAAGATCGCCCGGGCTCGGTACAGGCTGTCGTAAGTACAAAGTCCGGCGTGATCCAGCACGATGGCCTCCTCCGGTACCCCGCGGGCCATGGCATAAGCCTTCATCACGCCCACCTCGTTGTAATCCTCCTTCCGGTTGTCCCCGGACAGAAGGAGCACGTCGGACCACCCGGCCTGATAGAGCTGGATGGCCCGCTTCATCCGGTCTTCCAACATATGGGAGGGGGACCCGTCCGGGCGCACGCCGCAGCCCAGGACCAGGATGCAGTCCAGGTCCTCCGGCGGCGGGGCCTCCGCCTCCAAGACCCGCGCCCGGGTGCTGGACACCACATAGGCGCTCAGCCCCAGGGCCAGCACCCCCAGCATCCCCGCCAGCAGGAACAGGCCCAGCACGATCCGTTTCCAGTTCATGGCATCCCCGCGCTCACAGCTCGTCGTCGATCTCTGCCAGCTCGTCCTCGTCGATCTCCCCTCGGATATAGGTCACCCGGACGGTGGAAGAACTGAGCATATCCACCCGGTATTCTTTCCAATCCTTTTGGGCGAGGGCCGCGTTGCCCTGCTCCAGCTGGCGGGTCACGTCTTCGGTATCCACACCGCTGTACGTCACTTTTTTCTGTTCCATCCGTTCCTCCTCACTCCGCCTGCGCCTGGGCGGCCTTCATCATAATGGCGCACTCCACACGTTTTTTGAACAACGCGCATCCGTATTCATAGGTCCCGTTGATGTCCCCGCTGGCGTGGTAGGCGTTGGCGGCGCAGCCGCCGGCGCAGTACAGCCGCGCCCAGCAGTCCCGGCAGTCGGGATTGGCCGCCACGCTGCAGCGATGGAACTTCTCCCCCAGCTCCGGATTCTTCACCCCGTCCCAGACATTGCCCATGGAGTAGTCCGGGTCATTGACGAACTGGTGGCAGGGGAACAACTCGCCCCAGGGGGTCACCGCCAGATACTCCGTCCCGGAGCCGCAGCCGGACATCCGCTTGTGCAGGCAAGGCCCCCCCTCCAAATCCAGCATATAATGGTAGAAGGTGATGGGACGGCCTTCCGCCTCCCGGCGGAGCATCTCCACGGCCAGCGTTTCGTATTGCTGGAAGAGCACCGGCAGATCCTCTTCCGTCAGAGCCCACGGCTCCCCGGGGGCGCAGACCACCGGCTCCATGCTCAGCTCCGTAAAGCCCAAGTCCGCCATGTGGAGGATGTCCTCGGTGAAGTCCAGGTTATCGTGGGTAAACGTTCCCCGGATATAGTAGCTGCCCTGACGCTGGGCCACGAAACGCTGGAACTTGGGCACGATGCGGTCATAGCTGCCCTCCCCGGCCAGGTTCTTCCGCAGGCGGTCGTGGACCTGCTTGCGGCCGTCCAGGCTGAGGACAACATTGTGCATCTCCCGGTTGCAGAACGCCGTCACCTCGTCGTCCAGCAGCAGGCCGTTGGTGGTCAGGGTGAAGCGGAAGTTTTTGTGGTGGATGGGCTCCTGGCTCCGGGCATAGGCCACCAGGTCCTTTACCACCTGCCAGTTCATCAGCGGCTCACCGCCGAAAAAATCCACTTCCAGGTTTACCCGCTCCCCGGAGTTTTGGATCAGGAAGTCCAGGGCCTGCTTCCCCACGTCAAAGCTCATCAGGGCCCGCTGGCCATGGTAGTTGCCCTGGCTGGCGAAGCAGTAATGGCAGTTGAGGTTGCAGGTGTGGGCCACGTGGAGGCACAGGGCCTTGAGCACCGGCTTCGTCCGGGCAAAGGCGCGCTGCTCGCTCTCCCGCCACAAATCCTGGGAGAAGAGTTTCCCGGCATCCTTCAGCCCCTGGATGTCCTCCAGGCAGACCCGCAGCTCTTCCTCGTCCACGTCCTCTCGGTGGCCGTACTTCTCCAGGACCTGGGCCAGCAGGGCATCGCGGGGGGTGGACTCGAAGCCGGCGATGAGGTCATAGGCCACCTCGTCCACCAGATGGACCGCGCCGCTGCAGACATCCAGGACGATGTTGTACCCGTTTAGTTTGTACTGATGGATCATAGTGTAGTCTCTTTCTTTGAAATAAAATGAAAGTGCCGCGCCCGAAACAGGTGCGGCAGCTTTCTGGTCACGCAGGACAGCAGCTCAGCGGTTCTGGTTCTCGCACTGCTGGTTGGCAAGGCCGCAAGAGGTCTTGCAGGCGGACTGGCAAGAGGTCTGGCACTCGCCGCAGCCGCCGGTGTGCAGGCTCTTGGCCAGGTCCCGGGTCTCCAGGGTCTGGATTCTCTTCATGAGACACAGCTCCTTTCGGAAGATTCAAAATTCATCCCTCATTATAGGATACTTTCCGGGGCTTGTCAATGGGGTGCTTTCCCAGTTGGAACTTTTTCAACTTCTCCTTTCCCCTTGTGCAACGCGGGATTTTATGGCATGATATAGAGAAAAGAAAGAGAGGGTGGTAATATGCTGCACAAGGTCCGCTCCCTGGGTCTCCAGGGCATCAACGGCTATGAGGTCACCGCCGAGTGCGACCTGTCGGGAGGACTGCCCAACTTCGAGATCGTGGGCCTCCCCGACACAGCGGTGAAGGAAGCCCGGGAACGGGTCCGCTCGGCCATCAAAAACAGCGGCTTCTCCTTCCCCGTGGGCCGCATCACCGTGAACCTGGCCCCCGCCAACCTGCGCAAATCCGGCACCGTGTACGACCTGCCCATCCTGGTGGGCATCCTCTCCGCCGCCGGACAGCTGGGCTGGGATGACCCCGACTGCGCCTTCGTGGGCGAGCTCTCCCTGGGCGGCACCCTGCGCCCGGTGGTGGGGATGCTCCCCATGGCCCTGGCCGCCCGGGAGGCCGGCATCCGCCGGCTCTTCGTCCCCGCCCCCAGCGCCGCCGAGGCCACCATCGCCGGGGGTCTGGAGGTCTACCCGGTGGAAACCGTGGAACAGCTCTCGGCCCATCTCTCCGGCCATGTCCCCATCGCCCCCGCGCCCCCCTGGGAGGGCAGCGCCGAGGCCCTCTCCCTCCCGGATTTTTCCGAGGTCCGGGGCCAGGAGCAGGTGAAGCGGGTGCTGGAGATCGCCGCCGCCGGCGGACACAACGCCGCCATGGTCGGTCCCCCCGGGTCCGGGAAGAGTATGCTGGCCCGGCGTCTGCCCTCCATCCTGCCCCCCCTGTCCCGGCGGGAGGCCCTGGAGGCCACCAAGATCCACTCCGTCATGGGCCTGACCTCCACCCAGCAGCCCCTGCTCACCGCCCGGCCCTTCCGAGCCCCCCATCACACCATCTCCTCCGTGGGCATGGCCGGGGGCGGGAACCCCTATCCCCGGCCGGGGGAGATCTCCCTGGCCCACAACGGGGTCCTCTTTTTGGACGAGCTGCCGGAGTTTCACAAGGACGTGCTGGAGGTCCTGCGCCAGCCCATGGAGGAGGGGAAGATCTCCGTGGTCCGCTCCGCCGGGGCGGAGACCTATCCCAGCCGCTTCATGCTGGTGTGCGCCATGAACCCCTGCAAGTGCGGCTGGTACGGCCACCCCTCCGGCCGCTGCCGCTGCTCCCCAGGGGAGGTGAAAAAATACCTGGGCAAGCTCTCCGGCCCCCTGCTGGACCGCATCGACCTCTTTGCCGAGGTCCCGCCCTTGGAGTTTGAAAACCTCTCCGACCGCAGCCCCGGGGAACCCTCTCAATCCATCCGGGCCAGAGTGATGGCCGCCCGGGCCCGCCAGCAGGCCCGCTTCGGCCCCGACGGCCCCGCCTGCAATGCGGACATGGGCCAGGAGGCCCTGCGCCAGCACTGTGCCCTGGACGCCGCCGGTCAGGCGGTGATGAAGGGGGCTTACGCCCACATGGGCCTCACCGCTCGAAGCTACGACCGCATCCTCCGGGTGGCGCGGACCATCGCGGACCTGGACGGGGCGCAGCGCATCGACGCCGCCCATCTGGCGGAAGCCATCCAATACCGAGAATCCGATTATTTCCAACGCTGAAGCGTTGCATTGTGAAAGGAAGAAAGCATCGTGTCCAATGAAATTCATGAAACATCTCCCATCGGGAAAGAATTCATCCTGCTGAAAATGGGGGAAATGGTCCTCAAGGGCCTCAATCGCCGGGGGTTTGAAGAGCGGATGATGGGCAACGCCCGCCGCCGCCTGGAGGGCTGCGGCCCGTTCCGCATCTACTCCCGCCAGTCCATCACCTACATCGAACCTATGAGCCGGGACTGCGACATGGACGCCGCCTTCCAGCGGCTGTGCTGCCTCTTCGGTGTGGTGAGCCTGTGCCGGGCGAAAGCCTGCGACAAGCGCGCTGAATCCATCGTGGAAGCCGCCAAGACCTATCTGCGGGACCAGCTCAACGCGGCTCACTCCTTCAAGGTGGAGTCCAAGCGCGCCGACAAGAGTTTTGTTATGTCCTCCATCCAGCTCAGCCAGTACGTGGGCGGAGAACTCAACGACCTCTTCAACCACCTGACGGCGGATATGCGCCACCCGGAAATGACGGTCCACGTGGAGGTCCGGGACTTCGCCGCCTTCGTCCACGCAGACCCCACCCCCGGCGCCGGCGGCCTGCCGGTGGGGATCGGCGGCCGGGCGGTCTCCCTGCTCTCCGGGGGCATCGACAGCCCCGTGGCCTCCTGGATGATGGCCAAGCGGGGCCTGGCCCTGGAGATGGTCCACTTCTTCAGCTATCCGTACACCTCCCCGGAGGCCAAGGACAAGGTCCTGACCCTGGCCAAGCTGCTGACCCCCTGGTGCGGCAGCCTCGTGGTACACGTGGTCCCCTTCACCGAGATCCAGGAGACCCTGCGCCGCAGCTGTCCCGAGTCCCTGTTCACCCTGCTCATGCGCCGCTTCATGATGCGCATCGCGGAGCAGGTGGCCCAGCGGGCGGGCGCCAAGGGTTTAGTCACCGGGGAATCCCTGGGGCAGGTGGCCAGCCAGACCATGGAGGCCATGGCCGTCACCGAGGCAGCCACGACCCTGCCGGTCTTCCGTCCGGTGGTGGGCATGGACAAGGAGGAGATCATCCAAGTGGCCCGGAAGATCGGGACCTTTGAGACCTCCATCCTGCCCTACGAGGACTGCTGCACCGTCTTCACCCCCCGGCATCCCAAGACCCGGCCTACCCTGGAGGAGATCCAGGCGGCGGAGACCGATCTGGACATCGACGGCCTCATCGCCCAGGCCATGGACGGGATCGAGAGGGTGCAGGTATGAGCCACACCGCCGAACTCATCGCCGTAGGCACCGAGCTGCTCCTGGGGGACATCGCCAACACCAACGCCCAAATGCTCTCCCAGGGGCTGTCCCAGCTGGGGATCAACGTCTTTTATCACACCGTCGTAGGCGACAACCCGGAGCGCCTGCGGCAGGCGGTGGCCATCGCCAAGACCCGGGCGGATATCATCCTCACCACCGGCGGTCTGGGCCCCACCTGCGATGACCTGACCAAGGTGGCCCTGGCGGAGAGTTTTGGGAAAAAACTGGTCCGCCACGCCCCCTCCGAGCAGCGCATCCGGGACCGCTTCGCCGCCATGGGCCACGAGATGACGGAAAATAACTTGCAGCAGGCCATGCTGCCCGAGGGCTGCACCGTCCTGGACAACGACTGGGGCACCGCCCCCGGGGCGGCCTTTACGGCAGAGGGGGTCCGGGTAATCCTCCTGCCGGGGCCCCCCTGGGAATGCGAGAATATGTTCCGGTACCGGGCGGTGCCCTTCCTCCAGGATTTGGTAGAAGGGGTCATCGTCTCCCGGACGGTCAAAACCTTCGGCATCGGGGAGAGCGCCGCTGAGGCGGTGCTGCGGCCCTTGATGACCCGCCTGCAAAACCCCACCCTGGCCCCTTACGCCAAGCCCACCGGCACCGAACTGCGCATCACCGCCCGGGCCCAAACCCAGGCACAAGCCCTGGCGCTGATCGCTCCGGTGGAGGAGGAAGTGAAGGCCCTGCTGGGGGAACATGTGATCGGGGTGGACGTCCGCTCCGTTCCGGAAGTGGTGCTGTCCCTGCTGCGGGAGCGGGGCCTGACCTTGGGGACCGCCGAGTCCTGTACCGGCGGCTTCATGGCCAAGCTGATGACGGACCTGCCCGGGTCCTCCGCGGTGTTCCGGGGCGGGGTGGTCAGCTACACCAACGAGGTAAAAGCCAATGTGTTAGGCGTTCCCTGGGCGATGCTGGAGGAGCACGGCGCGGTGTCCCCTCAGGTGGCGCAGGCCATGGCCCAGGGCGCCCGGCACAGTTTGGGCTGTGATCTGGCGGTATCCGCCACCGGCGTGGCAGGCCCGGGGCCGGATGAGCGCGGCAACCCTGTGGGCTTAGTCTATCTGGGTCTGGCCTGGGAGGGCGGCTGCTATGTCAAGGAGTTTCGCGCCGGGAATGTCGCCCGGGAGCGGGTGCGGCGGCAGAGCGCCCAGCAGGGGTTGGATTTGGTGCGGCGGAAGCTGACGGGGCTGCTGTAACGCCTGTTAGTCCTTGCAAAAGGTTTCTAAGGTGAAGCGCGCGCCCAGGCGAAAGCCATCTACAAAGCTATCTACGCTGACAGCACCCAGGGCTTCGTCCCAGTCATCCACGGCTTGCAGATAGCGCCGCTTCTCCTCTCCTTCCAGCCGCTGTGTCAAAAACGCCTCATTGTCTGAGAGCTTTCGAAGGATCCTTCTTACCTCTTGACTATCCTGCGCCTTTGGCACCATGTCTCTAAAGTAAAGCAGTTCGATCAGGTTCATCATAGCAAGTCCCTCATTTCTTTGATTTCACGGTCTTAAATTCGCTGAACCAATCATATCATGCTATCACATTGAAATCAAGGGCCTAAAAGTAAGTTGAGAGAACTTTTCCCGGCGTTATCGAAAAGGAGGCGTATATCCTATGGCACTCGAAACACGAATGGCAGACATCCTCAAAGAGCAGAACTTAAATCAAAAAGAGCTATCCTCCCTGCTTGGATTATCCCAAGGCTATATGTCTGGAATCCTGAAGGGGCGCAACAAAAACCTCTCCCCTTCAACTGCCATGCTGATCGAAGAAAAGTTTGGATACGCCACCGAGTGGGTCTTGACTGGTCAGACGCCTAAATACAAAAGACGCCTCTCTGAAGAACAAAAGCAGCTCATTGCCCAAGTGGAAACGCTTGAGGAAAAGGAAGTGCGTGCCGTTCTGGCTTTTATTCGGATCCTGGGCGAACTGCGCCCGCCTTGTCAGGAAAACGGGCAGAAATGACAAGGCCCGTCGCTGGCCTCCCCCCATCTTCCTGATCAAAACTCCCACATCCCCCATCCTCAGCATAGGATACCCTGGGGAGAGGAAGACACGACCAGGAGGAGCTATGAACCTACGAACCTGTCTCTTGACGAAAAACCAGTGCTACAAGGCGGCGGTGCGCATCCAGCCTATGGGGATCATGGTCCACTCCACCGGCGCCAACAATCCTTATCTGAAGCGGTACGTCCAGCCCGACGACGGCCTGCTGGGCAAAAATCCCAACGGCAACCATTGGAACCAACCCTATCCCGACGGAAAAAAGGTCTGCGTCCATGCCTTCATCGGCAAACTGGAAAACGGCGCCATCGCCACCTACCAGACCCTGCCCTGGACCTACCGGGGCTGGCACTCCGGCGCGGGACGCAACGGTTCGGCCAACAACATGGGCTATCTCGGCTTTGAGATCTGCGAGGACTCCCTGGCGGACCGGACCTATTTCAACAAAGTCTACCAGGAAGCCGTGGAGCTGAGCGCCTATTTGTGCGGCCTCTACCACCTGGACCCGCGCAGGGACGGGGTGGTCCTCTGCCACGCCGAGGGCGCTCAGCGGGGCATCGCCTCCAACCACGGGGATGTACTGCATTGGTTCCCCAAACACGGGAAATCCATGGACGATTTCCGCGCGGATGTCGCGGCACAGCTTAGGGAGGAGGACCAGCTTGACATGACCATCGAGGAGATGATCCAGAAAATGACCCCGGAACAGGCGTACCGTCTGTCCCAAAAAGCGCAGCTGCACAGCAAGGACCTGCCGGAACCGGCCTGGAGCCGGAAGGAGGGCCACTGGCAGCGGGCCACGCAGGCCGGCCTTGTGGACGGCACGGCCCCGGAGCGGGCCATGCGCCGGGATGAGGTCATCGCGGTGCTGGGCCGGAAGGGCCTGGTATAAAAGAAAATAAGAGAAAACGCAGCGCCCCCGGCACAGGATAACCCTGTGTCGGGGGCGTCGTTTGATCCGGCCTAAGGCACGTTACCGCTTTAATTTTTCCATATGTTCCAGCACCAGCTGCGCACACTTCCCGGTGAAGCACCCCGTCACGATCCCGGCGATCACCAGCACCGGCGCATACACCGCCACGCTGACGGTCCCGGAGATGCCAATGGCCACGGCCAGCTGCCCGGCGTTGTGCCCCAAAGCCCCGAAAATGCTCAGCACCCAGAGCTGCCGCAGGGAAAACAGCGGCTTCATCAGGCTCATCACCACCCAGCACAGCCCGCCTCCCGCCAGACTGAAGAGCATGGCGCTGAAACTCCCCGCCACAATGTTCCCCAGCACCACCCGGATCAGCAAAATCGCTCCGGCCTCCCGGGCCCCCAGGGTCCACAGGGCGAAGAGGGTGATCACATTGGCCACCCCCAGCTTCACCCCGGGCACCGGGACGGGCAGGGGGATCTGCGCCTCCACCAGGAAAATAATCATGGATACGGCGGTGAGCATGGCCATGGTGGTCAGTTTTTTCGTCTTCATCAGGACACTCCATCCACACTTGACGGCGACGGCTCCGTCACAACTTCCACCACCAGTCGGTTGGGCAGACACACGATAGGGTCCCCCGCGGCCTTGGTGGGCGCGTGCCGGACACAAACCTGATCCGGACAGTCCGCTTCGGTCACGGACACCTGTCCCTGTTCAATGACCACCACGTTCCGTCTCCCCTCCGGCCCCAGGTAGACCTTGGAGCGGGGCTCTTCCAGGGGGAAGGTGTCCACCACCTGCCCGTTCTGGCTCACCTGGACCAAAGCGCCCTCCTCCCGGCCCAGGGACAGCAGGACCATCGCCGCCGCTGCCGCCGCCGCGATCCCCAGGACCACGGCCAGCCAGAATGTTGTGGATTTTGCGGGACCCTTTTCCATGCTCCTACCTCCCAGCGCGCCATGGGCGCTCAATAAAACGATGGTACCGCATTTTTGCGGGAAAGGCAAGGGTTTTCTCTCATGGACGGGGGCAAAAGGCGTTCATCCCCTCCCCCGGCCAGTCGGGGCCGTCACGTCTCCGCAGGGTCCAGGCGACCGCTCACGCCATCACCCGCATATTCCAAACCATCGCCACCACCAGCAGCACCAGGAAGAGCCCCATGAAACAGAGGATCTGGATCAGCGTGGTCCCCAGGCCCATCATCCGCCCCTGCCGCTCCCCCTGGGAGCCGAAGTACAGCACGGCCATGTCCACCATCAGGTCCCAAAACCCGATCCACTCCGTCAGGGGGATGGTCAGGACTTTATAGCCCATACACACCGCCAGCGCCGCCAGTACCCCCCGCCGCAGCCAGCGCCGGAAGGGGGAGTGCAGAAACCGCTGATAGGCTTCATCCCCGCCCCGCAGGCCCCGAACACACCAGCCCAGCTCCACCACCGCCAGCAGCAGGTAAAGACAGCCTTCGATGGGGTGGAGGAGGAAATCCCGGTTGTAGAGCAGATGCCGCCCGCCGCCGTACCAGGCCGCGAAAAGCATCCCCGTAAAGAGCAGGCCCGCCAGCAGCAGCAGGGTCCAGACCAGGACGCGTTCCTTGCTGTCCGCTGTCTCCAGGGCTTCCAGGGCTTGGGCGGGGTCTACCTCCAGGGGAGGCGGGTCCGCGTCCTCGTGGCGGTAGACCACCAGCTGTTCCCAGGTGAGCACCCGCGTCCAACCGTTCCGGGCGCAGAAATCCACCACGTTGTCCCCCTCCGCCTCCTCCCCGGCGGCGGGGCGGACCTTGGGGTCATAGGTCACCGCAAAGCGGATGACCTGGGGTTCGATGCGCTGATAGTGCCAGCCCAGATAATCCATCCTCTGGATGAGCCAGCCCCGCTGGGCCATGGTCTCCAGCCGGCGGACCACCGCTTCCGGGTCGTAGATGGAAAGGGTCTCCAGGGTGCGCTTGGTCTCGTTCATCGCTCTGCCTCCTCTCCGAAGGTTTTTCCAAACAGGGCTTTTTGTTCTAGGTCTAAATCCTGAAAACACGCTGCCACTACAGCCATCTGCTCCGGGGTAACTTCCCTGCGTAAATCCAGCTCCACTAAAACCTGGTCGTAAAAGAGCAAATAATGGTATTGGACATACTCGCGCTCATAGAGGTCGAAGCACTGATAGGCCTCCTTTGCCCCCCAGGGCCCGGGGTCCATACTCTCGCTGTGCTTGCGCACCCCATCCCCCCATTCCCAAAGCAGGACGATCCGACCGAACTCGTAAAGAGGGGCAAAGCGGGGGATGTTGACGGTATAGGACAGTTCTTTGACGGAAAAGGAATAATACTCCCCGTAGAACGCAGGTTCGGTGTACCAAAACCGCTCCATCAAAACGGACTTCTGGCCTTGACAGAAAAACCTGGGACCTTCCTCATGTCCCATCATCTCCACCGTGGACAAGGGCGCGTTTTGCTCCCATTCCCAGACGCCGGTCTGGCGCTCCAGGGGCAGGAGGGGGGAGAACGTGACCACCAACCAAACCGTCCCCATCAGGACGGAGTACACCGCCCCCTGGCTCATCTCCGCGTCCACCCCCCGCCACTTCATGAACACCCGCAGGACCGCGGCCAGCAGCACCGCCAGGAGGACCCCCAGCACCAGATACCACTCCGACGGGGACTGGTGAGCATCCAGCTGATCAGGCAGGCCAGCAGGGCCAGGAGCACGAAGGCTTGCAGCCGCCAGCGGCTTTTCGTCTCCAGAAACACCCCCCGCTGGGCCGCCTGACGGGCCTGGGACTCCCAGTTGAGGTAACGCCACAGCTCCGCCGCGCTCAGGGGCAGGCATAAAAGTCCGGCGCAAAAGGCCGTCAAGCTCCCGCCGCTGGCAAGGATATCCAGGGGCTCGTTCCAAAAAGAGAAACCGGTCTTGATGACGGCGCACAGGGAGACGATCAGCAGCAGTCCCCAAGGCAGGAGCAGCCGTCTCCACGCCAGTTTATGGATGGTCTCCACCTCCAGCCCCGGGTCTGTCTCGATGGGGGTGGGGGCGGGATAGTCGTTGCAAAAGATCTGCATCTCCCCGGAGGAAGCGGCCAGCTCCCAGCCGTCGTGGGCGCAGAGCTCGTAGAAAAATTCCTGTTCCTGGGAGGGGGCGGGGTCGTAGATGGTGGCCTTTGGGTAATATGTCACCGCGAAGCGCAGGCGCCGGGGCGGACAGCGGCGGTACTTCCAGACCACGGGGGTGATGTCCTCCAGCATCCAGCCCTGGGCGGCCATGGCCTCCAGGCGGCGGACGATGCCGCTGCGGTCGTAAAAGGAAAAACTCTCCCATCTCCATTTCGTGTTCATAGCTCTCCCTCCTCCATGGCGTTTCGGTAGTCTTGGGCTTGGGCGCAGATGCGCTGATATTCCCGCTCCAGGGCGGCGCGGCCTTTGTCGGTGAGCAGATAGCTGCGGCGGCGGCCTTCCACCTTGGTCTCCCGGATCATCCCCGCCTGGGCGAACTGCTCCAGGAGGTTATAAAGGGTCCCGGAGCCTACGCTGACCCGTCCGCCGGTCATGTTGGGGACCCGGTCCAGGATATCCATGCCGTAGCATTCGGTGCGCAGGCACAGCAGGACGTAAAACATCTGCTCGGTCAGGGTCTGGAATTTTCCCCGCGGCATGGCTGGGCCCCCTCTCCTGTATTCTCGAATATCGAGAATATCTTTCATCCCTATTATATTCTCGATGATCGAGGATGTCAAGCAGAAAAAACGGTCCGCGAAAAAAACGGTCCGTTTTTGGGCTTGTCTTGATGCTTTGGCGGCAGGGGTCACTCCACCCCCAGCCCTGCCACCGTCTCCCGCAGCGCCCGCCAGGTCTCCAGCAGTGCGGTATAGCGTGCTTGTCCCTCCGGGGTGAGGCGGTAATACTTCCGTACTGGCCCTTCGGACACCGCGCCCTGATACTGCTGGGTATAGCCCTCCCGGCACAAAGCCCGCAGCAGGGCGTAGAGCGTGCTCTCCTGGGTGTCGGGAAACCCAGCCCGGAGCTGACGCAGCAGGTCATAGCCGTAGCGGTCCCCCTGGGTGAGCAGGTGGAGCAGGCACAGGGCCAGGATGTCCTTTTTCAGCACAGGGCCACCCCCGTTCCGATGAGGCCCAGGAGGGTGATGGTCAAGTATTCCCCTATGAAGGGATTCCACCAACCAGTGGAGATGCCGTCCAAATTCAGGCTGTGCAGCAAGGACAGCACAGCCATCGCCAGGGCCACCTCCGCCAGACACAGGATGAACAGCGCCGCCCAGCGGCGGTCCGCCACCCTGGCCTGGACCAGGGCCCACAGCCCCAAAAGGGCAATCGCCAAACCGCTCCAGCCCAACACGCCGGAAACCAGCAGTCCGACAATGTCCGGGGGAATGGAAGAAAAGATGTACCAACTCTCCTGACGGATTGTGTCCAACATCAGCATCCCGGCCACCCACCAGACCAGGGCCATCCCCGCCAGGGGGAGCAGCAGCAGGGGCAGCAGGCCCCGGGGCCGGGGTCCCATCTTAGCCCCCTGCCGCCGGAACCACAGCAAAGCCAGTAAGACCCCCACCGTCAGTCCCAGCAGCGGCATCACCGGGAAGGGCAGGAGGCGGGATAAGCCTTGAAGAAAATCGTCCAGGACCGAGAACAGCGGCAGCCCACCCGGCACCCACAGTATACTCAGCGCCGGCAGCATAATCCAAGCTGTCAGCACGCCGAAGACCAGCAGCCAGCGGCGGTAATGGTTCGGCTCCACCAAGGCCCGCACCGCCGCCACGGGGTCGCCCACCTCCTCTCGCAGGGCCTCCTCGGAGCGGGGAGGCTCCGCCAGCAGAGCGGCGTAATCCTCCAAGACCTCCTGGGCCTCATCGGGGGGCAGATGCCAGCGGGCAGCTCGGGTGAGGGTGTCAAAATAGCTTCGCTTCATGAGAATCCTCCTCTACTGTTGAAATCTACTGAGAAAAATATAGTTGCTGCAAAATATATTACCTGCCCTTAGTATAGCAGACCCACAGTCCGCTGTCAACAAAATCCGAGAAAAGCACTTGACTTTTTTTCGGAGTTAGTGTATGCTAACCCTTAGATCGTCTGGCGTGGTCTCCAGCAATTCCCTGCAAAAGCCGCTGCCAGCCGGACACACTATCTCTATAAAAATCGTCCCCCAAGCGGGGACGTAAAAAATAACAGCGAGTTAGCGAAGGCTAATTCGCAAAAAGAGAGGAGGCGCTTCCATGAGCGTCGTAATTTTAGGCGGAAATGAGTGTATGGTCCGCCAGTACAAGAGCCTGTGTCAGAGCTTCGACTGTTCCGCCAAAGTATTCCCCAAGCTGGGCGGCAGTCTCAAAGGACGCCTGGGCAGTCCAGACCTGCTGGTGCTCTTCACCGACACCATCTCCCACAAAATGGTCCAAAACGCTCTCAACGAAACCCGCGGCGGAAACTCCACCATCGTCCGCTGCCGCACCAGTTCCATGTCCGCCCTGCGGGACGTGCTGCGGCAGCACGCAGCTGTATGAGTCCCGAAGTGGTGGTCCGCCACGGCGCCCCGACCCTGGCGGGCCTGAAAACCGGGAATTTATTCCCCTGTACCTTTCCCGGAAGGGCAGAGCTGACCGCACAGCTGCGTCGTCTCAACCGCATCCTGACCCCCCGGGGACTGCGGCTGCTGCCCCTGCGCTCGGGGGAGAGTGATGCCCTGCTGTACCTCTTCCGCCCCGCCCTGCTGGCGCGGGACCTAGCCGAACCAGAGGCCCGGCGGCTGCTGCGGCAGGCGGGGTATCCTGGCTGCCGTCCGGCTCTGTGCCTGCGGGAGCTGAACCGGCGTTTGACATCCGGGGCGGACTTCCCCCATGAGATTGGTCTCTTTCTGGGCTATCCTCCGGAAGATGTGCAGGGGTTCATTCAGCATCGCGGACGCGCCTGTAAGCTAAGCGGCTGCTGGAAGGTTTACGGTGACGAGCAGGCCGCCCGGCAGTGTTTTGCCGTGTATCGGGGCTGTACCGAGAGTTATTGCCGCCGCTGGGCGCGGGGAGAGGGGTTGGAAGGTTTAGTCGTGGAGTGTTGAAGAAAGCCCGGGGACGTGCTGTCTCCGGGCTTTTTGTTCTTGATGGCCTCACTGGTAAGTGTGAAGGAGTTCCATCTCATAATTCGATTGCAGATTCAACCAAAAGCTGGCCTCCACTCCAAACACCACTTCCAGTGCCCGGGCAAAACTCTCCGTAACCGGCGCGTTCCCTGCCATCACCTGGCCAATGTGCTTTTCCGAAAATCCCGTCCTCTTGGACAGGACGCTTTGTTCCATCCCTCTGTCCTCCAGGAGCTCCTGGAGTGTCTCACCTGGGTGAATGAGCAGCTCAGGGGATAAACCAGTCAATTTTTCCTCCATGGTAATCACCTAGTCCTTTCACCATAACTACCTTACATTGCTTCAATGCTCCTGCACTGTGGTCATCGCTGTCCGGCTTTAAGATCAGACGCATATTGCCGCTTACTGAAACCGCATAACAGCCTGCAAGGTTTCCGCTTAACATATGCGGTTTGCCTAAGCCCAAGGTCAAAAAGCTCTGAAATGATTCTACCGCATTCAATCTATCCATATGCTTTTTAATGGCTCTCGTTATCTCCATGCCTACTTTTTTAGCCATAAGATCATAACTGCCAAAATATCGCTGCACTTTATTATTCTCATATTTAATCCGCAAATCCTACACCGCCATCCTTGCCGAAACGATACTTCCTGTTCCTCTAAAATATCATATTTTAGTACATCCTGCAAGGTCCCTCCGCAAAAATACTATGAAAAAGCCCCGAAGGCAGCTCCGCCTCCGGGGTTTTCCATCTTTATAACACGAATTTCAAAGCGCAGACGCGTCCTGACCAAAGGTCTCCACCGCCCGCTGATCCGCCGCCCGCTTCTCCCGGATCGCCTGCTCCAGGAGCATATCCTTCACCTTCATCAGCCGGATGGTCGCCGCGCGCTCGTTCTCATCCAGCTTCATGGTGATGTACTTGATCGCCTCTTCCATCTGAGGGATTTTGACATATTCCAGGGCATTCACCCGGCGGCGGGTTTTTTGGATCTCCTCCGACAGCAGCTGGGCGCTCTTCTCCATCTGTGCCAGCCGGAGCATATCCTCAAACACCTGGGCCAGAGCGTCCACCGCCGTGTCCAGCTCCCCGGACGTGGCCGCGAACCCATAGGGATAGACCTCCCCCGGGTCGTCGTTCTTGGTCTGGAAGTGGTACTCGGGGACGTTCACCGACATCACGTTGCGAAAACTCAGCTCCAGCTCCACCGACTGCTTCGGATACAGCAAAGCCTGCTCCATGGCCTCCGGAGACATCAGCGCCGACGCCACCGTGAAGGCCCCGTGAGCCCGGGTCAGTCCCTCCTCTACCTTGGCCCGGAGGGCCCGGTTCTCCCGGACCGTGTCCATGAACTGCTTCATCAGCTCGTCCCGCTTGTCCTTGAGGAGCTTATGGCCCCGGATGGACGTGCGCAGTCTCGTCTTGAGCCGGGTCAGCTCCTGCCGGGTGGGGTTCACATGGATGGACGGCATGGCTCACGCCTCCTTCTTTGGCAGATACCGGTCGATCATCTCCGGCTTGATGCGCTTGAGCTCCGCCCGGGGCAGGATGGACAGCAAGTCCCAACCCAGGTCCAAGGTCTCCTGGATGGACCGGTTCTCGTCAGGCCCCTGGGTCACATACCGCTTCTCAAACTCGTCGGCAAACTGGGCGTAGAGCAGGTCCGTAGGACTCAAGGCCGCCTCCCCCAGGATGGACATCAGCTCCTTGTTCTCCTTTCCGGTGGAGTAGGCCGCAAAGAGCTGATTCATGGTCCCGGCGTGGTCCTCCCGGGTCTTGCCGGGGCCCACCCCCTTGTCCTTCAAGCGGGACAGGGAGGGCATGACGTCCACCGGCGGAATGGCCCCCTTGCGGTAAAGCTCCCGGGAGAGGATGATCTGTCCCTCGGTGATGTACCCCGTCAGGTCCGGAATGGGATGGGTCTTGTCATCCTCCGGCATGGTCAGGATGGGGATCATGGTGATAGAGCCCCGCTTGCCCGTCTGCCGTCCCGCCCGTTCGTACATGGTGGCCAGGTCCGTATAGAGATACCCCGGATAGCCCCGGCGTCCCGGGACCTCCTTCTTCGCCGCCGAGACCTCCCGAAGGGCTTCGGCGTAGTTGGTGATATCCGTGAGGATCACCAAAACGTGCATATCCTGCTCAAAGGCCAGATATTCCGCCGCCGTCAAGGCCATGCGGGGCGTGGCGATGCGCTCTACCGCCGGGTCGTTGGCCAGGTTCGTGAACAATACCGTGCGCTCCATGGCCCCCGTCCGCTTGAACTCCTGAACGAAGAAATCCGACTCCTCAAAGGTGATGCCGATGGCCGCAAAGACCACCGCGAAGTTGGCCCCCTCGTCCTCCAGGACCTTGGCCTGCCGGGCGATCTGCGCCGCCAGATTGTTGTGGGGCAGGCCGGAGCCGGAGAAGATGGGCAGCTTCTGCCCCCGGACCAGGGTATTCAAGCCGTCGATGGTGGAGATCCCCGTCTGAATGAACTCGTTGGGATAATCCCGGGCGGCGGGGTTCATGGGCAGACCGTTGATGTCCCGGTATTCCTCCGCCAAGATCTCCGGCCCGCCGTCGATGGGACGGCCCATGCCGTTGAAGACCCGCCCCAGCATATCCTTGGAAACCCCCAGCTCCAGGGGATGCCCCAAAAACCGGATCTTGGACGCCGCCAGATTGATCCCCGCCGATGCCTCAAAGAGCTGCACCACGGCGGTGTCTCCGTTGACCTCCAGGACCTTGCAGCGGCGGGTGGAGCCGTCGGGCAGCTCAATCTCCGCCAGCTCGTCGTAAGTGACCCCGTCCACCTGCCGGACCACCATCAGCGGTCCGTTGATCTCCTGTATGGTGCGATATTCTTTTATCATAGGTCCTCGCCTCCCTTGGCCGCCGCCGCGTCGATCTGCTCCTCCATCTCCCGGGCGATGTCCCGGAATACGGCGGGATATTCCTCCTCCGGGACGCTCTTGGCCCGGCCGATCCGCTCACGCACCGGCAGGGCAAACAGGTCCGCCGTCTCCGCCCCCTTCTCGATGGCGGCGCGGCAGAGCCGGTCATAGTCCAGGATCATCCCCATCATGCCGTCCTGGCGCTGATAGCTGGAATACCAATCCACTTCCATAAACCCGTTCTGCTGGAGAAAATCCTCCCGGATCATCTTGGCGGTCTCCAGGGTCAGCTGGTCCCCGGGGGAGAGGGAGTCCTTGCCCACCAGCTGAACGATCTCGTTCAAACTGGCCTCCTCCTGGAGGATGGACATGGCCTTGTCCCGCTTCTCCATGAACTGCGGCCCCAAATTCTCGTCATACCAGGGCTTCAAACCATCCAGATACAGGGAATAGGAGTTGAGCCAGTTGATGGCCGGGAAATGCCGCCGGTAAGCCAGAGAGGAATCCAAGGCCCAGAAAACCTTCACGATGCGCATGGTGGCCTGACTCACCGGCTCGGACAAGTCGCCGCCCGGCGGGGACACCGCGCCCACCGCCGTCAAGGAGCCTCGCCGCTCCTCCCGGCTGCCCAGGCACTCCACCATCCCCGCCCGTTCATAGAACTGCGCCAGCCGGGACGACAGATAAGCCGGATACCCCTCTTCCCCGGGCATCTCCTCCAAACGGCCGGACATCTCCCGCAGGGCCTCCGCCCAACGGGAAGTGGAGTCCCCGATGACCGCCACGTCCATCCCCATATCCCGGAAATACTCCGCAATGGTGATGCCCGTATAAATGGAAGCCTCCCGAGCCGCCACCGGCATATCTGAGGTGTTGGCAATGAGGACCGTCCGCTTCATCAGAGACTCCCCCGTCCGGGGGTCCACCAGCTCCGGGAACTCCCGGAGCACGTCCGTCATCTCATTGCCCCGTTCCCCGCAGCCGATGTAAACCACGATATCCACATCCGCCCATTTCGCCAAGGCGTGCTGCATCACCGTCTTCCCGGAGCCAAAGGGGCCAGGAATGGCCGCAGTCCCCCCCTTGGCCACAGGGAACATGGTATCCACGATCCGCTGCCCAGAGAGAAGCGGCGTTTTGGGCGGATACTTATGCTGATAAGGCCGTCCCACCCGGACCGGCCACTTCTGCATGAGGGTCAGCGCATGACGCTTCCCATCCTGATCCACCAGGGTGGCAACCGTCTCCAAAACCGTGTAATCCCCGGAATGGATCTCCTGAATGGTGCCCTTGAGCTTCGGCGGCACCATGATCTTGTGCTGAACCACCGGCGTCTCCTGAACGGTGCCGATGATATCCCCGCCGGAAACCTCCGTCCCGGGCTTGATGGTGGCCACAAAGCCCCACTTCTTTTCCCGGTCCAGCGAAGGGACCTCCACGCCTCGGGGCAGACTGCTGCCGCCTGCCTTGCGCATGATCTCACCCAGCGGACGCTGAATCCCGTCGTAAATATTCTCGATCATTCCCGGCCCCAGCTCCACAGACATAGGCGCGCCCGTGGTCACCACCTCTGCCCCCGGCCCCAGGCCGGAAGTCTCCTCATAGACCTGAATGGAAGCCGTCCCCCCATTCATGGTGAGTACTTCGCCGATCAGCCGCTGTTCTCCTACGCGGACCACGTCCGCCATGCTGGCGTCTTCCATGCCTGTGGCAACCACCAGAGGCCCGGAAACTTTTACTATCTTTCCCATAGGCTATCTTCCTCCCAAAATGGGGCGATCAAAGTTTTCGTGCACCTTTTTCAAAAGGTGCCGGGGTGCAGGGGCAGCGCCCCTGCCGGAGTCAAGGGGCAGCGCCCCTTGGCAGGTTCAGACCGCAGCCCAAGCAGACTGTCACAAAATATCCGCTCCAACGGCCTGTTCGATCGCCGCTCTGACATTGTCCATCCCCAACCCCCGGGACCCCTCTTTCCCCGGAATCAAAATCACCGCCGGCGTGAGCGCCTTGCGATAGCGCGCCATCTCCTCGGGCAGCTGCGCCGCCAAGGTCTCGGTGATGTATAATATGGCATACTCCTCCCGGGCCAGCCGGTGCAAAAGCGCCCGGGCCTGCCCCGGCTCCTGGACCGGAAATACCTCCAGCCCCAGGGCCTTGAAGCCCAGCACGCTCTCCCGGTCCCCCAGGACGCCGATCTTGTACTTAGACATACGCCTCACGCAGCCTTTCCCGGATGGTTTCCTTGGACAGCCCCGCCAGACGGCCGCTCATGATGACCCGAATGGCCGTCCACTCGTTCTCCTTGGCCGCCAGATAGGCCGCCACCGGCGCGTCCCCGAAGGCAATGTACTTGGCCTGGGACAGATAGGCCGTGACCGCATCGTCGCAGGCCTTTTCAAAGCGCGTCATCGCGCCGCCCTGCCGGATGTCGTCCGCCTCCTGCGCCGCATGGGCCAAGAATCCGGCATACCCCTCCGCCAGCCGTCCGCTGCCGGACAGGACAAGCAGCCGGGAAGGCTCCACCTCCCCGCCGGGGACCAGGACCTCCCGCAGGAACGCCTCCCCCTTGCCCATGCGCAGACAGCGCAGCAGGGCGCGGAGGTTGGCCGCGTCGATGCTCAGGCGCACATAGCCCTGGAGAAATTCGCTGCCGCTGTCCTGGGCCAGGGCGGACATCTCCTGAAAATAAGCCCGGTCCAGCACGAACTCCATCCGCTGGGGGTCCCCCGTAGCGGACAAAGCCTGCCGCCCCTGCTCCACTGCCTCCCGGTAGAGATAGGGAAGCTGGGCCAGCTCTCCCGCGCGCAGACACTCCCGGAGCTGGTCCGGCGGGACCCGGCCTCCCGGCAGGAGCAGCAGCGCCGGGTCCGTCCCCAGCGCCTGCGCCTTGAGCAGGACTTTCAAGTTGTGATAATCAAAACGCAGGCGGAACAGGTCCACCACCGCCGGGTCCGGGGCGAAGGCCGCAAGGTCCTCCAGCACCTCCCGGCGCTGCTGGGCCAAACTCTCCTCAATCGCCCCCAGAACAGGGTCCGGAACGGCGGGATAGCCGCACTCCAGCAAAACCTCCAGGGCCGCCTGGTGACTGCCTGCCTCCAGCATCCGCTCCATGCGTCCCCGGTTCAGCAGACGGCCTTCCAGGGACTTGACCCGGGTGGCAAGGAAGAGGTAGTCAAAGGGTTTCGTTTTTCCCATCGTGCCTCCCCCTCCTTACGGGAACAGGCGCTTGACGATGTCCCCCGCCATGCCCTCCCGGGCCAGACGCAGGATGCTCTCAAAGCTGTTGTTGCTCTCCACCGCCCCGTCGCTGAGGATCACGCCCCCTCGGATGGGACGGCTCTCTGACGCCAGGGTCAAAGCCCCCTGGTCCAGCTGGGCGTTGGCCCGCTGAACCAGAGCCTCTCCGACAGTCTCCCGGTCCGCCGGGGAGAGGTACACCTGCTCCCGTCCGGTCCGGGCCGCCTCCAGGGTCAGGCGGGTGAGGAGGGTCAGCTTGTCCTCGCCCTCCAAGGCGCAGAGTTTATCCAGGGCCAGGGCGAAGGCCTGATCCAGCATCTCCTGCTTCACCGCCAGACGGGCCTTGCCATCCTCCATGTGGGCAGCGCCTGCCAGACGTTCCTCCAGCTCCCGGGCGTCCCGCTCCCCCCGGCGGAGGATCTCCTCCTCCACCGTTTGGGCCTGCTGGGCGTAGCGGGCCAGGATGTCCCGGGCCTCCTCCTCCGCTTTTTGGCGGATCGCGTCGGACTGCTGCTGCAGGTCCTGGGCGATGCGCTGCTTGATTTTATCGATCCCGTTCATACCCGCTCCTTACAGCCCGTTGAGCATCAGGAAGGTGGCCAGCAGGGACAAAATCGCATAGAACTCCACCATGATGGCCATGATGATGGCCTTGGACAGCTGCTCGGGCCGCTTGGCCACCAGCTTTGCCCCGTCTGCCGCGCAGCGGCCCTGGGCCATGGCGGAGAGCAGTCCCCCCAGGGCCATGGGCAGGCAGGCCGCAAAGTACATCAGGCCCAGCTGCAGGGACAGGTTGAAGTCGATGGCCCCGGCGAAAAAGCCCAGCTTCAGCAGGGCGAAGAACCAGGCCACCAGACCGTACAGGCCCTGGGTGCCGGGCAGCAGCTGCAAGATCAGGCAGGCGGAGAACTTGTTGGGGTCCTCGGCCAGGACGCTGGCGGCGGCTTGTCCGGCGGTGCCCACGCCGATGGCGGAGCCGGCACAGGACAGGCCCACCGCCAATGCCGCGCCGATGAGGGCCAGGGCGATGCCGATGTATTCCATGATAAATTTCCTCCTTTATGTCTCCCCAAAGGGTCAAAAGTTGTTGAGCATCAAAAAGGTGGCCAGCAGGGCCAGGATGGCGTAAAACTCCACCATGATGGCCAGGATGATGCTTTTGGAAAGCTCCCCCGGCCGCTTGGCCAGCATGACCAGGCCGGTGGCGCACATCCGCCCCTGCATGATGCCAAAAATCAGGCAGCCGATGGCCACGGGCATACAGGCGGCGAAGAAGGCGGCCCCCTGGCTGAGGGTCAGCACCCGCACCGTCCCGGAGAAGAAGCCCAGCTTGATCAGGGCCAGAAACCAGATCACCAGCCCATAAAGGCCCTGGGTCCCCGGCAGGATCTGCAGGATCAAGGCCCGGGCAAACTTATCCGGCTCCACCGACAGGGCGCCGGCGGCGGCACGGCCTACCATGCCCACCCCTCGGGCGGAGCCCACGCAGGCCAGCCCCACCGCCAGGGACGCCCCCAGAAAGGCCAGGGCGGTGCCGCAGTTTTGCAGCCAATCCATCAGCTCACCTCCTCGCCGTTGTCATTGCGCACGTCTACATACTTGGTCTCGTAGCGCAGGGGGCGGAAGGCGCGGCCTCCGTCCTTGTAGAACTTGCCGAAAAACTCCAAATATTGCAGCCGTGCCGCGTGGACGTAGGTCCCGATGAGGTTGATCCCCAAGTTAAAGGTATGGCCGAAGAGGAAGATGGGGATAAAGACCAGCAGGCTCCCCGGCAGGGTCCCCAGCATATTCACCACGCTGGCGATAACCGTGGTGGCCAGCATCAGGGCCATGAGACGGGAATAGCTCAAAATATCGCTGAGCCAGCTGGTGACATCGTAGAGGGAGGCCACCCCGCCCCAGAGTTTCCGCAAAAGCCCCTGCTTGTGCCGCCCCTGGGTGAGGATGAGGCAGAGCACCCCGGCCAGCAGCAGCACCGCCGTCCCCTTCAGGGCCAGCAGGGCAATGCCCGCGAACACCACCCACCAGGGCAGCACGTCCAGCAGGGCGTCCCCGCCCTCGCCGTCCCGGAAGCCCATGTAAATGTGGACGCACTGACCAAAGAGCAGCTGCACCACCCCCAGCCCGATGCCCACGATGAGCACCGTCATGGGGTCCTCCAAGGGGCTGATGAGGCTGGGCAGGACCACTTCCTTGTGGAGGAAGACGTCGGCCGCCACCGGGATCAAGTCCCCGAAAAAGCCGCCGGTGAGGGCCCCGCAGACAAAGGAGGTCACCCCGCAGACCATAGCCAGCTGCAGGATATTCCCCACAGTGGCCTTGGGCCGGAAGCGTTTCGTCAAAATCCACCCCGCCAGGAACATCACCAGCCCGTAGCCCATGTCGGCAAACATGAAGCCATAGAAGAGGGCGAAGAAGGGGAAGATCAGCGGGTTGGGGTCGATGCCGTCGTAGGCCGGCAGGGAGTACATCTCCGTCACCATGTTCATGGAGGAGAGCAGGTGATTGTTCTGCAGCAGCACCGGCGGCTCCTCCCCCTCCGCCGGGTTGTCCAGAGCCCAGGCACAGCCCAGAGACTCCAGCACGCCGATGACCTGGATGCGGCGGCGGGAGGGCACCCACCCCTGCAAAAAGAGCACCGTGCCGTCGGTGAGGAGGCGGTCGGTACAGGCGGCCTTAGCCGTCTCTCCCCGGAGCCGGTCCGCGCACAGGCGCAGGGACTGCTGGGCGTAGCCCATCGCCGCCAAGCGGGTCTCCAAACTCTCCCGCTCCTTGTCCAGAGCGGCGAGGCGCTGGGCGATGCGCTCCAGATTCTCCCCAGGGGTGCCCTGCAGCCCCGGGAAGCTGTGGGGACTGAAGCTGTAGGGCCGCAGCGCCCGGAGCGCCTGCTCCGTCTGCGTCTTGTGGCAGAGCAGGAGCAGATAGCGCAGCTCTTTGTCAGCGGATACCTCCAAGAGTTCCGCCGCCGGGGCCGCTTCCTCCAGCTGCCGGCGCGCCTGCTCCATGGAAACCGTTCCGGGGCAGAGCCCAAACGTCACCGAGGCGTGGCGGGTGGCGCTGGTCTCCAAGGGCAGGTCCAACCCCGTCCAGGGCTGCAGCCCGGTCCGCTGGGCCTCCAGCTGGAGCCGCTGCGTTTGAAGCTGCTGGAGCTGGCGCACCGCTTCGTTGATCTCCTCCGCCTGTTCCAGGGCCCGGTCCAGGGTGCCCTGGCTCAAAAAGTCCGTTTCCTTCACGTCCCGGCGGTGCAGGAACAGGCCGTCCTTCCCCCCGGCGTATTGTTTCAGGGCCGCCAAGGCGGCGTCCACCGCCGCGGCCTGGGCGCGGACCTGGCTCACCGGGGCGCTGTCCCGGCGCAGCAGGGCGCTCCAGGCGGGGTCCGCCAGCTCCGCCGCCGGCTCCGACAGCTCTACGCAGCCAAGCCCCTGCAGCCGGGTCAGGAGTTCGTCCCGCTCCCGGGCCAGGGCGATGGCCCGCAGGCGTTTCATCTTAGCAATGGCCATAGTTTCCCTCCATGACCCGCTTTACGATCTCATTCGCGGCGGCATCCAGGCGTTCCTGGGCCGCCTTTCGCAGGTTGTCACAGTTTTTCCGGCTCTGGGACGCGGACTGGGCACTGCGTTCCCCCGCCCGGCGCTCCGCCTGGCGCATCCGCTCCCGGGCCTGCTCCTGGGCCTGACTGCGAAGCTGTTCCAGGGCCTGCCTGCCTGCCCGCTGGGCGTCGGCAACCAACTGTTTGGCCTCCGCCTCCGCCTGGGTCTTTTGGCGTAGACTCTCTTCTTCCGCTCGGGTCACCTGCTCAATGGCTTCCAGCGACATGGCTCCACCCTCCTTTTCTCATGTATGGGGTAATCGGTCAAAGTGTCTTGACGATGCGCTCCACCGCAAGGCCGCTTCACGGCCTCGGGGGCGCAGCTGTGGTCATTATAGCACAGCCCTATGGGGAAAGTCCGCAGAACGCCCCGAGACAACATCCTTTTCTTCGGTATCCTGTATCATCTTTCCTAGAGAAGAATATTTCCCCCATCATCTCATTATAGGCCATAAACCACCAAACGTCAAGCCATTTAACCCATCCAGGGACTTCCCATCTCGCCCTTGGTCTGCTACAATAGAAAAAACGGCCGGGATCACCCGGCCTGCATTGGAGGTTTTTATCATGCGTCCAATCCCAAAAGTCCTGCTTTCCTGCCTGCTCTGCCTGCTGCTGGGGTGGAGCGGCGCGGCGGCGGCCTTCCCCGACGTGGAAGCGGGGAGCTGGTACCGCGACGCCGTGGAGGAAATGACCGCCTCGGGTCTGCTCAGCGGCTACCCCGACGGGAGCTTCCGTCCCGGGCAGACCATCTCGGCGGCGGAATTCGTCACCATCACCGCCCGCACCGCCGGCGCGGCGCCAAGCCAGGGACAGACGGCCCACTGGGCCGCAGGGTACCTGCAAACCGCCCTGGAGAAGGGTTGGTATGACTGGGATGAGCTGCCCCCCACCGGGGAGAAATTCGATCAGCCCATCCCCCGGCAGCTGGCGGTGAAGGTGCTGATGCGGGCCCTCCTGCCGGAGCGCCGGGGAGATTACAACACAGAGCGCGCAAAGATCTCGGACTTCTCCCAGCTGGACGGGCGGTATTATGAAGCCGTCCTGGCTGCCTACGCCGCCGGGGTGGTCAAAGGGGACAGCAGCGGCACCTTCCGTCCCCACAGCGGCCTGAGCCGGGCGGAAGCCTGTATCTTAATCCAGCGGGCGAAGCAGGCCGCCGGAGGGAGCACTGCCCCCGCGCCGGACCCGGGAACCACGCCGGAAACGCCGCCGTCCCCTGTCGTCACCGTCCAGGGCGGCGTGACAGAGAACGGTGCCCTGCAGGTGAAGGGCACCCAGCTGTGCAATCAGGCCGGGGAGCCGGTGGTCCTGCGGGGGATGAGCACCCACGGCCTGCAATGGTACGGCTCCTTCGCCAACGCCCAGAGCATCCGGAACACCGCCCAGCATGGGGCCAACGTGTTCCGTCTGGCCATGTATACCGGAGAGGGCGGGTATCTCTCCCAGCCGGAGGCCATGAAGCAAACACTGATCGCCGCGGCAGATGCCGCCATCGCCCAGGACCTGTATGTGATCCTGGACTGGCACATCCTCTCCGACGGGGACCCCAGCGCCCATACCGAAGAGGCGGTGGCCTTTTTCACCGAAATGGCAAAGCGGTACAAGGATTCCCCCGCCGTGCTCTATGAGATCTGCAACGAGCCCAACGGGAACATCAGCTGGAGCGGGAACGTAAAACCCTATGCGGAAAAAGTGGTCCAGGCCATCCGGGCCCAGGCCCCCAAGGCGGTGATCCTCATCGGCAGCCCCACCTGGAGCCAGGACATCCATCAGGCGGCGGCGGACCCGGTGGCCGGGGAGAATTTGATGTACACCCTGCATTTTTACGCCGGGACCCACGGCCAGGAACTGCGGGACCGGATCGACGCCGTTCGAGCCAAAGGCCTGCCCGTGTTCGTCTCCGAGTGGGGCACCAGTCGGGCGGACGGCAGCGGCGGCGTGTTCCTGGCGGAGTCCGCCCAGTGGTTAGATTTTCTGGCGCAGCGGGGGATCAGCTGGTGCAACTGGTCGCTGTGCGATAAGGGGGAGACCTCTGCGGCCCTGAAACCCGGGACCTCGCCCAACGGGGTTTGGTCTCAGGAGGCTCTGACGCAGTCGGGGCAGTTCGTGTTCTCCCGGTTTGGGCAGTAAATCCAATCAGACATATCCGCAGGAATTGACAAACTCCGCAAGCTATGGTATCCTGATTTTGCCGGTTCGCAAGGACTGGTCAGAAGGGTATTGCCACTACGGTAGGCGGCTTAGCTACATCCTCCGAGAGGAGGTGAGGCGTATGCCAATATCCATCACGTTCCACATTTGTGGATTTACCGTGAGTATACGGATAAGCAGAAACCGCCACCCTGCACGGTGACGGTTTCTTTAATTCTTGAAACTTTTCACTTAAAGGGCTAAGCCGCGGACCGGCAACCCTTCTGTTTTTATTATATCCATTCCTGACCCCTATGTCAAGCCCCATACAAAAAGGAGACAGCCCAACGCCTGTCTCCTTTTTCTTTATCCCCGGAAGCGGTACCCCACGCCCCCAAACCGTCTCAATATACTGGATATGCTCCGGGTCCGACTCGATCTTATCCCGGATATGCTTAATATGCACGGTCACGGTAGAGGGGTCCCCGCAGGCATCCGTCCCCCAGACCTTGTTGAACAGCCGGTCCTTTGAGAAAACCGTGTCCGGGTGCTCGGCCAGAAACAGCAGCAGCTCATACTCGGTCCCCGTCATGGTCTGCTCCTTCCCGTTGACCCAGACCCGCCGGGCCGCCCGGTCGATCTCCAGGCCCCGGATCTGCAAGACCTCCGCCCGGGGCTTTTCCCGGCCACCCACCAGACGCTCATACCGCTGGATGTGCCCCTTCACCCGGGCCACCAGCTCACTGGGACTAAAGGGTTTCGTGATATAATCATCCGCGCCCAATCCTAAGCCCCGGACCTTGTCGATGTCATCCGCCAGGGCGGAGATGATGATCACCGGCACATCCCGCTCCTCCCGCAGGCGGCGGCAGATCTCAAAGCCGCTGAGCCCCGGCAGCATCACGTCGATGATCACCAGGGACCAGTCCCCGCTGAGGGCCTGCTGCAATCCCAGCACCCCGTCATTGCACAGCGTGCAGTGAAAGCCGCCGCTCATCTCCAAATAGTCCCGTTCCAGTTCTCCCACGCTCTCGTCGTCTTCAATGATCAAAATATTCATTCGCCGACCTCCTTCGTCAAGGGCAGGTAGAGATAGGCGTCGGTGCCCTCTCCCTCCCGGCTGGTGAGCCAGATCTTTCCATGGTGGCTCTCCATGATGCTCTTACAAATGGCCAATCCCAGACCGCTCCCCGGCACCGTACTGCTGCGGGCGGTGTCCTCGCGGTAGAAGCTGTCAAAAATGTGGCCCATGGCCTGGGGGCTGATCCCCCGGCCGTTGTCCGATACCTGGACGATGATCCCCCCCTGGTACGCCTGCCCCGTCAGGGACACCTCTCCCCCGGCGCGGCCGTACTTCACGGCGTTGGACACCAGATTGTCCAGCACTCGCTTGAGCTTGCGCCGGTCCGCCGTGGTCCACAGGGCCTGCTCCGGCAGCTGGGCCTCCAGGCTCATCCCGGAACCCTCCACGTCCATACGGTACTCCTGGACCAGATCCTTCAGCAGGGCGGTGAGGTCCACCCGCTCAAAGTGGTACTGCATCCGGCCCAGTTCGTACTCGGAAAAATCCCGCATATCCGCAACCAGCTGCTCCAGGGCCAGGGTCTTGTTGTAGATGGTGGAGAGATAGTGCCGCCGCTTCTCCTCCGTGGCGGCGATGCCGTCCCGGATGCCCTCCACATAGCCTTTGATGACGGTGATGGGGGTGCGCAGATCGTGGGAGAGGTTGGCCATCAGCAGGCCCCGCTCCTGGTCCATCCGCTCCTGCCGCCGGGCCGCGGCGCGAAGCTGCTGGCGCACGCTCTCCAGGGACTGGCATAACTCATCCACCTCCCGCTCGGGGCTGGTGAGCACCTCCACGGACAGGTCTCCCTCCCGCAGGGCATCCACCGTCCGCCGCAGCAGTTTCAAGCTCCGGGAAATGCGCCCGGCCAGGTGGGACGTGATCACCACGCACACCACCGCCACCGCCAGACACACCAGCACCAGCCCTAAGATCACATAGGGCAGCATCCCCCCGGGTCCTCCCAGCTGTCCCTTGAACAGAGAGACCAGACTTAACAGGAATTCCTTCCCGCTGGGATCATTTGCAGTGAAGAGCATCAGCATCACAAACCCCAGCACCAGGCCGATTACCAAACTCAGCAGGAGCATCAGCGCCCCCGCCTGCAGGAAACGGCCCTGGAGGGTGGTTTCCTTCTCCATGGGGCCCTTACGCTTCCTTGCGCTCGAAGAGCAGGTAGCCGCCGCAGGCAAAGACCAGACCGTAACCCGCCAGCAGGCCGATGCGAGTGAGCATGGCCAGGAAGGGCAGGGTGGTCCCGATCCACAGGTTATGCCAGCGCATATACCCCACAAAGACCAGGCCGCCGATGGACGGCATATAGGTCCCCAGGGCCAGCAGCCCTAAGTACAGCACCACGCACAGCAGCACCGCCAAACTGCTCCCCTTTACCAACTGGTTGACCAGGGCAAAAAAGAGGATCAGCACCGCCAGCGGCACCAGGTCCAGCAGGCAGGCTCCCAGGCTGGAGCCGATCCCCCGGGTCCCGCCCCCCAGCACCACCTGGGTCAGGGTGGTAACCAGATAGAGCACCGCCAGATCAAAGGCGCAGAGCAGAAACACCGCCAGGGCTTTGGAGAAAAACAGTTTTTCCTTGGCCACCGGGCGCATCAGGGCGAAGCGGATGGTGTGGTCCGCCTCCTCCCCCACATAGAGGTCGCTGACGGCCATCACCGCCATCAGCGGCAGGAACAGCAGCAGGATAAACAGCAGGTTGGAGTTCATCAAGCCCCCCAGCAGGACTTCCCGGGCCTCCGCGGCCACGTTCCCGTCGGTGATGAAGTTGGCGATCAGCAGCCGCAGGGCGCTGGCCATAGAGATGGCACAGCCGATGATCAGCAGCACCCAGTATTTTTTCCTGCGGCGCAGCTTGAAGAGTTCATTCTTGAGGTTCGCCATAAACATTTGCATCTTCCTCCTCACAGGACCACGGGACCTTTTTTCTCCCGGACCTTGTCTAAGAAATAGTCCTCCAGGGAGGGGTGCAGGCGCAGAGCCTCCTCCTTGGTCTCCCAGGCCAGGGTCTCCCCTTCATAGAGGACCAGGACCTTGGAACACATCTTTTCGATCTCCGAAGCCAGATGGCTGGCCACCAAAAACGTGACCCCCTTTTCCTTGGCCAAGGCGATGATGATCTCCCGGATCTCCACGGTGGCCTCAATGTCTAAGCCGTTGGTGGGCTCGTCCAGGACCAAAAGCTCCGGCTCTGAAAGCAGGGCCAAGGCTAAGCCCAGGCGCTGCTTCATGCCCAGGGAGAATTTCCCGCAGCGTTCCTTGGCGTAGGGGGCCAGCCCCACCAGGGTCAAGACGTGCTCCATGCGGGCCTTGTCCACCTGGGGATAGTACCGCGCCGCCATGGAAAGGTGGTCCCAGGCGGAGAGGCTTTCGTACAGGGCCGGCTGCTCGATGAGGGCCCCCACTTTAGATAGGGCCTGCTCCCGGCGGGTGCTGACCTCCGCGCCGAAAATCTCCACCAGACCGTCGGTGGGTTGGGTCAGGCCGGTGATGGCCTTCATGATGGTGGTCTTGCCGGAGCCGTTGGGGCCCAGCAGGCCCACCACCTCCCCCCGCTCCACGGAGAAGGTGATGTTCTTGGCGCCCCGGCCGTTGCGGTAGACTTTGGAGAAATGGTCCAGTGTCAAAATGGTCTCCAAGCTGCAAAACTCCTTTCGCGCAGGAAGGCCCGAGGACAGTTTCCCATCCTCGGGTCCCATTCCTGGGGTATTTTAGTTGAAAACTTCTGCGGATTCCGTCGCCTTGGCGTCCGGGAGGTAGGCATAGTCGTTGCTCCAGCCGGTCACGTCCAGGGGTTGGACCGTAGTGGTCCCGTAATCGCTGGCGGTGAAGCTGGCGGTGGCCTCCAGGCTGTGGGCCTTCCCGTTCATGTCTGTAGAAGAGAAGGAGGCTTTGAGGGTCAGCTCGGTCAAATGCCCCTCGCTGTCCACGCCAAAGATACAGTGGACCTTATCCAACGCGGCATCGGGTCCCACAAAGCGGATGAGACGGTCCGATTCCACGGCTTCATAGTAATCCTGACCGTTTTTGTAATAGGTCTGGCTGTTGTCCGCATGAACCAGCAGCACGCCTTTGTCTCCCTTCTGTTTTCGCTGGGCTTCGTTCTCCTCTTGGTATTGCAGGTGAAGCTGGGTGATCTGCTCCGAGAGGGCTTTTTCTTCCTCCGTCCAGGTCTCCGGGGCCATCTCATTCCAGAAGCGCGTATACGCCTCCTGGGTAAGGCTCTGTCCCGTCTCCTGGGTGAAGTAGGCGCAGAAGCTGGCGTCGAAGTCCTCATACTCCACGTTCCCGGACAGGAAGTAATCGTCCTGGGTCACAGAATAAGACATCAGGGACAAACCCGCATTAACCACAGCGGGCACCTGGCTGGCGGAGATCTCCACCTGATAGCGGGTCTCCCCGTCCTCCTTGCCCAGGGAGACGAAGGTGTTCTTCAAATCTCCCATGGCGGTGTCAGCGGCCAGCTCGAAGAAGGTAAGCATCCGCTGGGCCAGCTCCTCGTCGGTGTCAATGCTCATGAGGTTTAACCGCTCGGAAGCGGGGGCGTCCCAGCCCTGGTAGTGCTTTTGGGCCTTCATCTCTTTGTCATAGAAGATCTGGTAGTCATTATACTGGCTGCGCCAGCTCTCGTAGACCTTCGTCCCGGATTGGTCTTTCGTATACTCCGTGTAGTTTTTTCCGTCAGAGGCTGCTTTCACGGTGTTGCTGCGCAGGTCCTTGCCATCTACCCGGACGCCGTAGCTGCCCTCCAGGGTGACGTTGCTGCTTTCCAGGAGCAGCGTCTTCACGCCCCGCTTCAGGGCGGCGTAGCCGTTGATGCTGTCGAAGGCGGCTCCGGCGGACACCGCCAGCACCAGCACACCCGCCAGCAGGCAGACGGTCACTTTTCGTTTCATCATGTCACTTCCTCCTTACACAGGGGGCGGGTCAATCCTCCTCGGACAGGTTAGTCCAGCCGGTGACGTCCAGGGGCTTGATCTGGGTGCTGTCGAAGTTGCTGGCCTGGAAACTGCCTTCCAGGGTCAAGGTGTGGCGCTCACCCTTGGCGTCGGTGGTGGCGAAGACGGCGCTGATGCTGTTCTCTGCCAGACGGCCCTTGTCGTCCAGGGCGAAGCCGCACTTCACGCTCTCCAGGGACAGGTCCTTGCCGATGAAGAGGCTCCAGTCGTCGCCGCACTCCTCGGGGTGGGCATTGTAGAAGTCCAGCTGGGTGGCATAGTAATCCACGCTGAGGTCTTTCTTGACGTAGGCCACGCCGCCGCCCTTCTTTTCCAGAACGTCATAGCCGATGTCGGAGAAGTCGGACTGGATTTCCTCGAACTTGTCGATGGCGTCCTGGTTGGCCTCCACCCACTCGTCGTTCCATTCCTCATAGTAGTTGTCCCAAATCTCCTGGGGGAAGGGCTGGCCGGTGGTCTTTTCATAGTAGGCTTTGAAGGTGGCCTGGTAATCCTGATGGTAGGTGTTGTAGCCGGTGTAGCTGAACTGAGAATATGCCATCAGGGACAGCCCGGCGTTCACCAGGGCGGGAACCTGCTGCTTGGAGACTTCCACCTGATACTTGTTCAGGCCGTCCTCGCTGCCCAGGGAGACGAAGTTGTTCTTCAGATCGCCCACCACGCTGTCCGCGGCCAGCTCCAGGAAGGTGATCATGCGGCTCTCCATCTCGTCGTCTTCGTGATAGCCCAGGAGATTGGGCCGGGAATTCCATTCCTGGTCGTACTCGTTGGAGTAATAGCTTTTATTCGCGGCGTTCTCCCCGCTGTACCAGGTGTTCACGCCGTCGAGGTAGACCTCATGGCTCTCCTCCTTGCTGCCGTCGCTGCCCTCAGCCCAGAGATCAGAAGAGTAGTTCTTGCCGTCGGTGGCGACGGTACCGTTGGCCTTGGTGACGGTCTTGCCGTCCACGGTCACAGCGAACTTCCCTTCCAGGGTGACGTTATTGGTCTGGAGCAGGAGGGCCTTGACGCCGTTTTTGTAGGCGGCATAGCCGTTGACGCTCTCGAAGGCGGCGCCGGCGGACACCGCCAGGACCAGGACCCCCGCCATCAGGCAGGCCACTAATTTACGCTTCTTCATCACAGATTCCTCCTTGTTCATTCTTCGTTATCGTACATCAAATGCGGAGTGCATTCCCTTTGACACACTCAGTATAGCACACGGGTCCTAAAGAAAAAATGCAGGAATGATTAAGATTTCATTAAATTTCCAAGGGGCCCCTGCGCGGGGCTGTTTGCGGAAGATCGGTCGTTGCATCATGCTGTCATATTTGGTATGCTATTAGAAGAATGCAGGCCCTGAAAAAAGAAAGGAGATGTGCAATATGCCCGAGAAGGAAATCAAAATCATCCAGCAAGCAGCCATTTATGAGTTGAGATTGATCTTTACAAGTGGAGAGAAGAAACAATACACCACCGATGAGATCGCGGAACTGCTGGACAAGATCGCCCTTGCCAAGGGGCAGGAGTGACCAGCAGGGCAGAGAAAAACGCAGGGCCGGAGGCATCACACCTCCGGCTCTCTTTTTCATCTCTTCTCGTTCAGATACTCTTTTAAGTACAAAATGGCCTGACGGTAGCCCTCCAGACCTAAGCCCATAAAGGTTTTGACGCAGGCCTGCCCGGCATAGGAGATCTGCCGAAAGGCCTCCCGCTGGGACACGTCGGAGATATGCACCTCCACCGCCGGCAGGGCCACCGCCTTCAAGGCGTCCAAAATCGCCACGCTGGTATGGGTGTACGCGGCGGGATTGATGACGATGCCGTCAAAGCGGCCCAGGGCCTGCTGGATGGTATCCACCAAAACCCCCTCGTGGTTGGACTGGACCATCTCCATCTCGATCCCCTCCGTCCGGCAGGTCTCCTCCACCAGGGCGGTAAGGGCAGCGTAATCCTGCCGTCCGTACAGCTCCGGCTCCCGGACGCCCAGCAGGTTCAGATTTGGGCCATTAAGAATTAAAACGGTCATATAAAACCTCCACGTTCCGGGCCACGCGCTCCGGCTCGGCGTTGTTGGCCACGATGAGGTCGGCAAACCTGCGGTACATGGGCAGGCGGATGGTGTACATATCCTGCAGGTTCCCCCGCAGGGACAGAGGCCGGCCCTTCCGGGGCAGTTTGGATAACTCCCGCTCCAGGAAGATGATGGCCCCGTTCTGGTGCAGGTGGGGATAGTTCTCCGCCCGGGTGACGCAGCCGCCGCCGGTGGAGATCACCAGCCCCGACTCCTTCCCCAGCTTGGCCAGCAGGGCGGTCTCGTGGTCCCGGAAGGCGTCCTCGCCGTTGCGGTTGATGAAATCCTCGCAGGACACTCCAAAGCTCTCCTCCAGCTTCTGGTCACAGTCCACGAAGGGACGGTCCAAAAACTGGGCCAGGGCATAACCCACCGTGGTCTTCCCGCAGCCGGGCATCCCGATGAGGACCCGGTTTTCCTTCCGGCGGCGCAGGGTCTGGAAGGCGTCCACGGTGCGGATGACGGAAAAGGTCTTTTTGGTAAAAATCTGGGCGGAGAAGCGGGCCTGCTCCACCAGCATATACAGCCCCCCCATGCGCGGGATGCGCAGGGCCTCCGCCTGCTGGATCAGGGCGGTGCGGGAGGGGTTGTAGATCAGATCCAGCACCCCCTCGCAGGCGGGGAATTCCCGCAGATCCACAGGCGACGCGGCAGTGTTGGGATACATCCCCACAGGGGTGGCGTTGATGATGACCTGGGCGTCCTTGTGGCGGTGGATGTTGTCATAGCTGTCTTTGCCGCTGCGGGAGATCACCACCACCTCCCCGGCGCCCTGCTTGTCCAGGACATACTGCACCGCCAAACTGGCGCCCCCGGAGCCCAAAACCAGGCACTTCTTCCCCCGGACCGGGATCTCGCTCTTCCACAGCATCCCCTCAAAGCCGGCGGCGTCGGTGTTGTCCCCCAGCAGCCCGCCGCCGGGTTCCCGGACCACGGTGTTCACGCTGCCGATGGCCTCGGCGGCCTCGGTGAGATGGTCGCACACCGCCATCACCGTGGTCTTGTAGGGGATGGTCACATTCAAGCCCTGGAAATCCCGGGCCCGGAGGAAGTCCCCCAGGGCCTCGGGTGAGATCTCGTAGAGCTCGTAGGGATAGTCGCCGAACATGGCGTGAAGCTCTGGAGAATAACTGTGGCTCAGCTTTTCTCCCAACAATCCGTACTGCATCAAACCACCTCGCTGTAGCTGCCTAAATATTGGAACTCCTCACAGATGGTGGACAGGTCGTCTACCATGCGGATGAACTCTTCGGAATACACGGAAGTCTCCAGGTCGAAATAGAACATGAACTCAAAGTCCCGGCCGGGGATGGGGCGGCTCTCCAGCTTGATGAGGTTGAGCCCCAGGGTGTAGAACCGGGCCAGGATCTGATAGAGGGACCCGGGCCGGTGGGGCAGGGAGACCATGAGGCTGGTCTTGTCCGCGCCGGGGAAGATCTGGAGCTGTTTGGAGATGCAGATGAAGCGGGTATAATTGTCGCCCCGGTCCTGCACATCCGCCGCCAGACAGTCCAGGGCGTAGAGGGCAATGCAGCTGTGGGAGCAGATGGCGGCTACGTCCCGGCGCTCGGACTTGGCCACGGCCTCGGCGGCGGCGGCGGTGTTTTCGCAGGGGGTGATCTTCACGCTCTTGCCCATTTTTTCCAAAAAGGCGCTGCACTGGCTGATGGCCTGGGGATGGGAGAAGACCTCCTTCACATCCTCCAGCTTCGTGCCCTTCTTCGCCAGAAGATTGTGGTCCACCTTCAGCCGGGTGGAGCGGACGATCTTAAAATTCCGGCTGAGCATCAGGTCATAGACCTGCTTGACAGACCCGGCGGTGCTGTTCTCCAACGGCAGCACGCCGTAGTCGCAAAAGCCGTTCTCGATGGCGGAAAAGACGCTCTCGAAGCTGCCGAAGAACATCACCTGGGGGTGCTTGAAGAGTTTTTCGCAGGCCAGCTGGGAATACGCCCCCTCTACTCCCTGGCAGGCCACGGTGGCCCGGGGCGGGAAGAGGTTGGGGGTCTGGGTCATGGCCGCCTCGATCTCCCGGCGCAGGGGGGAGGGCTGGGGGTCCAGGGCGCTTTGGTGGCTGCGGCTGATCTCAAAGAGCATGGACCAGAGGAAGTAGCCGTACTGCTGCAGCTCTTCCGGCAGCTTGGAGGCGATGTCCTCCAGCTTGGAGCGCTCCCGGGCGGCGTCCAGCACCGGCAGGTCACCGGCCCGCTTGGCCTGGCTCACCTGGGCCACCACGGCCATGCGCTCCTGAAACGCCTGGAGCAGCTTGTCGTCGATGGCGTCGATTTCTTTTCTCAATGCTTCTAAACTCATAGTACTCTCCTCACTTCCTGTTCCAGAAATGCGTCGCAGACTGCCAGGGCGGCGGCGGCCTCCACACAGGGCACGGCCCGGGGGACGATGCAGGGGTCATGCCGGCCCTGGATCTCCAACCCGGCCTCCTCCCGCCGGGACAGGCTGACGCTGCGCTGGCGCTGGGCGATGGACGGGGTGGGCTTCACCGCCGCCTGAAAGAGCAGGGGCATCCCATTGCTGATGCCGCCCAAAATGCCGCCGGCGTGGTTAGTCGCGGTGCGCACCTGCCCATCCTCCAAGCAGAAGGGATCGTTGTTCTCGCTGCCCCGCATCCCCGCCGCGGCAAAGCCCGCGCCAAACTCGATGCCCTTCACCGCCGGAATGGCAAAGACCAGACGGGCGATCCGGTTTTCTAAGCCGTCCAGCATGGGGTCCCCCAGGCCGGGGGGCAGGCCCAGGACGGCGCATTGGATGAGCCCGCCCACAGAGTCCCCTTCCGCCTTCACCTGGGCGATGCGCGCCTGCATGGCCTCCCCCTGGGCGTCCGAGCGGACGGGGAAGGGTTTATATCCCGGGGCCAGCAAGTCCTCCCGGGTGAGATGGACGGGGTCGAAGGGTTCGTCGGGGATGCCGCCGATGGCGGCGATGTGGGCCCCGATGGTGATCCCTCTCCGGGCCAGCACCTGCATACAGATGCCCCCGGCGATGCACAGCGGGGCGGTGAGCCGCCCGGAAAAGTGTCCGCCGCCCGCGCTGTCCTGGAAGCCGCCGTACTTGATCTGGGCGGTGTAGTCCGCGTGGCCGGGCCGGGGCAGGTCCTTCAAATTGGCGTAGTCCCCGGAGCGGGTGTTTTTATTGCGGATGATGGCGGTGAGGGGGGCTCCACAGGTGTACCCCTCCAGAAGGCCGGAGAGGATCTCCGGGGCGTCCTCCTCCTTCCGGCTGGTGGACCAGGCGTTGCCCCCGGGGGCCCGACGGTTCAGGAAGTCCTGCAACGCCTCCAAGTCCACGGCCTCCCCGGGGGGCAGGCCGTCGATGGTCACGCCGATGGCGCTGCCGTGGGACTGGCCAAAGATGGAAACGGTCAGCTGACCGTGGAACGTGCTGCTCATACTTTCCTCACTAGGGGAGCCGCAAGGGGCTCCCAAACTCTAAAATTTCACTTTATATGATATCGGATAAAGCCTTCCGCGTCAAGGCCCTTGTTCAAATCATCTTCACCTGCCGCCCCAGCTGTTCCATATGCAGCCAGAAGGCGGGGTAAGATTTCTTCACCGCGTCGGCCATGCGCACCACCACCGGCCCTTCACAGCCGGTGGAGGCCACCGCCGCCGCCATGGCGATGCGGTGGTCCAGGTGGGAGTCCACCACGCCCCCGGCCAAGGTCTCCCGGCCCCGGATGCGCAGGCCGTCGAAGGTCTCCGTCACGTCGCCCCCCAGGGCGTTCAGGACCTGGGCGGTGGTCTGGAGGCGGTTGGATTCTTTCAGGCGCAGGCGCTCGGCGTGGATGATCCGGGTCTCCCCCGGGGTCAGGGCCGCCACGGCGGAGAGCACCGGGACCAGGTCCGGGACGTTCCGGGCGTCGATGGTAGCAGCTTGCAGCTGCCCCGGACGGACGGTGAGCAGGTCCCCGTCCCAGTGGATGCGCGCCCCCATGCGGCTTAAAATCTCGCAGACCTCCCGGTCTCCTTGCAGGGAGTTGGGGTCCAGGCCCCTGAGGAAGATGCCGGTGCCTCCCAAAGCCCCCATGCACAGCCAGGGGGCGGCGTTGGACCAGTCCCCTTCCGCCAGGGCCGCGCCGGGGCTGCGGTAGCCCTGGGCGGGGATGGTGAACGTCCACCCCTGCTGGTGGGGCCGGACCCCAAAGGCCGCCAGGGCCCGAAGGGTCATCTGGATGTAGCCCACAGACTGGACCTCCCCGGTGACCTCCAAGGTACTAGGCCCCTCCAGCAGGGGCAGGGCCATGAGCAGGCCGGAGATGAACTGGGAGGACACATCCCCCGGCAGAACGTAGTGCCCGGGGCGGAGCTGGCCGGAGATGGTCACCCGGTCCGGTTCTTGGCGGATGGTGCAGCCATGGCGGGCCAGCTGCTCCACCAAAGGCTCCATGGGCCGCTGGCCCAGGCGTCCTTCCAGGGGGAAGGTGGCCAAGGCCCCCAAAGCCCCCGCCACCGGCAGGAGGAAGCGCAGGGTGGACCCGCTCTCCCGGCAGGGCAGCAGGCAGGCCTCTCCCCTGGGGGCCTTGCCCAGGGGGGTGACCTGAAAGCCCCGGTGATCGTGGTGGATCAGGGCCCCTAGACCCTCCAGGCAGGCCACGGTGGCGTCAATGTCCTGGGAACTCTGGGGACAGGCGACCTCCGTCTCCCCCTGGGCCAGGGCGGCGCAGATCAGGAGACGGTGGGCCGAGGATTTGGAGGGGATGACCTCCAGCGCCCCGCTGGCCGTCCCCGGCTGGAGCTGGGCCATGGTCACGTCATAGCTTTCACTGGGCACGGCAGGACAACCCCCTTTCGATCCAGGTTTCCAGCTCTCCCACCGGGAGGCTGTGCAGGACGCTCTTCCCCCAGGCGGCGGGGACGACCAGCTGGATGTGGTCCCCGCTGCGCTTCTTGTCGGAAAGGGTGCGCTGGTAGAGGGCTTGTGCGTCGTAATCGGTGCGCTCCGGCAGGCCGTATTTGTTCAATAGGGACAACAGCCCCGGCAGGACCTCCGGCGGACAGAGGCCATAGGACGCCGCCGCCCGGGTGATGAGGACCATGCCGATGGCCACCGCCTTCCCGTGGGAGATCTGGTACCCGCTGCACGCCTCGATGCCGTGGCCGATGGTGTGGCCCAGGTTCAGCAGCTGGCGCGCCCCGGTGTCGAACTCGTCCTCCTCCACCAGACGGCCCTTCTGGGCCACGCAGCGGGCGATGATATCCTCCCAGTCCGGCTCCCCAGGGGCGTTCAGGAGGGATAAGAGGGCTTCGTCGCCGATCATGCCGTACTTGATGACCTCGGCGCAGCCGTCGGAAAAGACCTCGGCGGGGAGGGTTTTCAGGCAGTCCAGATCGCACAGCACCGCCCGGGGCTGATAAAAAGCACCCGCCAGATTCTTGCCATGCTCTAAGTCGATGGCGGTCTTGCCCCCCACAGAGGCGTCCACCGCCGCCAGCAGCGTGGTGGGCAGCTGGAGGAAGGGGATGCCCCGGAGGAAGGTGGCGGCGGCAAAGCCCGTCAGATCCCCCACCACCCCGCCGCCCAGGGCAATGAGACCGTCGGCCCGGGTGATCTGGTTCTGGGCCAGGAATTCCAACAGTTCCAGGTAGGTTTTCCCGTTCTTGGACGCCTCCCCCGCCAGGAAGACGAAGGAGACCGCCCGCAGCCCCGCCTCCTTCAGGCTGTCCAGGCAGCGTTCCAGGTAGAGGGGGGCCACGTTGGAGTCCGTGACCACGGCGGCAGCGGGACCCTTCCAGCAGCTTCGGGCCGTCTCCCCTGCCCGCTCCAGCAGGCCGGCGCCTACCTCCACGGCGTAGGGGGCGGCGGTCTGGATCTTGACCGAGGTCATACGCCGTCCACCTCCTCCTTGATCCGCCGTCCCTGGTCTAAGAGGGCGCGGAGGGTGTCGAAATCCTCGTTCTGGATGGCCTCCCGGTATTGCCGCAGGCTGGCGGTGAGGGTGTCCAGCTCAAAGAGGAGGTTGTCCTTGTTCTCCAAAAACAGCTCCGCCCACATGGCGGGGTTGAGCCAGGCCACCCGGGTCAGGTCCCGGTAGCTGCCGGCGGAGAAGCCGTCGTGGCTGCGGGCCGTGGGGCTTTTGATATAGGCGTTGGAGATCACATGGGCCATCTGGGAGGTGAAGGCGATGCGGGCGTCGTGCTCCTGGGCGGTGGTGATGGAGATGTGCCCGAAACCCACCGGGGCCAGACATTTCTTTGCCCGGTCCAGCAGACGAATGTCATCAAAGACCGGCGGCACCAGGACCATGGGGGCCCCGTCAAACAGGTCCGCCTGACTGTACTTGAAGCCGGAGTAATGGGTCCCCGCCATGGGGTGGCCCCCCAGGAAGGTGAGGCCGTATTCCGCCGCCAGGGGGAACACCTCCCGGCAGACTTTTTCCTTGGTCCCCGCGCAGTCAATGACCATGGTCTGCTTGTCCAGCAGGGGAGCCAGGCGCTTCATGTGGGCCACCACCGCCTCCGGATAGGTGGCCAGGAGCAGAAGGTCCAGCCCCGGCAGGTCCTCATCCCGGAGGGGGCCGTGAATCGCCTGGGCCAGCTGGGCAAACTCGGTGATGGAAGCGTCCGTATCCCAGCCCAGGACGGTGACGCCCTCGTCCCGGCGGTAGGCTTTGGCCAGGGAGCCGCCGATGAGCCCCAAGCCGATGATGCCGACTCTCATCCCTCCATCGCCTCCCGGATGCGGAAGAGCTTTTTCGCCGTGGCGGCGAAGGCTTCCGGGGTCAGGGACTGGGCCCCGTCGCACAGGGCGCGGGGCGGGTCATTGTGGACCTCGATCATCAAACCGTCCGCCCCGGCGGCCACGGCGGCCATGGCCATGGGTTCCACCAGGTCGGCGTGACCGGTGGCGTGGCTGGGGTCCACCACCACCGGCAGGTGGGTGAGCTTTTTCAGCACCGGCACCGCGGAGAGGTCCAGGGTGTTGCGGGTGTAGGTGGATTCATAGGTGCGGATGCCCCGCTCGCAGAGGATCACGTCCTCGTTGCCGTTGGCCATGATATACTCCGCGCTCATGAGCAGTTCCTTGATGGTACCCGCCAGACCGCGCTTTAAGAGGATGGGCTTTTTCGTCTTGCCCAGCTCCTTGAGCATATCAAAATTCTGGGTGTTCCGGGCCCCCACCTGGATCACATCCACCTCCGCAAAGAGGTCCAGGTTGCGGATGTCCATCAGCTCGGTGACGATGGGCAGGCCCGTGGCCTTTTTGGCCTCCAGGAGAAGGCGGATGCCCTCCTCTCCCAGGCCCTGGAAGTCATAGGGGGACGTACGCGGCTTAAAAGCCCCGCCCCGGAGGAAGTGCGCCCCGGCGGCCTTCACCTGCTGGGCCACATAGACGATCTGCTCCTCGGTCTCCACGGAGCAGGGCCCGGCGATGAGGGCAAAACTGCCCCGGCCGATGGCGGCGGCGCCGGCGCGGATCTCGGAGCTGTCGGGGTGGAACTGGCGGTTCACGGCCTTGAAGGGGTCGGAGACCCGGGTGACGCTCTCCACGATGTCCAGGCTCTGAATCATGTCCATATCCACCTTGGCGGTGTTGCCGATGAGGCCCAGGACCGTCTGGAACTCCCCCTGGGAGACGTGGACCCCCAAGCCCTGCTCCTTGAGCCAGTGGATGAGGTGCTCGGTGCGCTCCGGGGACGCGCCTGCTTTCAGTACTGCGATCATAAGGTAAGACTCCTTTCGATTGGACGCCCGCCGTCCCGCGCGGCAGGAACCATAAAAAAACGCCACACAGAACGGTAGTCTGCGTGGCGCCTGCATTTCTTTTGATGGAAAAGAAAGATTTTATCCAGCACAAATCACCCTTACTCTATTCCCTTGTGGGGCATAAAGTAACGGTAGGAGAAGAAGCGGATCATGTTCAAAGCCGGCTGCTTCATGCTGTGTCCCATCCTTTCCATTTACTCGGTCAAAGTTTAGCACAGTTCGGCCCAGGTGTCAAGAGGGTTTTCGCGCCTGTGTTCCTCGCCCTC
This sequence comes from Ruminiclostridium sp., assembly GCA_022792035.1. Lineage (GTDB taxonomy): Bacteria > Bacillota > Clostridia > Oscillospirales > Oscillospiraceae > Evtepia. The sequence continues at coordinate 20,627 of JAAWAE010000103.1, read as the reverse complement.
CTGGAAGGGCCGCCCGCCCGACGCGTCCCGCAGACCGGCAGATGCTCCCGCACCACATCCCAAACCGGGACCAGATACAGGAAGAACGCCCCCGGCAGGCACGCCGCCCCCACGCCCATCGCCGCCGCCGGTACGGTGAAGGCGGTGGACCAGGGGATCACCGCCGGGAGGAGCACGGCGCTGTCCTCCAGGCGCAGGGCCTGCGCCGCTCCCTGCTCCTCCCCCTCCAGCAGCTGCTTGGTAAGCAGGATGGTCAAGGTCTGGTTGCAGGCGGTCATGCCGGTGAGCAGCGACACGCAGCTGTAGCGAAACGCCGTCCCGCCCCGGAGCTTTGCGCAGGCCCGACGCAGCGGCTCCAGAAAGCCCGTCAGGCGGAAGATCCCCGTATACGCCGCCGACAGCGCCACCGACAAAAGCGCCGGGACCATGGAGGCCACCCCGCCCCCCTGGAACAGTCCGCCGCCCCTCTGGCTCCCCCACAGAAGCAGCCCCGGCAGCTGGGCCAGGGTACAGCCCTGCTGCACCACCGCCAAAACCAAGGCGGAGGCGATGCCGCTGAGCAGGGTCCACCGGCTGTTCACCCGCAGCAGGGTGCACAGCAAAATCAGCCCTCCCGGCACCAGGGCCAAGGGGTGGAGCACAAACCCCGTCCACATACTCCCGCCGTCCCCGCCGCCTTGGCCCAGAACACAGCCCAGGACCGCGTACAGCCCCAGGGACAGCAGGAAGGGGACCCAGCCGCGGCGGAGCATCGACTTGATATTCCCATGGATGCTGCTCCGGGTCACCTCCGCCACCAACAGGGCGCTGCCGGAGATGGGGGAGCAGCGGTCCCCGAAGTACACGCCCCCCAGTACCGCCCCTGCCGCCAGCCACACCGGCAGGCCCATCCGCTGGGCCAGGGCCATGGACACCACCCCCATGGTGGCGGAGCTGGCAAAGGCGGAGCCGGTCAAAAACGAGACCAGGCAGCACAGCAGAAAGCACAGCGCCAGGGTGGTCTGGGGCGTACACAGGCGGTCCGCCAGGGACACCAGATAGGCGATGGTCCCCCCTGCCCGCCAGGCGGCGGAGAGCAGGCCGATGAGCAGCAGGCTCACCAACACCCCCCGGACCTCCCCCGCCCCGGACCAAGCCGCCCGGAGCAGGGCCGGCAGGCGGTGTCCCTTGCGCAGGCCGTAGGCCAGAAACAGCAGCAGGCCGAAGACCAGGGCCAGCAAAAAACTCTGTCCCGCGGCGGTACAGAGCATCAGTGCCGCGGTGAGCAGCAGCAGCAAAAGCAATTCCATGGTTCTCACGTCTCCTTCTCCTCTTTGCTCCAGCATACGCCTTTCTATAACAGCTTGCAAACTGTATTTTTTCTGGCTATAATACAGGGGAAAACCTGTGAAGGAGGTCGATCCTATGAATCTGCTCCCCATGCACTACTACATCGCCGTGGTCCAGGCCCAGAGCATCTCCCGGGCGGCGGCATCGCTCTTCATCACCCAGCAGACCCTCAGCGCCCACATCGCCGCCTTGGAGCGGGAGCTGGGGGTACAGCTCTTCACCCGCCGCCCCGCCTTCCGCCTCACCTGGGCGGGGGAGCGGTTTTATCACTACTGCCTTCAGTTCCAGCGCCTCCAGACCGCCATGGAGGCCGAGTTCCGGGATCTGGCCCTGGCCGGCAGCGGCCAGCTCCGGGTGGGTATCTCCCAGACTCGGAGCCTGATCCTCATGCCCCCGGTGCTCACCCGCCTCCGGGAGAGCCATCCCCAGCTCCAGGTCCGCCTGTGTGAGCAGACCAACGAGGAGCTGATCCAGCGCCTGGAAAAGGGCGAGCTGGACGTGGTGGTGGCCGATGTCTCCGAAGACCGGCCGGAATTCTGCACCCGGCCATACTATCGGGAATCCCTCCTCCTGGCCGCGCCCCAGGGGATGCTCTCCCCCGAGGCTCTGGACGCCCTCCGGCACAGCGGGGACCTCAGCGGCCTGGGGGCCTACCCCTTTGTGATGAACACCCAGAACGACATCGCCGGACGCTACGGCGCCGTCCTGCTGGAGAAGGCCGGGGTCGTGCCCAAGGTCTCCGTCCTCTCCGACAGCGCCGAGACCTGCCTGCGGCTGTGCCGGGACGGCTTTGGCCTGTATCTCTGCCCCGACCTCTATGTGGACTTCTTCACAGCCTTCCGGGACCAGCTGCTCTGCCTGCCGCTGCCCTTCTCCTACCCCATCCGCATCGCCTGGCGCAACGGCGCGTACACCAAAGACGGGATCGAAGCCTTCCTGGACGCCTGCCTCCACCCCCAAAAACCACCCGTTGCATCTCCCTGTGATTTCGAGTATAATAGACATCGTTGACCTATTTTATGTATGAAACGAGGAACACCTGCTATGGCCCCCTTCACCACCCTGCCCGCCAGCGAACCCGAAGCGCCCTCCCTCCCCTGGTGGAAGGCCCTCTGGGCACGGCTGTGCGCCAAACCCGCCCATCCCCGGCTCTTCGTCCTGCTCAGCCTCCTGCTGGGCCCCCTGGTGACCCTGTACGCCACCCAGGTGGTGTGGCTCCAGAGCCTGTGGAAACCCTTTCCCTGGATGGTCCTCCACCTGCCTGCGGTGGGGCTGTTCTGGCTGCTCTTCTCCAGCGTCAGCCTGACCCTTTACGGCTTTATCCGCCGCCTCTTCCCCGCCTTCATCCCCGAAGTCGGGCTGTTCATGGGGGTGGCGGTGTCCAGCCGCTATAAGTTCGACATCAATGGGATGCCCATCCAGCTCAGCGACTTCACCCTCATTGAAAACCTGGGGGAAGTGACCAGCTTTGCCGCCAAGCAGCTGATCCCCCCGGTGATGACGGTGCTGGGCGTGGTGGTGGCGGCGATCCTCACGGAGACCCTCCGCCGGAAAGAGACCTGGAAGCCAGGCTGGAAGCCCGGTCTGGTCCTGGGGCTGGTGAGCGGGGCGGTGTGCGCCTGCGCCTTCTTCCCCGGCCCCCTGCAAAGCGCCGCCGTGGCCCTGGACCAGGACTGCATGGACCAGATCGAGCGCAGCGAGCGCTCCGGGGTGGTCCTGGGCCTTTATACCGCCTGGGCCCAGCGGCAGGCCGAGGCCCGGGGGGAGAGCGACGGCTACTACCTGGGTCTGGCCCAGCGTTTCCGGGAGGAGAGCCGCGCCCCGGGGGAGGCCCTGCCCCTGGACCAGGCCCCGGACATCGTGTTCGTCACCTCGGAGAGCTTTTTCGACATCACCCGTCTCTCGGGGCTCTACTTCGCCGACGACCCCCTGCCCACCTACCACGCCCTGGCGGAGCAGGGGACCAGCGGCGCCTTCCTGAGCAACAACTACGGCGGCGGCACCGGCAACGTGGAGATGGAGATGTTCACCGCCCTGTCCAAAAACTTCCTCCTGGAAGGGGACAGTTTATGCACCCTGGACTCCGCCTTCTATCGGGACGTCCCCTCCACCGTGCGGACCCTGAAGAAAGCGGGCTATCAAACCATTTCCGTTCACTCCTACACCGACGAGCTCTATGGCCGCCGAAGCAATTACCCCGCCATCGGCTTTGACCAGCTGGTTTTTCAGGATGACTTCCTCACCCAGCCTGTGATCGACGGGGCCTACATCTCCGACGTCTCCTTCGCCCAAGAACTCATCGCCCGCTACGAGGCCCGGGACCCCTCCGCGCCCTGCTTCCTCTACGGGATGTCCATGGAAAACCATCAGGCCTATGAGGCCGGGAAATACGACACCCCCTCCGGCTATCCCGCCGCCTGCGCCGGGATGTCCCAAGAGGACCTGGCCATTGTGGACGCCCTGGTCCACGGCCTTCACGGCGCCGACGAATCCCTAAAACTCCTGACCGACTACTTCTCCCAAGTGGACCGCCCCGTCCTGCTGGTCTTCGTGGGAGACCACCTGCCCTCCATCAACCTCAACGATGGGGTCTCCCTCTATACCCATCTGCGCTGCAGTCCCACCGACAACGCGGCCGACTGGGACGCGGAGACCTTGAAGGAGATCCTCTCCACCAATTACCTCATCTGGAGCAATTACGAAACCGAGCCGGCGCCGGACCGGGACGAGAGCTGTACCTTCCTGGGCCTGCACGTCCTGGAACGGGCCGGGGTGCCCCTGGGCAGCTACTTCACCTGGCTGTCCCAGAACATCACCCCCTCGATGCTCCAGGTGCGGGGACGGCTCTTCGTGGACCAGGAAGGCGCGCCCAGCTATTCCCCCACCCCCCAGCAGCGGCAGGTCCAGGAGGCCTACGCCGCCCTGGAAAAAGCCATGGTCTATGACAGCTTCACCGCCGTGGACGCAGAGCTGGAGGAGTGAGCCCCCCCGCTCGCATACGACCATTCACCCGCAGGGGCGGTGTCCCCTGTCCCATCACGCAATCTCAAAAGGAGGAACCCCTATGTCCCTGCCCCAAAACCCCCACCGTCTCTCCCTTGCCAAGGAGGCGGTGGAGATCCTGAAACGCTACGAGCACTTCTCCTCGACCTACCAAGCCGCCTTCTCCCTGGACCCCGCGTCAGAGGCCCCGCGCATCCTGGCCAAACTCACCCGGCCCGACGCCGTCCCCTTCGCCCAGAGCGGGGAGGCTTCGGATCAAAAGCTGGCCCATCTGAAGGACCAGACCGCCGTGATCCGCCCCTTCTACCTGCCCCAGATGAAGCGGCTGTTCGACGAGGACAGCGTCAACAGCTTCTCCCATGTGGACTTTGATTTCGCCGCCATCCTGGGCTATGCCCAGAAGGAGGACGGGAGCTTGTTTGTCAAAAGCCTCTTCCTCCCCTCCACCGACGCCTTCCTCACCAGACACAGCCCCGACGAGGCGGGCGTCTATCACATCCCCCTGGGGACCTTCAACGCCAACCGGCTGAGCATCGACCCCCGCAAGAGCTTTGCCCGCTTCCTCTACCTGGCCGAGCGCATGGGGGAGGCTTTGGAGTACCAGTACGACAAGCAGGGCTTCTTCCACAGCTGCCGCGGATGAGCCAGGAGAACACTGCCCTGGACATCCAGGGCCTGCAGGTCTGCTTCCCAGGCGGTCTGGCCGCCGTGGACGGGGTGGATCTGTCCATCCCGGCGGGGAAGATCGTCGGCTTGGTGGGGGAATCCGGCTGCGGCAAGAGCATGACCGCCCTGTCCATCCTGGGCCTTCTGCCCCAGGGGGGGGCGGTCACCGCCGGGTCCATCCGCTTTCAGGGCCAGGACCTGTGTACCCTGCCGGAGCGGCAGCTGCGGCAGCTGCGGGGGGAGCGCATCTCTATGATCTTCCAGGACCCCATGAGCGCCCTGAACCCCGTCCTCCCCGTGGGGGAGCAGGTGGCGGAGGGGCTGCGCCTGCATCAGCACCTGCGCCGCCGGGAGGCCAAGGCCCGGACCCTGGCCCTGTTTGGCGAAGTGGGGGTCCCGGACCCGGAACGGCGCTGGAGCGCCTACCCCCGGGAACTCTCCGGGGGCCTGTGCCAGCGGGTGATGATCGCCATGGCCATGGCCTGCCGTCCGGCGGTGCTCCTGGCCGACGAGCCCACCACCGCCTTAGACGTGACCATCCAAGCCCAGATCCTCCGCCTGATGGCCCGGCTGAGCCGGGAGGCCGGGACCGCCATCCTGCTCATCACCCATAACATGGGGGTGGTAGCCCAGCTGTGTGACATGGTATATGTGATGTATGCCGGGGAGATCGTGGAGCAGGCCGAGACCTTCTCCCTGTTCGACCATCCCCGGCACCCCTATACCCAGGGGCTCCTGCGGGCCATCCCCTCCCTGGAGGCGGAGCAGGCGTCCCTGTACGCCATCCCCGGCACCGTACCGAAGCTGGGACAGGTTCCGGAGGGCTGCCGTTTTTCCAGCCGCTGTGACCAGGCGGGGCCTGCCTGCCGGAGGGTACATCCCCCCCTTCGGGAAGCTGTCCCCGGGCATCGCCTGCGCTGTATCTTAGGGGACGAGGGCCCATGAGGGCTGCCAAGAGGAGGCACACACTTGCATAACATACTCTGTGAGGGCCGGGGACTGGTCAAGGTCCACCGGTCAAAGCGGGGCGGACGGCCCCTGGAGGCGGTGTCCCAGGTGGACCTGCGCCTGTACCAGGGGGAGACCCTGGCCCTGGTGGGGGAATCCGGCTGCGGGAAATCCACCCTGGCCCGGCTGCTGCTGGGCCTGCTGCCCCCCACCGAAGGCCAGGTCCTCTTTGACGGGCAGGACTTGGCCGCCCTGTCCCCCAAGGCCCTGCGGACGCTGCGGCGGCAGTTCCAGCCTGTTTTTCAAGATGCCGCCGGGTCCCTGCAGCCCCGCCAGCGGGTGGGGGCTTTGGTGGCGGAGCCTTTGCGCATCCATAAGCTCTGCCCCCGGGGGGAGCTGCCCCAGCGGGCGGCGCGGCTGCTGGAGCGGGTGGGGCTTTCGCCGGAACTGCTGGAGCGCTATCCCCACCAGCTCTCCGGCGGACAGCGCCAGCGGGTGGTCCTGGCCCGGGCCTTGGCCTTGGGCCCCAGACTGCTGGTGTGCGACGAGCCGGTGTCTGCCCTGGACGTCTCGGTCCAGGCGCAGATGCTGAACCTGCTGGCCCAGCTGCAGCGGGAACAGGGGCTGACGTACTTATTCATCTCCCATGACCTGGGGGTGGTGCGCCACAGCGCCAGCCGGGTGGCGGTGATGTTCCTGGGGCGTCTGTGTGAGATCGGCCCCCGGGAGGCCCTATTCCGCCGCCCCCGCCATCCCTACACCCGCTTTCTGCTGGACGCCATCCCCAAGCCGGACCCCCGGCGGCGGGACGCGCTGGGCCAGCTCTCCGGGGAAGTCCCGGACCCGGGGAACCCCCCCTCCGGCTGCCGCTTCCGGACCCGCTGTCCCTACGCCCAAGCATTGTGCGCCCAGGCGGTTCCGCCGCTGGCAGACTTGGGGGATGGGCAGCAGGCGGCCTGTCATTTTCCATTACAGGGGTGATGTACTATGCCTTTCGTTGACCTGCACTGTGACACCATTTCCCGCATTCTATCCCTGCGGCGGGAGGGCCAATCCGTCAGCCTGGGCCGGGGGCCGGGGCTGGACGTGGATCTGGACCAGCTGCGCCGCAGCGGGTACCTGGCCCAATGCTTTGCGCTGTTCGTGGACTTACATTCCCAGGCAGTCCAAAAGACCAGTCCCTGGGAGGAGGTCCAGGCCCTGGCGGCCTGCTGGCAGCGGGAGCTGGAAGAAAACCGCGATGTTTTACACCCCCTCCTCCGCGCCGAGGATCTGACCCGCGCGCAGCGGGAGGGGAAGCTGGGGGCGCTGCTCACTGTGGAGGAGGGCGGCGTGTGCCAGGGTTCCCTGAAAAAACTGCGGCAGCTGCACCGCCTTGGGGTGCGTCTGGTGACCCTGACTTGGAACTACGAGAATGAACTGGGCCATCCCAACGGGCAGGCCGGGGGACTAACTGAAACCGGCTTCGCCTTCGTGGCGGAGATGGAACGCCTTCATATGCTGGTGGACGTATCCCACCTCAGCGACGACGGGTTTTGGGATCTCTGCCGCTGCGCGTCCCGTCCCTTTCTGGCCTCCCACTCCAGCTGCCGGGCCCTGTATCCTCACCGGCGGAATCTCAGCGACGAGATGATCCGGGCCATGGCGCAGCGCGGGGGGCTGGTGGGGGTGAACTTTTACGCCGGATTTTTGACCGGCGGTTCCCGGACCCCCACCCAAGCCATCCTGGACCATCTGCGCCACGTCATCAACGTGGGCGGGTTGGAGAGCGCCGCCCTGGGTTCGGATTTCGACGGCATCGACACCCCCCTGGACCTAGGCGCTGCCGGGGGGATGCCCCAGCTGGTGCAGGCCATGGAGCGCGCCGGTTTTACCCCCCGGGAGATCGAAGCCGTCTGCTGGCGCAACGCCTGGCGGTTTTTACAGGAGGGGTTGCCCTGACGCGCCTTTACCGTGCAAGCGGGCAGCGGAGATCGTCAACATCTCCGCTGCCCGCTGCTCCTTATCTACATCTACAAATCAAAGCCGGTTCTGTTCCCCCCATTCGCACATCCCGTCCAAAATCGGCATCAAGGATTTGCCCCGCTCTGTTAGGCTGTACTCAACTTTGGGTGGGATTTGAGGGTATTCCTCTCTGTGTACCAGCTGGTCTGCTTCTAACTCCTTCAGCGTGGAACTCAGCGTCTTATAGGAAATCCCCCCAATATATCGTTTCATTTCATTGAACCGCACGACTTTAAACTCCATCAAAGCATAAAGGATCGTCATTTTGTACTTGCCGTTAATCAAAGACAGGGTATAGCTGAACCCCGTTTCGTTCAGGCACTCCTGGGAAATACAGCGTTCCTTCATAGTATACTTCCCTCCGGGTAAGTACCGCACTTATATGTGCGTACTTGATTTCATTCTAGTTCCTGCTACAATGATACCATCAGACGCGGGCAAGGTCAAGCCCGCGGGTCAGGGAGGTCGCTTACATGAGCAAAAAAATCGTCATTCTCAATGGCAGTCCCCGCAAAAAGGGCAACACTTCCGCGCTGGTCCAGGCATTTGCCCAGGGTGCCGAGAGCGCCGGACATACTGTAACTGAATTTTTCCTGGACGGCATGAAGATCCACGGCTGCAAGGGCTGCTTTGGCGGCCAGAGCAGCAGAGCGTGTCCCTGTGTCCAGCGGGACGATATGAAGGAAATCTATCCAGCGGTGCGGACGTGTGATGTGATCGTGCTGGCCAGTCCGCTCTATTATTGGACTATGAGCGGACAAATCAAAACGGCTCTGGACCGTCTGTTTGCTTTGGAGGAGGGGGACGGAAATCTCCTGCGGGGACACGGCAGGGCTTCCGCTCTGCTGATGGCCGCAGAAGGCTCCGGCTTTGAAGATGCTCTCCTTTACTACAACCATTTGATGGAGCATTTGGCGTGGGAGAATCTCGGTCATATTCTCGCCGGCGGAAACGAGAACGTTGGGGATATCGAGGGAAAGCCCGAGGTATCCGCCGCTTACGAACTCGGCAAATCCATCGTCTGATGAATAAAGCACCGGCTCCGGCGCGGGGACAATTCGTCCTGCCGCGGAGGACCTTATCTTGAAAACGGCAGCTTTCGCGTATGCGAAAGCTGCCACCTTTTTGTTTGGACGGCTTCTCCCCGCTTGCATCTCTTCCTTGGTGCTGGTACAATAGAGCCACAACAATCGCAAAGGAAGGAAACGCTGATGAAGCTCTATACCGTCGTACACCAGGGCAGGACCCTGGTCTGCCTGGAAACCCAGGGAGGGACCCTGGTCCCCCTGCCCTATCAGAGCATGAACCACCTCCTCATGGATGAGCCGGAGAGCCGGGACGCCGTGCTGGAGCGAGCCGCCCAGAGCCTGGGGACCCTGACCCTGGGCGCCGTGGAGGTCCTGGCCCCCATCCCCCAGCCCCGGCAGGATATCATTTGTTTAGGGATGAACTACCAGGCCCACAAGAGCGAGGCCGAGGACTTCGACGCCGAAGCCTTCACCCGCCAGAAGGGGAAGGCCGTGTACTTCTCCAAGCGGGCCAGCCATTGCCCCGGCCCCGGGGCCTCCATCCCCGGCCACTTTGACCTGGTAGACAGCCTGGACTATGAGACCGAGCTGGCGGTGGTACTGGGCCGGGACGCAAAAAACGTCGCCGAGGCGGACGCCTTCGACTACGTCTTCGGCTATACCATCGTCAATGACATCTCCGCCCGAAACTTACAGACCGGCCACAAGCAGTGGACCTTCGGCAAGGGTTTAGACGGCTTCGCCCCCATGGGTCCCTGCCTGGTGACGAAGGACGCCTTCGCGCAACCCCCCGCCCTGCCCATCCGGACTTGGGTCAACGGGGAAGCGCGGCAGGATGCCGTGACGGACCAGCTGATTTTCTCGATCCCCCACATCATCCATGAGCTCTCCCAAGGGATGACCCTGCTGGCGGGGACCATCATCGCCACAGGGACCCCCGCCGGGGTGGGGATGGGCTTTACTCCGCCGAAGTTCCTGAAAGCAGGCGATACCGTCCGCTGTGAGATCGAAGGCATCGGCGTTTTGGAACATACGATCCTATAAAAATCTACAAAAAAAGGAGGCCCCTATGGCCCTACGTCCCTACCCTACGATAACGGTCAACGAGAAAGCGGCCCGCGCCCTGCGTGCCGGCCACCCCTGGGTCTACGGCGCGGAGACCACCGGGCCGGAACAGCCCTGCCAGGACGGGGATTTGGTGGATGTCCTGTCGAAAAAAGGGCGCTGGCTGGGCACCGGCTTGATCAACGACCACTCTAAGATCCGCGTGCGCATCCTATCCCGGAACACCAACGACCGGTTTGATGACGCCTTCTGGCGGCGGCGGGTCCAGCACGCCCTGGACTATCGAAAGACCGTCATGGGCCAGGATTTTTCCTGCTGCCGTCTGATCTTCGGCGAGGCCGACCACTTCCCCGGCCTCACCGTGGACCTTTTTGAGAACATCCTTGTCACAGAGGTGCTGTCCCTGGGCATGGAGCAGCGGCGGGAGCAGATTTACCGCCACTTGGTGGACCTGCTGGCCGGGTATGGCGTTACCGTGGCCGCGATCTACGAGCGCAGCGAGTCCCCCCTCCGGGCCAAGGAGGGGATGGAGACGGTGACCGGGTTCTATCCCCTGCCGGGGCTGGCGGCAGACTTGGACGGTCATGTGACCATCCGGGAAAACGGGGTGCTCTATGACGTGGACTACATCCACGGGCAGAAAACCGGGTTTTTCCTGGACCAGAAGTACAACCGGAAAGCCGCCGCCCGCCTGGCCCAAGGTCGTCGGGTGCTGGACTGCTTCACCCACACCGGCGCCTTCGCCCTGAACTGCGCCATGGCGGGGGCGCAAGCCGTAACCGCCGTGGACATCTCCCAAGAGGCGTTGACCCAGGCCCAGCGCAACGCCGCCTTGAACGGCCTCCCCCTGGAGACCCGGCAGGCGGACGTTTTTCAGCTCCTCACGGACCTGGCCCAGAAGGGCGGGCACCCCTATGACTACATCATCCTGGACCCGCCCGCCTTCACCAAGAGCAGTTCCACGGTGAAGAACGCCTACCGGGGCTATAAGCAGATCAATTACCGGGCCATGAAGCTCCTGCCCCGGGGCGGGTATCTGGCCACCTGCTCCTGCTCCCACTTCATGACGGCGGGGCTGTTTCTGCAGATGCTCCGGGAGGCCGCCGCCGACGCCGGGGTGCGCCTGCGGCAGATCGAGGAGCGCCGGCAGGCCCCGGACCACCCCATTTTGTGGGGGGTGCCGGAGACGGAATACTTGAAATTTTTGCTCTTCCAGGTGGCTTGAGGGAGCAAAACGACCCATTTCCAGAAAAAAACCGATTTTCCCCCTCAATTTAAGAAAATCTTTATGATTTGTTAAGGAAACGGCCGCAAACTATTTTTATACTGATCCTATCCAAGTCCCCCGGCGGGACGTGATTCGAGATAGGGAGAGAAAAGGAGTCCTCACCATGCGCAAGCAGCTCCAAGCCCTCCGGGACCGGATGGCGGAACATGACCTGCAAGCCTACCTGATCCCCACCGCAGACCCCCACGGCAGCGAATATGTAGGCGGGCACTTCGCCTGCCGGGAATACATCTCCGGCTTCACCGGCTCCGCCGGGACCCTTTTGGTCTTTCCCAACTGGGCGGGACTGTGGACCGACGGGCGCTACTTCCTCCAGGCCGAGCAGCAGCTGCAAGACAGCGGCATCCGCCTGATGAAATCCGGCGAGGCCGGGGTGCCCACCCTGGAAGCCTTTTTGAAAAAAAGCCTCCGGCCGGAGCAGACCCTGGGCTTTGACGGACGCTGTGTGGACGCCCATACCGGGCGGCGCTACTACAAACTCTGCAAGCAGCTGGGGGCAAAGCTGGACAGCCAGCTGGACCTGGTGGGCGAGCTCTGGACAGATCGTCCCCCCCGGTCCTGCGAACCGGTGTGGGCGCTGCCGCAGGCCGGAGAATCCCGGCGGGACAAGCTGGCCCGGGTCCGAGAGGCCATGGCCCGGCAGAAAGCCGGCCTCTTCCTCCTCTCCACCTTGGAGGACATCGCCTGGGTCCTGAACCTGCGGGGCGGAGACCTGGCCTGTACGCCGGTGTTCCTGGCCTATCTGGCGGTGGGGCAGAACAGCTGCACCCTCTTCGCCCAGACCGGCGCCTTCCCGGCAGAAGTCCTGGAGGCGCTGGAGGAGGACGAGGTCTTCCTGCGGCCCTATGAGAGTTTTTATCCCTACTTAGGCCGTCTGCCCCAGGACCAGCGGGTCCTGCTGGACACCCGGCGGGTGAACACGACTCTGCTCACCAGCATCCCCCCCTCCCTAAAAGTCGTGGACAGGCCCAACCCCACCATCGCCATGAAGGCGGTGAAGAACCCCGTGGAGCAGGCCAACGCCCGCAAGGCCCACCACTCCGACGGCATCGCCCTGACTCGTTTCATGTACTGGATCAAGACCCAGGCGGGGAAACAGCCCATCACGGAGCGCTCCGCCGCCGCCAAGCTGGAGGCCCTTCGGAAGGAGGACCCGGATTACTTGCAGCCCTCCTTTGACCCGATCTTGGCCTACGGTCCCCATGGGGCCATCGTCCACTACAGCGCCACCCAAGACAGCGACGCTGCCATTCAGGCCGAGGGATTCCTTCTGGCCGACACCGGGGGACACTACCGCACCGGCACCACCGACTGTACCCGGACCTACGCCCTAGGTCCCCTGACGGCGGAGCAGAAAACCCACTACACCGCCGTCCTCCGGGGCAATCTGGCCCTGGCCGCCGCCCGCTTCAAGCACGGTGCGGCGGGGCTGAACCTGGACTATCTGGCCCGCGCCCCCCTCTGGGCCTTGGGCTTAGATTTCAACCACGGCACCGGCCACGGGGTGGGGCACCTGCTCAGCGTCCATGAGGGACCCCAGGGCATCCGGGCCCGACCCCTGGCGGGGAGCCGCCGGGAGGCCGTTTTGGAGGCCGGGATGATCACCTCTGACGAGCCGGGGCTGTACCTGGACGGCCAGTACGGCATCCGCCTGGAAAACCTCCTGCTGTGCGTGGAGGCGCAGACCACCCCCTTCGGCCGCTTCCTGGCCTTCGAGACCCTCACCCTCACCCCCTTTGACCTGGACGCCGTGGACCCGGAGCAGCTCCAACCCCACGAGAAAGCCCAGCTCAACGCCTACCACGCCGCCGTCCGCGCCGCCCTGACCCCCCATCTGTCCCCGGAGGAAGCCGCGTGGCTAGCACAGGCCACCGCCCCCCTCCCCTGAGTTCCTGCCGCCACAGAGAGAAGGAGACCCATTATGCCCACTGTCACCACCAACCGCCCCCACCGCCGTCCTCCCCAGGGAAGACGGGTGAAGCGCCCCTCTCCCCTGCGCCGCTTCCTGCCCCTGATCCTGGCCGCCGTTATTCTGATCACCGCCATCGGCATTGCCCTGCGCCTGCGCTCGGAGGTCCCCTCCTGGGTGGATGTGCAGCTGGTCCGCGTCAACGGCAGCGGACGCCGGGGGGAGGCCATCGGGCCCATTCACGACATCGCCATCCACTACGTCGGCAACCCCGGCACCACCGCCCAGCAGAACCGGGATTTTTATAACAATCCGGACACCCAGGTCAGCTCTCACTTCGTCATTGGGCTCAAGGGAGAGATCATCCAGTGCGTGCCCCTGAAGGAGAAGTCCTCCGCCACCAACGAGCGCAACCGGGATACCATCTCCATCGAGGTCTGCCACCCAGATGAGACCGGGGTCTTTACCCAGGAGAGTTACGATTCCCTGGTGCGCCTCACCGCCTGGCTGTGCGACCACTTCAACCTGGACCGCAGCCGGGTCATCCGGCACTACGACGTCACCGGGAAGCTCTGCCCCCTCCACTTCGTAGAGGATGAGGCGGCTTGGGCGCAGTTTTTGGCGGACGTAAAAGCCTGCACGCCGTAAAGGAGGTTTTTCATGGATACCCCAATGACGTTCCCCAACCGAGCCGCCTTCCGGGACTGGCTTGAGGAACACGGCCAGACCAGCGGCGGGGTCTGGTTGCTGCTGGGCAAGGCCGGCGGTCCAAAGACCCTGAAAGCCAGCGAGGCTTTGGAGGAAGCCCTCTGCTTCGGCTGGATCGACGGACAGATGCAGCGCATCGACGACAAATGCTATCGGAAATATTTCTCTCCCCGCCGGGAGAACAGCAAGTGGTCCGAGAAAAATAAGGCTCTGGTCCAGAGCCTGGAGGAACGGGGCCTCATGACCGAATCCGGCCGGGAGAAGGTGCAGATCGCCCGGGACAATGGTCAGTGGGACGCCCCCAAGGCCCCGGCAATCACGCCGGCGGAGATCGCCCGCGTTGCCGCGCTGCTGGAAGGCCACGAGCCCGCTTACACCCATTTTCAAGCCATGTCCCCCTCCGTGCAGAAGACTTATACCCGGGCCTATCTCGACGCCAAAACCGAGGCGGGACGGGAAAAGCGGTTCGCCTGGATGGTGGGACGGCTGGAGCAGAATTTGAAACCGATGTGAAACAGCGCCTGCCGATTGGCAGGCGCTGTTTCAGCCTGTCAAAAAGCCTCGCCAAGGGTGGGGTTTTTGACAGATTGAACGGACGCCCCGCCATCCGGCAGGGCGTCCGTTTTGCTCTCTTTTCAGCTCAACTGATTCAAACTGCGCACCGAGATCAACAGCGCCTGTTCCCTGGTAGCGTTGGCATAATGCGCCGCCGCCTGGGCGCTGGTGGTATTCTTCGGCGCGAACCGATTCCCGCCTAAGCCGTTGATGATCCCATGCTTGGCCATGAAGTACACCGAGGGATAGGCATAGGCCGAGATATCCTTGTCATCGGCGAAGGGGGTCACCCCGCTGTAATCCAGGGGATAGAGACGGTCGGTGTCGATGGTGTAATCCGGGTGCATGGACTTCTGTACCGCCCGGGTGAGCATCGCCGCCATCTGCTCCCGGCTGAGCAGGTCGTTGGGGGCGTAGGTGGTGGGGCCGGTGCCGTTGACAATGGCGTAATTGTACGCCTTGAGGATATACAGCCGCTCGGCACAGTCGATGTCCCGGAAGGGCGCGTCCATGGCGATGATGGTGCGCTTGCCGCTCATGGCCTCGTAGAGCTTCACCGCCACGGCGGCGAACTCGCCCCGGGTGATCTGCCCCTTCAGATCCCGCCCGATGAGCACGTCAGGGATCAGATCGTTCTCCAGGGCCTCCTTCAGCTCGGGGGTGGCCCAGTCGGAGGAATCGCTCCAGGCGCCGTACTCGATGATAAAGCCCACCTTGGACAGGGAGAAGAAATCCTCCTCACCGGGGATGGTGTTGTCGTTGGGGGCGTCGTTCCACTGCATCGCCCGGCTCCCGGGGACCGCGGGGTTGGGCAGGCGAAGGATCTGCATGGAATCCTCCACGCCCCGGTTGTTGTTGGGCTCGATGGAATCCCAGTTGGTGTAGGAGAGGGCTTCGCCAGTGACCCAGGCAAAGCCGCTGCCCTCCCGGTGTCCGCCGATCCAATACTGGTTCTGGCTGCCCTTGGAGATCAGGCGCTCAATGAATGCCTGCTCCTCGGCGGAGGTGATCACCGCCAGATAGCCGCCCTTCTCCTTGGCGTAGTCCCGGGCCTGGGTCCAGGTCATGCCCTGGTCCACGCGCTCATAGCGGTGGTCGTTGAAAACGCTCTCCTGGATCTGCTCGTAGGCGTCGTTGGGCTTCTCGGCGTAGAAGTTGAATTGGGAACCCCTGGCGTTCACCTTCCCGGAGAGGACGTAGCCGCTCAGGGTCAGGTAGAGGTCTACCGTTTCGTAACCGCTGGGCCTGTCGATCCACTGCGTGGCATCGAAGGTATAGATGCCGTTGTCGTAGCTGACATCCATATAAAATTTGCCGTCCTTGGCGTTGGTGCGGTTGGGCAGGTTATAAAAGTCAAAGAGGGCCTTGACCGCTCCGCCCTCCTGATAGACCGTCAGGGTGACGCCGGTCTGCCCCTGCTGGGCGTAGTAGTAGCCCTCATAGACCCCCAGCACCTCCTCCATAGGGCCGGCGGCCTGGGCGGGGATCACAAACAAGGTACTCATCATGGCCAGACAAAGGGCCAGAGACAACCATCCGCGTTTCATACTTTCGTTCTCCTCTCAATTCTCTCCTATCAGCTTCTCTCCAGCTGATACAGCACAAGCCCCCAGGGGCGGGGGCTTGTGTGGGGGCGGATTTTACGCTTAGTTGATGTAATAGTCGAACCCGTAGCAGCTCTTCTCGAAGCCGTAGATCTCATAGAAGCGGTGGGCCTGGGTCCGGGGCATCCCGGAGTCCAGCACCAGGGCCTTGCACCCTCTGGCCTTGGCCAGTTCCTTGGCGTGGTCCATGAGCTTGACGCCGTTGCCCTTGCCCCGCTCGTCCTCGTTGGAAATGATGCTGGAGACGTAGCAGGTGGGGCCGCACATCCAGAAGGTGTTGAAGTAGGCCCCGTGGCAGAAGCCGTGGTACTCGTCGCCGTCCATGAGGAAGAAGGCAAAGCTGTCCTCATCGGCCAGGACCTTTTCGTAGACCTTCCGGGTCTCCTCCTTGTCGTAGGTGTTGTAGGTCCAGAGTTTGACGATGTAGTCGAAGGCCGCGTCAAAGTCCGCCATCGTGGCTGTTTTGAATTCCATAAATTCCTTCCTCCCGATTCGGTTTAATATAGGGAAATTATACAACCGGCCACGGGGCTTGTCAACTCTTTTTCGGCTCTTTCTCCACAAAGGATTGACTTTCTGAAAAAGCCTGCTAAGATAAAATGAGAAAACGGGGTAAGTCCCCGACAGAAAAGGAAGGGATCGACCATGAAAACCAGGATCACGGAGCTTTTTGGCATCCAGTATCCCATCATCCAAGGCGCCATGCAGTGGCTTTCCAAACCCAAGCTGGCGGCGGCGGTGTCCAACGCCGGCGGCCTGGGTACCATCAATATGACCACCTACGAGGACCCGGAGGACTTCCAGGCCGATATCCAGCGGTTGAAAACCCTCACGGACAAACCTTTTTGCGTCAACCTCTCCCTCCTGCCGGACACCAAGCCCGACGGACCCATCAAAGGTTTTCTGCAGGCCATCGTGGACGAGAAGGTCCGCATCGTGGAGACCGCCGGCAGCAGCCCGAAACCCTTCATGGATACGCTGAAAGGGGCGGGCTGCGTGGTGATGCACAAGGTCCCCGACTCCCGCTTTGCCAAGACCGCCCAGGCGGTGGGCTGCGACGCGGTGTGCATCGTGGGCTATGAGGGCGGCGGACACCCGGGCATGGCCGGGGTGGGGTCCATGGTCCAGTGGCCCCTGACCACAGAGCGGTGCAGCATCCCCGTGGTGGGGGCCGGCGGGGTGTGCGACGGGCGCGGTATGTACGCCGCCCTGGCCCTGGGGCTGGACGGCGTCATGGTGGGCACCCGCTTCCTCATGGCCGAAGAGACGGAGATCGGCCCGAATCTGCGCCGGCTGGTCCTGGACTCCAAGGAGACCGACACCGTCCTCACCCAGCAGAGCATCCGCAACGCCCTGCGCTCCCTGCGCACCCAGGGGGCCTTGGACATCATCGAGTTCGAGAAGAGCGGGCCCAGCTTTGAGGAACTCTATCCCCTGATCCGGGGCACCGTCACCCGGGCCGCCTTTGAGCAGGATGACCCCCAGGCGGCGCAGATCGCCATGGGGCAGGTCATGGGACGCATCCACGATGTGAAGAGCGCCGGGCAGATCGTCCGGGACATGATGGACGAGTTTTATCAAATGCACCAGCGGCTCTGCGGGATGCTGTAACTTAGGATACGCTATAGGATACGATAGCTGTTCCCAAAATAGAAGCCAAAAAGGAGTTTTACCTATCATGAAACGAATCACAGCCATTCTGCTCCTCTGTACCCTGCTCATCCCCTCCGCCGCCGCGGCCCAGGACTTTACCACCTCCCCCTGGGCGGTGGAGACTG
This sequence comes from Ruminiclostridium sp., assembly GCA_022792035.1. GTDB lineage: Bacteria > Bacillota > Clostridia > Oscillospirales > Oscillospiraceae > Evtepia. The sequence goes on along the minus strand of JAAWAE010000103.1, from coordinate 2,742 downwards.
TCGCGAAGAGCGAAGCGCTGACCCTTTTGCACGACGTCTTTTCCGACGAAAACCTCCAGGTCCCGGCCACCCGGGACGAGTTCCGCAAGCTGGCCATGCGTTACCTCATCGTCCAGGAGCAGCAGGACAAGCTGGAGGATTTAGCGGAATATTACTTATCGGAAAAGGACGCGCAGGGAAACATGAAGTTAATCTTCCAAGACCTGCCCAATGAGCAACCCCGCGTCACAGACCGGGGAAGCACCATCGCCTATTCCCTCAAACTGGTCCAGGGCCGCGATACGAACCACTTTGACCCTGAGGCCAACCTCACCCGGGAGGAAGCCGCCGTGATGCTTACCCGAGCCTATGAAGCCTTAGGCGGTGAGCTGCCGGAGGCAGTGTCCATGCCCTTCCCGGATTCAGGCGCCATCGCCCCCTGGGCCTGGGACAGCGTGGCGGTGCTCCATCAATGGGGTATTCTCAACGGGAAAGAGAACGGGTGCTTCGATCCTAAGGGGGACTTTACCCGGGAACAATGCGCCGCTGCCTTCCTGCGTCTCTATGAAAACGCTCCGGTGAGCCGTCTCAAGGGCAACGTGCCTGCCCGCTTCACCTATGACCAGATCATTCATATGCTGGACGAGCAGTACAGCAGGGACACAGACAAGATCATCATGCGCCAGCGCAGCCGCTGGGAGGGTCCTAAAGCAACCATGATCCATGAGTCCATCCCTGGGGTGATGGTCAGCGCCGCCAACACCTATTTCGTCTACCAGGACGGCCGGGTGCGCTATTTTGACCTGGACTTCCACAACATCTGGGGGATGATGACCAGCAGCGTCCAGCTCAGCGACGGGCAATTCTCCGACGACGGGAACACCTTCACCTGCACCCTGACCCTTTCCAGTGATATCCAGCCGGGCCAAGGCACCAGCGAGGACGCCACGCCCCGGAAGGCGGGGGTGTATCAGGTGACGGTGGATGTGGAGAGCCTGCAGTCCACGGCCCAGTGGGTGGGCGCGGCTTGAGCGGTCAGGGGACCCCTCCTGCATCAACCCACACACTGCCCTCTAAAGATATAGTCTTTTAACATCCTGGCAGGGGAATACCAAAAAATTGGTGTTCCCCTGTTTTTTGTGTTGCAGATGTCCTCCGAGTGCGTTATATTATATAAGGGCATACTTTGTCTAACGCACGAACAGGAGGACGACGTCATCACCTCCATCAGCCTCTACAACCGTTTTTGGAGTCCGACTCGGTTTGTGGAGGAAACCAACAAACAATAGGAAGGATGGGAACAAACACCATGAAAAAATTACTGATGCTCTTTTTGAGCGCACTTTTCCTGATCCCCGCCGCCTGGGCGGTGGACACCCCGGTGCAGGAGCGCTACACCATCTCCCCCTGGGCGGTGGATGCCATTGAAAAAGCGGACAGCCTGGATCTGCTCTCCCAGTATGACGGCAACCTGCGCTACTCCATCAACCGGGAGCAGTTCGCCCGAAACGCCTCCTCTCTGGTGGCCCTGGCCTATGACAGGAAGCCAAACACGGTGTATCCTATCGCCAAGCTCCGCGCGGAAAAGGCGGAGGATTACGGGGACGTCTGGCTGCGGCTGTCCAACGACCTGGGCATCCTCTTAGGCCGGGAGGACGGGGACCTGGACGGGAAGTCCTACATCACCCGTCAGGAAGCCGCCGTGATGCTGGCCCGGGCTTACCGTCTCTACGCCGGGGAGGGGCCGGAGCTGACGGAGCCTCTGCCCTACACCGACGCGGACCAGATCGCCTCTTGGGCGGAAAAAGACGTGCAGCTGATGACCCAGCTGGGTATCCTGAATGGGGTGGAGAACGGGAAGTTCGCTCCCCTGGACCGATATTCCATCGAGCAGTGCTATGCCACCCTGGTTCGTCTGTATGAAAAGACAGTGACAGATACCCCCCAAGGCCCGGACCCCTTCACCAGCACCCCCCGGGAGGATGCGGAAGCAAAACACGTTGGCTTTTATGAGATCACGCTGCATTCCTACTACGGGACAGAGGATACCAGTATCTTGGTCACCTCCCGAGGCGGTCTGCCGCCCAATGCCGGGATACCCTACTATATTACTTACCTGGATAAGGATTTGAAGGAGCAGTCCTTCCGCCCGGTGGTGATGAAGGTGGACGGGGCTTACTATGCCCAGGCGGCAAAGCCGGAAAATGTAAGGCTTTCCCCGGACGGGAAGCAGATCCTCTATAACGCTACGGTGCTGGAGGATGTCTATTACACGGACGGCAACGGGAAACCGACAAAGCTGCTTTTCCCCAAAGGGGTTTATACCGTGACCATCGACCTAGCTACGGAGGAGCAGACCTATACCCGGGAGGATTTGCCATAAAATATGTACAATGGGAGGACACCTTTTATTTTCCCCCGACGGACGTGGTCTCCGTTCTGGGCGGGGCGTTGTCTGCGGACAGCTCCGGCCCTCCAAAAATTTGCGGCAAATATGTGATGTTTATGTTTTAACGGAGGAAACCAATGAAAAAAGTACTGATGCTCTTTTTGAGCATACTTTTCCTGATCCCCGCCGTCTGGGCGGTGGAGGCCCAGACCCCGGATGGTGCACGCTACGAAGTCTCCCCCTGGGCGGCGGAGGACGTGGCGCAGACGTGGACGCTGGGCCTGAACAAGGTCAACGCCAATGTGGACTACCGGACTCCGGTCACAAGATGGCTGTTCGGTGAGGATGCCGCCCGTCTGGTGGCCCTGGCCTAT